>JAFGNZ010000322.1 GCA_016926755.1 Myxococcaceae bacterium | reverse complement strand
TCGGCATGTCCTCCATCGCTTGCCTCCGCGTGCGGGGGCTGTCAGCCCACCCTCACGCAGACTACCCAATGAGTAGGCAGCCGTCACCCCGCCTGTGCAGGTTGACCTTCTCTGTCCAGCACAGTGCGGCAGAGGAGACCCGACACAGGTGGAGCCCCAGGCCGTGCTCTCCACGATCGTGTGGACGTGCGTGGTGTATCTCACGCTCTGGCTGCTACCTGAACCCGTCTCGAAGGGGTTGGCCGCGGCAATGACGGTGGCGCTCATCGCGTGGTTGGGCGTGGGCACCCTGTGGAGCTTGATGGACGGCTGGGCGACCCTGGTGGTGGACGTGAACAAGGCCACCTCCTTCTTCGCCCATGTGCGTGCAGCCAGCGATCGTTTTGGCCGCACCCTGGGAGACAACACGGCAACGGGCAGCGATGGCATGTGCCAGCCAACAAGTCCGTGAAGGAGATCCCGGCGGTTGACCCAGTAGGTGACCAACTCCAAGCCGCCGCTCGGCAAGCCACCAGACGGTGGAGTCCGGACAACCTCAGCCAAGCCGAACGCGAAGCCATCCGCAAGGCCCGAGCTCAGGGCAAGCATTGGCTGGCGCGCTTGCTGGAGCGCCAGGCCCGAGGGCGCTTTGTAGAGAACGCGGTGAAAGACCGGTTCCGTCATCTGCAATGGAGCAAGCGAGGGGTTGACGTCATTGACCGGGCTTCGGGTTACAGATACGAGATTCTCTCAGGGACGGATTCGAACACGGTCTTGCACGGCCGCCGTATGGCCGACACGTTCTTTCGGATGATCACGTTCTGAGAGGCACGGGAATGTGGCTGAACAACATCATCTTCGAAGACCGGGTGATCGAGGGTGAACGGCTCGAACTCAGCCAGCCGGACGATCTCTACTGTCTCGGTCCGAAGCTGATACTGAAGAACTGTACACTCGTCCTGAGAGTTCCCACGAAAAGGCTGATCATCTCAGGGGCCCAGCTGATCGACTGCACCATCGACGTGAAGAAGGAGCTGAAGGGCTTTCGGTGGGAGACCAACTTCCTGAAAGGGTGCCGGTTTACTGGACGCCTCACGGGCAATGACTTCGGGCCCTACCCGAACTCCCCTGTGAAAGGGCGCTTTGAGGACTGCGACTTCAGCGCGGCCACCCTGGACGCGTGTCGGTTCCTCGAGTGCGACACCAGCACCCTGCGCTTTCCTCCCTGGCCCTGCTTCACCATCCTCGACCCCGCCCGCCGGAGCCGCGAGCTCAGTGCCCTCTCCTGGCCAGGAGACATCGGCCCGATAGTCGTGGAGGGCTTCGCGGAGGAGCCACCCTCCACCGTGGCCGTGACGTACTCGGCCCCGGCGCTGGCCAGGCGGCGCGGCACCACTCCAGAGGCCATCCGGGCGACGCTGGAGAAGCTGGACGGCGTGCTGTACTGAGCTTCGTGGAGAAGGAGAGGCCACGCTTGGCGGAGGCCCGGGGTGAAGCGATGATGCGCCCATGGCACCCCCGCGGCGCTTCTGTGTCCTCACCACGGGCCGGACGGGCTCCACGTCCCTTATGGACGGGCTGGCCGCGTGGGACGACGTGCTGGTCCCGCACAAGCTCTTCACCTGTGTCGACAACGAGCTCCTGCACCCGGACCATGGCGAGACGTACAAGCAGCGGCTCGAAGCGCTGAGCGGGCGGCGAATCCGCAGCCGCGGCGAGCTGCTGGAGCGGTTCTTCGCGCAGGGCTCCGCGTACCGCTACGCCGGCTTCAAGAGCA
Organism: Myxococcaceae bacterium; assembly: GCA_016926755.1. Taxonomy (GTDB): domain Bacteria; phylum Myxococcota; class Myxococcia; order Myxococcales; family Myxococcaceae; genus Hyalangium. Next base: position 32,978 of record JAFGNZ010000322.1, on the reverse strand, counting down.
TGCCCAACCGGCACCCGCGCTACCGGGCCTTCATCGAGCGCGAGGACCTTCAGTTCATCGTCCTCGTCCGCGCCGATGTCGCCGCCACGGTCGCCAGCTTCCTCGTCGCCCTGCGGACGGGCTCCTGGCGGCGGGCGGGAGGGGCCCAGGCCGCCTGGACGTTCCGCCGTGAGGATCGGAGCGCGGTGCTGGACAACCTCCTCTATGTCCACGCGAGCCACGCCCAGCTGGCCCAGGTCCCTGGAGCCATCCGACTGACGTATGAGGAGCTCTGCAGCCCCGCCTTCCACAGCGCGGAGCTGGAGCGCTTCTTCGGGCGGCCGGTGCAGCTGCGTGCCCCCCGGCCGCCGCTGACCACGGCCGACTATGTGACGAACTGGCCGGAGTTCGAGGCCTTCATCCACGCGGCACGCCGGCAGCTCGAGGCCTGAGCCCGCGCTGACGTGAGCCAGAGTGCCGGGCCTGTGCGCCGCGCCGAGGGCCTACCGCCTGCCACCGCGCCGGGCCGGGGCCTTCTTGGCGGTGCGCTTCGCCGCGCTCTTCTTCGCGGCCTTCTTCGCGGCCTTCTTCGGGGCCTTCTTCGCGGCGCGCTTCGTCACGGCCTTCTTCGGGGCCTTCTTGGCGGTGCGCTTCGTCGCGGCCTTCTTCGGGGCCTTCTTGGCGGTGCGCTTCGCCGCGCTCTTCCGCTTCGTGGAGCCCCGCTTCGGCGTCTCCCCGAGAGCGCCTCCGTAGCCGCCACCACCTCCGCCATACCCCAATGCGCCGTAATAGCCGCCGCCGCCGCCATAGCCGCCCTGTCCGAGGGTCTGCCTGGCCGCGGCGAGCTTCGCCAGCTCCTCTTCCGTCAGCTCGCCTGGGATCGCCGGATTCGACATATGCATCTTCTCCGCTTGGATTCGGGGTAGGTGACTTGCTTCAAAGCTACCGTCGCTACGTTACAGGAGCCATCAGGGCCGGCTCAATCGCGCGCGGCGGCCCGTGTGCGTTTCCAGGAGCACCTCCTCGATGTGAAGGCACGCCTGTTCGAGGCCCTGCTCGGCGGAGACCGCTGCGCCCAGCTCCGCGACCCGGCGCCGCACGGGCGCTCCGAGGACTCGCTCCAGCGCCTGGTGGAGCCCCTCCGCGGAGAGCTTGTGCGGGTGCATGGCGAGCCCTGCCCTCAGCGCCACGATGCGCCCGGCGTTGAAGAGCTGGTCCCGCCCATGGGGCTCGATGATCATGGGGCACCCGTTGCGCAGGGCTCGCGCCGTCGTGCCGATGCCCCCGTGGTGCACGACGGCCGAGGCTCGCGCGAGCAGCCAGTCATGGGGGAGCGCGCCCGTGACGCGCACGTCGCGCCGGTCTACCTCCGGAGGAAGCTGGGAGTCGTCGAGGTTCGCCCACCCGCGCTGCACCAGCAGCCGCAGGCCCATCCGCGCGGTGGCGCGGGCGTGGACGGCCACCACGCTCGCCGCGTCACGGACGGGCAGGCTCCCCAGCGAGAGCACGACGGGCCCCGGGCGCTCGCTCACGAAGTCCTCCACCTCGGCCGTGGGCCGCCACTGCTCCTGTCCGGCCCCGTCGTAGAACCAGAACCCCGTGGCGCGCAGCGCGGGGAAGGCGTCCGCCGGGCAGGGGCTGAAGTGCGGGCTGGACGCGAGGAGGATCCGCGCCGCGCGGAGGTACTCGAGGAAGAGGAGCCCCCCGGGCAGCGGCTCCAGAGGTCGCCGCGGACGATGGCGGCGCACCGCCTCCGCCGAGCCATCCATGGCGGCCTGGAGCAGCTCCCCCGGCATCAGCGACACGGCCACCCAGGGGATGCCCAGCGCGTCGTGCACCCGGGGCGCGGCAAGCTGCAGCGAGACGGCCACCAGGAGCTCCGCCTTCCGGCACACCGGAAGGAGCGCGCGGTAGTTCGCCCCCAGATCGAAGCTCCGCCGGAGGAGCGTGGCGCGCTGGCGCGCGGGCTTCGTACGCCACTCGTCGTAGAGCTCCGGGTGGGAGCGGGCCTGCTCCGCTCCGTAGGTCGTGCCACAGCGGACGACGGTCAGCCCCACGCGCTCGAAGAGAAGGCGCGCCGCGTCATTCACCGCGACGACGACGTCATGCCCTCGCGCCCGCAGCGCCAGGCCCAGCGCCACGAAGGGGACGTGGTCTCCCAGGGTCCCCAGCGTGCTCAGGACGATCCGTGCCAACCGTCACTTCCTCCCTCTAAGCCCCAGCTCGTCCAGCGCCTCCCTGGCGAGGCGTCGCCAGTGCCTCCCTGTCATCGCCCAGCCGAGGCGCTCGTAGTGCAAGGGGCCGGCGTGGGGAGCGCGGGTGAAATCATACCGAGGCGCTACCCGGAAGCGCTCCACGCTGGAGTCGAAGAGGCTCAGCACCCCCGCCTGCGTCGTGAAGCAGGCCAGCATCTCCTGCTTCCGAGCCTGCTCCTCGGGGGCAAGCGCGAGGGTGAGGGGCGCTGTTCCCGGGGCCCTCAGGAACTCCCCGGTGACGAGCCTCCCGCTGGGGGCGTTGTAGGAGGCGGCCTCGACGAGCAGCGGCCGGCTGTGCCGCTGGAGCGCGAGCGCGCAGTGGATGGCGAGCGCCGTCGCGTCGTGGTCCGGGTGTCCTCCCTCATAGGGGTGGGTGATGAGGGTGTCTGGCCGCAGCTCGTCGAACAGCGCCACCAAGCGCTGTGCCAGCGAAGGAACCTCGAGGATCGCCTCCTGGTCCACGGCGCCCAGGGCGTGGAGCCGCTCCGGCGGGATGCCCGCCAGTCCCAGGGCGCGGGTCACCTCGTGGCGCCGGAGGGCGGCATAGCGCTCCCGGGAGATCTCGAACCCTGGCGGGAAGGGCAGGAGGCGGCGATCCCGGGGCGCGCCATCCGTCACGTGCACGATGGTCGCCCCGGCGAGGTGCTGGAGCAGCCCCCCGGCGCCCAGGGTCTCATCATCCGGGTGGGCGACGACGACGATGCACCGGAGGGCACACCTCAACCCTCCCGCCGAGAGGGGACGTGCCTGGCGAGGAGTTTCCGCAGCTGACCTGGGAGCGCTTTCCTGCATGATGTCGCAGATAATCCTGTTCGTAGGAGGTGTCATGAGCCTGTTCCTCAAGGTGTGGCCGTTGCTCCTCCTGGCCGGGAGCGCGGCGGCCCAGCCTGCACCTCGGACCGCTTCGAAGAAGCCGCGGGTCGTCCGTGCCGCCCGGCTGCTCGATGTGCGCAGCGGCGCATTCATCAAGAACCCGGTCATCGTGATCGAGAACGAGCGGATCTCGGCGGTGGGGCCCGGGCTGCCGGTTCCTGAGGGGGCGGAGGTGATCGATCTCGGCGGAGCCACCGTGCTGCCAGGGTTGATTGACTCCCACACGCACCTGCTGGCGCGGATGCCAGAGACCCCCGAGGGCTACGCCCAGGACCTGATCACCAAGTCCCAGGCTCTCCGGGCTCTGGAGGGCGCGGCGAACGCCAGGGCCACGCTGCGCGCCGGGTTCACGACCGTCCGCGATGTCGAGAGCGAGGGGGCCTTCTACGCGGACGTCGCGCTGCGAGATGCCATCCGCCAGGGGCTGGTCGAAGGGCCCAGGATGCTGGTGTCCACCCGAGGGCTTGGCGCGGTGGGCACCTACTACCCGTCTGGCCTCTCACCCGACCTGAAGGACAGGCCCACCGGCGCGCAGCTCATCAGTGGCGTCGAGGAGGCGCGCCGCGCGGCACGGGAGCAGCTCGGCCATGGCGCGGATCTCCTCAAGCTCTACGCGGACTGGCACCACCCCACGCTCACCGTCGAGGAGATGAGGGCCATCGTCGAGGAGGCGCACAAGGCCGGCCGCAAGGTGGCCGCTCACGCCGTGACGAGCGAAGGCATCCGCAATGCCCTGGCGGCTGGCGCGGACTCGATCGAGCACGGCCACGAGGCGGACCGCGCGGCGCTGGAGCTGATCAAGAAGCAGGGGGCCTTTCTCATCCCCACCATCGGTTACTTCGAGGTGGCCGTGGAGGAGGCCCCCAACGCTCAGGCGCGGCAGCTCCGAGACAAGAGGCTTCAGTCCCTGCGCAAGGTGGTGGCGCTCGCGCACAAGGCTGGAGTGAAGATCGCCAGTGGCTTCGACGCGAACTCGGCACGGAGCCAGGGGCGCAACGCCTGGGAGGTGGTGGCGCTCCACCGGGCCGGGCTGCCGCCCATCGAGGCGATCCGGGCGGCCACCTCGCGGGCCGCGGAGCTGCTCGGGCTCCAGGAGCACGTGGGCACGCTGGAGCCCGGCAGGTACGCCGACCTGATCGCCCTCTCCGGGGATCCGCTGGCGGACGTGACGGAGTTGCAGCGCGTGCGGTTCGTGATGAAGGGAGGGCTCGTGGTTCGGAACGAGCTCACCTCCGACACGAACTCCTCTCCATGAGGCAGGGGCGCGTTACGCGAAGGGCAGGGGCGCCACCTTCACGGTGGGGCCCTCGGCCAGGGTCAGCTCCGTGCCCGGGTCCAGGTGGTCCCGGTGCACATAGCCCAGCGCCACCCGCTGCCCCTGGGCCGGCGAGCGCACCACGCTGGTGACCCAGCCCACCTTCTTCTCGCCCTTGCGCAGCTCCGCGCCGGGCGCCACCTCCACCTCTCCCAGCAGCAGGCCCGCCAGCTTGCGGTTCATGTGGCCGCGGAAGGTGGCGCGGGCGATCACCTCCTGCCCGATGTAGCAGCCCTTGTTGTACGAGATGGCGTGCGTGAGGTTCGCCTCCAGCGGGATGGTGGTGTCCACCATGTCCTGCCCGTAGCGCGGCACCCCCGCCTCCACCCGCAGCAGCTCCAGCGCCTGGAAGCCCAGCGGCCTCACCCCCTGCGCCCCACCCGCCTGGGCGAGCGCCTTCCACACCGGCTCCAGCGCTCCCCGGGGGACGAGCAGGTCCACCTGGTGCTTCTCGAAGCTCGGGTTCCCCACCAGCACCACCGGGGCCCCCGCCAGGGTGGCCTCCCGGGTGGCGTTGGGGTCCAGGGGCTCGAAGGCAGCTCCCAGCGCGGCGCCCAGCACCTCGGCCGTCCGGGGGCCCAGCAGCCGCAGCAGCCCCCACTCGCCTGTCGCCTCGTGCAGCTCGGCGTCCTCGGAGATGAGGTATTTCTCCAGGAATTCCTTCACCTTGGCGCCCGTGCCCGGCTCCACGTCCAGCAGCAGATCCGCCTCGCGCTTGAGCAGGCGGGCGTCCGCCACCATGGCGCCCTTGGCCGTCACCAGGGCCGTGTAGGCCGCCCCGCCGGGGGCCAGGCCCTTTACGTCCTGCGTCACCATGCCGTGCAGGAAGCTGGCGCGGTCCTCCCCCGTTATCCGGAGCGTCTCGCGGTAGGAGGCGTCGTGGAGGGCCACGGCCTCGCGTGCCGCTCGATACTCGGCCTCCGAGTCTCCATAATCGGCCACCGCCTCCCGGCCTCCCACCGCCAGAAAGCGGGCGCCTGCCTGCTCGTGAAGAAAATGCAGCGACAGCGGTTCCATGTCCGTCGCTATATAGACGCCCAGGAGCGAATGCCACGATGGATGTGAAGCACCTGTCCGCCTTCCAAGGCTTCTCCGCCGAGAAGCTCCAGAAGCACAATGTGTTCCAGTCCGGGCGCTTCTTCCTGGACGTGTACTGTGTCGCGCCCGGCCAGGCCCAGAAGCCCCACCGGCACCCCATGTCCGACAAGGTGTACGTCGTCCTGGAGGGCCGCTGCCGCTTCCGCATTGGCGCCGAGGAGGAATCCCACGGCCCTGGCGCCTCCGTCTTCGCTCCCGCCGGAGTGGAGCATGGTGTAACCAATGAAGGACCGGACAACGCCCGGCTCCTCGTCCTGATGACCCCGCCTCCGGAGCATGCATGAGCAAGAAGGCCAACCCGCCCCCTCCCGTTCCCTCCCGCGGCGCCGTGGCGCTGCTGGCGCTGGGCGTCGCAGAGAGCGCGCTTGCCCTCTTCCAGTGGTCCCAGCTCCTCACCCTGCGCGGCGGGGGCGCCACCGTGTGTGGCGTCTCCGAGCGCATCAACTGTGAGACTGTCTGGAACACCCCCTTCGCCAGCCGCGTGCACGAGCTGCTCGGCATCCCCGTGGCGGGCCTGGGCCTGCTCTGGGGCCTGGTGGCCACCGCCCTGGCCGGCCTCTACCTGGTGTGGCGGCGCGGAGGCCACACCGTCCGGCCCGCCGTCAACGGCCTGCGCATCACGGCCGCCGCGGGAGTGCTCGCCACCGTCGTCTTCGCCACCGTGAGCGCCGGGGCCGGCGCGCTGTGCCCCACCTGCCTGGGCACCTATGCGCTGGTGCTCGCCTTCGCCGGCGTGGCGTGGCGCGGGCTGCCCGGCGCGGCGATGCCCCTGGCCGGAGAGTGGGGAGGCGCGCTGAAGTGGACGGGCGGGTTCGCCATGGCCGGCTTCGTCGCCCTGCTCGCTCCGGGGCGGGCCACCCCGAAGGCCTCCGCCGAGAAGCCGCTGCCGCAGGTCACCGCCGAGCCCGGCTCGATCGAGGCGTACCTGAAGGGCCTGTCGCCCCGGGAGCAGCAGTTCGCCTCCAACGCGCTCGATCAGTACCGCCGGGACACGCCGCTGCCGGCCCGCGCCCCCGCGCGTCGCCGCTACGGCCCGGTGGACGCGCCCGTGAAGATCGTCGAGTGGACGGACAGCAAGTGCCCCCACTGCAAGATGCTGGTGGAGTCCATCGCCGCCCTGAAGCAGCGCGTGCCCGAGGGGAAGATGTCCCTGGAGGCCCGGCAGTACCCGCTGGATGGCGCGTGCAACCCCAGCATTCCGCCGGAGCACTCGGACGGCACGGGGACGCGGTGCGTGGCCGCCAAGGCGCAGATCTGCCTGGAGCAGGCCCCGGACTACTGGGCGCTGCGCGAGAAGCTCTTCGCGTCCCAGAGCTCGCTGAACCCGGAGCTCGTCATGGAGCTCGCCTCCTCCGGCTCGGTGAGCCGCGCGCAGCTCGAGGCGTGCGTGAACAGCCCCGAGACGACCCGGCGCATCCAGGAGGACGTCGCCTACGCAAAGCAGCACGACATCCACGGCACGCCGCTGGTGGTGGTGAATGGGCGCGAGGTGCCGCCCAGCGTGCCGTTCCTCTATGCCCTGGTGATGGCTGGCGGAGACACGAGCGCGCCCGCGTTCAGGGTGCTACCGCCGCCCCAGCCGCCGGTGGCCCACTCGCACTGAGGCCGCGCCCGTGCCCATCAAGTACCGCCTCAAGGAGCTGTTGGCCCGCGGCTTCCTCGCGGGAGGCAAGCAGCTGGGAGTGCTGGAGGATCCCCGGTTCTTCCCGGTCTTCGAGCGGCGCGGCTACCACATCACGCCCAACCACTTCTATCAGCCCATCCCCGACACGGGGACGCTCCCGGACTCGCTCTGGGAGCAGCCCTCGGAGATGGTGGGGGTGGAGCTGCGCGAGGCGGAGCAGCTCGCGCTGCTGGAGCGCTTCGCCGGGAAGTACCGCGCGGAGTACGAGGCCCTGCCGCGCACGGCCACCTCCATCCCGCATGAGTTCTACCTGCGCAATGACGCCTTCGGGGCGGTGGACGCGGAGATCCTCTACTGCATGGTGCGGGAGCTGGCGCCGCGGCGGCTGTTCGAGATCGGCTCGGGCTTCTCGACGCGGCTGTCCGCGCAGGCGTGTCGGGTGAACGCGCAGCGGCAGGGCGTCTCCTGCGAGCTGGTGGCCTTCGAGCCCTACCCGAACCCGGTGCTGCGGGCGGGCTTCCCGGGGCTGACGCGGCTGGAGCCGGTGAAGGCCCAGGACATTCCGCGCTCGGAGTTCGCGCGCCTGGAGGCGGGGGACATCCTCTTCATCGACTCGAGCCACGTGCTCAAGGTGGGCAGCGACGTCCAGGTGGAGATCCTGGAGATCCTCCCGCGGCTCAAGCCGGGCGTCGTCATCCACTTCCACGACATCTTCCTGCCGGCCGAGTACCCCAAGCCGTGGATCCTCGAGCACCGCCGGTTCTGGACGGAGCAGTACGCGCTCCAGGCGTTCCTGACCTTCAATGATCGCTTCGAGGTGCTGTGGGGCGGCAGCTTCATGCACCTGAAGCACCCGGAGCGGCTGCGAGAGGCGTTCTCCTCCTACCGGGAGGCGGCGAGCGGGCCGGGGAGCTTCTGGATCCGCAGGGTGAGGTGAGCGCGACGATGGGAAAGAGAGACAAGAGGCCCGAGCCCGAAGCTCCCGCGGCGCCCTTCCACAACCCGTTCGCGGCGCTCGCCGGCAAGCGCGAGGCGCTGCCCTCGAAGCCCGTGCCCGAGGCGGCGCCCGCGAAGGCGGAGGAGCGCAAGGGGCCGGCGCGCGCGGTGGTGCGGATGGAGCGCAAGGGGCGCGGCGGGAAGGAAGTGACGGTGGTGGAGCAGCTCGGGCTGCGGCCGGCGGAGCTGGAGGCGTGGCTCAAGGCGCTGAAGGGCTCGCTGGGCTGCGGCGGCGCGGTGGAGGAGGAGGCGCTGGTGCTGCAGGGCGATCACCGCGAGCGGCTGCCCGCGCTGCTGGAGGCCCGGGGCGTGCGGCGCGTGGTGGTGGGCTGAGCAGCTCGCTTCGTGACCTGGGAGGTGGTTGGCAGGGGAGGGCTCCGCGGGCCATGCTGGCGCCCATGGGGGAGACCCTCTTCCACGTCACCGTCCTGTCCAACCTCGCGCGGGGCCTCGACAAGTACTCGCTGCGGTACTCGAAGGCCCTCATCCCCGAGAGCACCTTCCCCGATCGCTTCTTTCTCCTGAAGCGGGAGGAGCTGGACATCGGCATCCGCAAGGCCACCCGCCTGCTGGAGCGGCTGGCCCTGGAGGGGGATCGGCTCATCGTGCTGGAGACCCGCGTACCCTCCGAGCTGCTCCTGCCCAACGAGCGCACGGGGCTGGGCCGCTTCATCTCCCAGCCGGAGATCCGGCTCACGGCGGTGCACGCGCTGGAGGAGGGTGGCGCCCTCACGCGCTGGGAGCTGGAGACGGCCTATGCGCGCTCGCTTCGGGTCCTCCACCCCACCCTGTCGCCCTACAGCGCGCTGCGGCCTCGCTCCATCTCCTTCCTCCCCATCGCCCGGGGTTGCCAGGCCGACTGCGCCTTCTGCTTCTCCGAGGCCTCCATCTCGGCCGATCAGTCCCAGGCGGCCCTCTCGAAGCAGGTGGTGGAGGGCACGCTGGATCGGGCGCTGGCGCGGGGGGCCGAGCGGGCGGTGATCACCGGCGGTGGCGAGCCCGGGCTCCTTCCCCTGCCGCGCCTGATCGAGCTGGTGCGAGCCTGCGCGACGCGCTTCCCACGGAAGGTGGTGCTCATCTCCAACGGCGTCTTCCTCTCGCGCCTGGAGGCGGAGGCGCGGGCTGGCGCGCTCGCACGACTCGAGGAGGCCGGGCTGACGGTGCTCTCCCTCTCCCGGCACCACCCCGAGCCCGAGCGGAACGCCGCCCTCATGCGGCTGGACACCGGCACCGAGCGAGTCCTGGAGAGCTTCCGGACGGGGCGCCTCCGCGGCCTGAGCCCGCGTCTGGTCGCCGTGCTCCAGCGCGGAGGGCTCGACTCCCGGGAGACCTTCGCGGCGTACCTGGAGTGGGCCGCCGCCCAGGGGGTGGAGGAGGTGACGTGGAAGGAGCTCTATGTCTCCACCTCGGAGGAGTCCGTGTACCACTCGCGCCCGTCCAACCTGTGGAGCCGTGAGCACCAGGTGCCGCTCGCCCTGGCCACGGACTGGCTCCAGGAGCAGGGGTGGACGCGGGTGGCCGCGCTGCCCTGGGGCTCGCCCGTGTATGAGGGCGAGGTGCGAGGGCGGAGGATGCGGGTGGCCGCCTATACCGAGCCGAGCCTCTTCTGGGAGCGCTCCCACGGCCTGGCCCGGAGCTGGAACGTGCTCGCCGACGGCGCTTGCTATGCGTCGCTGGAGGATCGCCACAGCCGACTGGAGCTGGCATGAACTTCGAGGCCTACAAGCGCTTCTGCCGCGAGCTGCTGGCGAGCGAGCGCGGCGCACGGCTGGTCCGGCTCGACTGCATGAATCCTCCGAAGGCCCTGTCCGCCATGGCCCCGGCCCTGCCGGCGGATCCACCGGTGCGAGACGCGCGGGAGCTCGAGCGCGCGTGGCGCGAGGCGTTCGGCCTGTCCGGCACGGGGCCCGGGAGTGATGCGCGAGTCCTGCTCGGGCGCGGCGTGAGGGATCTCCTGCGGGCCCTGTTCCAGCACTTCGCGCGCGAGGGCCGGGTGCTGCACGCGCCTTCGGACGTCTACCCCGTGTACCACTCGCTCGCGGCGGGCGCGGGGTTGTCCGTCCACGCGTTCCCCACCTGTCCCATGCCGGAGCTGCCGTCGCAGGCTCCCCAGTCCTCGCCGGAGGTGCTGCTCATCCCCGAGCCGCTCGTGCCGCTCGGGCGCTTCCTCGCGGAGGGGGAGGTGCGGAGGCTGGAGGCGTGGCTCGGCGCGGATCCGCGACGGCTCCTGGTGCTCGATGCCGTCTATACCTTCGCGCCCCGCTTCAGCGCCGCGACGGAGCGCCTGCTCCAGACGGGACAGGCGCTGCTGGTGCACTCGCTCGCCAAGGGGCACCTCACCCGCGATCTGGCCGGCTTTGCCCTCGTCCCCGGAGCCGTCGCGCGAGGAGTGGAGCAGGGCGAGGCACTCGCGCTCGAACCCACCGCTCTGCGCCAGGCCTGCTTCCTGCTGGAGCGTCACCCGGAGCTGCCGGCGCGCGTCCAGGCTCGCTTCGACGAGCAGTGGGGCCGTGTCCGCGAGGCGCTGGGGGCGCCGCCGTTCGACATCCCACGGACCGGGTACTTCACGACCTCCGCGCTGAGCTTCGAGGAGCTGCTCGAGCGCGGCTGGCTGGCGGTGCCCGGCTCGGTGTTCGGTCCTCCGGAGGCGCGCTGGAGCGCGGTGAGCTGCCTCCTCGGGTAGCTGCCCCCTTCCGGGCCAGGAGCAGCATGCGAGGCCCATCCAGCCTCCGGGCGCTCAGGCGGAAGTCCCCGAGGATCCGCACGTCACCGAAGCCCGCGCCCTCGAGGACCTCGATGCCTCGGGGTGGGTGTGGAGGAAGGTCCTGAGCAATGCCATCTCCCGGGAAGCTCGTGGCGCGCTTCAGCTTCCCTTGGTGTGCTGGGCCTGCCGCTTCAGCCAGGAGCGCAGGAAGTCCTTCACCGCCGGGTGCTCCGAGCGGCGAAACTCCTCGGGGGGGCCGTACTCGATGATGCGGCCCTCGTGCAAGAGGGCCAGGAAGTCGCCCACTTTGAAGGCGGAGGCCACGTCCGGAGAGATGACGAGCGAGGTGGCACCCAGCTGCTGCTTGCCGGTGAAGATGACCTCATTGACGGAGGCCGTGGTGAGCGGATCCAGGCCGGCCGTCGGATCGTCATAGAGGAGGATGCTCGGCCGGAGGATGGTGGCGCGCGCGAAGCCCACGCGCTTCTGCATGCCGCCGGACAGCTCGCCCGGGAACTTCTGGGCCGCGGGCGTCAGCCCCACCACGGCCAGGGATTTGTTCACGGCCTCTCGAATCTCCGCCTCCGACAGCTTGGTGCGCTCGCGCAGCGGAAAGGCCACGTTGTCGAAGACGGTGAACGAGTCGAAGAGGGCGTTGGCCTGGAAGAGGATGCCCAGCTTGCGACGAAGCCGGTCCAGCCCCGCCTCGTCCAGCCGGGAGATGTCCTCGCCGTCCACCCGCACCGTGCCCCGGTCCGGGTACAGCAGCCCCATCAGGTGCTTCATCAGCACCGTCTTGCCCGAGCCGGACACGCCCATCAGCACGCAGGTGGTGCCCTCGGTCACCACGAGGTCCACCCCTCGCAGCACCTCGTTCCCGTTGAAGGCCTTGTAGAGGCCCTGCACCTCGATCATCGGCCTGCGCGCCGGCTGGCCGCTCGTCTCGCTCATCGCGGCGGCAGCATGACACGCCCCGCTCCTCCAGGGGAGCCGCGCGTGATGCCGGGCTCTCGCCTCCCGCTTGGAGCTATGCGGTGCGGCGCGCTGGCAGCAGGTCGCGCAGCGCCGCGTGGGTGCTGCGCAGCATCTCCTCGGTGGTGGCCCAGTCCACGCAGGGATCGGTCACCGAGCAGCCATAGCGGAGCGTCGACAGATCGGCGGGGATGGGCTGGCTGCCGGCCTCGATGAAGCTCTCGACCATCAGGCCCACCACGGAGCGGTTGCCCTCGCGGATCTGGTGCACCACGTCGCGCATCACCAGCGGCTGCAGCTCCGGCTTCTTCCAGGAGTTGGAGTGCGAGCAGTCGACCACGATGCTGGTGCGCAGCTTCGCCTTGGTGAGCGCCTGCTCGGCGAGCGAGATCGACACCGTGTCGTAGTTCGGCCGCCCGCCTCCTCCCCGCAGCACCAGGTGACCGTAGGCGTTGCCGCGGGTGCGGATGATCGCCGACTCACCGTCGTCGTTCAGCCCCAGGAAGCTGTGCGGGCGGGAGGCCGAGAGGATGCCGTTGATAGCGGCCTCTATCGAGCCATCGGTGCCGTTCTTGAAGCCCACCGGCGTGGAGAGCCCCGAGGCCATCTCGCGGTGGGTCTGTGACTCCGCGGTGCGGGCGCCGATCGCGGTCCAGGAGATCAGATCGCCGTAGTACTGCGGCGCGATCGGATCGAGCGCCTCGGTCGCCGCCGGCAGGCCGAGCTCGGCCACCTCCAGCAGGAAGCGGCGGCCGCGCTCCATGCCTTCCTCGATGTGGAAGGAGTCATCCATCCGCGGATCGTTGATGAAGCCCTTCCAGCCGGTGGAGGTGCGCGGCTTCTCGAAGTACACGCGCATCACCACGTGGATCGTCTCGCGGAGCTCGTCGGCGAGCCTGCGCAGCCGGCGGGCGTAGTCCAGGCCGGCCACGGGATCGTGGATGGAGCAGGGGCCGATGACGACGAACAGGCGCGGATCCTTGCGGTCCAGGATGTCCATCAGCGCTCGGCGGCCAGAGAGGACGGCCTCGGCCGCCTGCCCGGTCAGCGGCACCCGCGCCTTGATCTCGGCGGGGGAGGGCATGTGGTCGAAGCCAAGGACATTCAGGTTTTCGGTGCGAGAGGTCATGGCGCGAGTGCCGCGAGCGCGGCGGTGCTCCCTGGGGGGCTCATTCTATGAGGGTCAACGCCAGGGTCTTCATCAAACGCTCACCATTCCGGGTTTGTTGCCAGCCTCTCTGCTTGCGCTGGGCCGGCTGCCCCTCTGGCGATCCGCTCAGCGCTGGGGAGGCTCAGGCGCCGGGGAGGAAGTGGCCGAGTCCCGCTTTCGGGGGACGATGGAGCGGCGCGGGCCTTTGATGGCGAAGCCCAGCAGGAAGCCCGCGGGGAGGAGCATCCCCAGCCCCTGGGTGAGGTTGTCAGGTGGGTGGGCCACCATGCCGAGCACCAACGCGGCGAAGAGCAGTCCACACACCACACGGATGACGAGCGCGCTCACATGGATCTCCTGGGGCCACCATACCCCAGACGGTGTGCGCCAGGTCGCCTGCTCAGAACGAGACTGGCAGCTGCTCCAGCCCGTGGATGAGCAGGCCCGTCCGCCACTGGAGCGCGGAGGGATCCACGGCGAAGCGCAGGCGGGGCAGGCGCTCCAGGAGGAGGTTGATCGCGAGCATGGCCTCCAGCCGCGCCAGCGGCGCACCCAGGCAGAAGTGGATGCTGGAGCCGAAGGCGAGGTGCCGGTTGGGCGCGCGCGTGATGTCGAACCGCTGGGGCTCGGGGAACTGCTCGGGGTCGTGGTTCGCCGACAGCAGCGAGGCCATGATCATCTGCCCCGCGGGGATCACCTGCCCGAGGAACTCCGTGTCCTGGACAGCGAAGCGGCCCGTGGTGTGCTTCACAGGTCCGCAGTAGCGCAGCATCTCCTCCACCGCCGACTCGATCAGCGACGGATTCGCGCGCAGCCGCTCGAGCTGCTCGGGGTGCCGCAGCAGCGCCCACACCCCGTTGACGATGAGGTTCACCGTCGTCTCGTGCCCGGCCAGCATCAGCAGGAAGACCATGCTCGTCAGCTCGACCGGGGTGAGCCTGTCCCCCTGCTCCTCGGCGGCGAGCAGGGCGCTGGTGAGATCGTCCCGAGGCTCGGCGCGGCGCCGGGCCAGGAAGCCCTGGAAGTACTGCTGCAGCTGCACCGCCGTCTTGCGGATCGGCTCCAGGTTGTCACTCCGCGGAGGTGACATGAGCGTGGTGGTCCACTCACGGAACCGATCCTGGTCCTCGGTGGGCACGCCCAGCAGCTCGGCGATCACCGTGATGGGCAGGGGAAAGGCAAAGGCCTGGAGCAGCTCCACGCTCTCGCGACGCTGGAGCTCATCCAGCAGGCGCTGGGCGATGGCGATGATGCGCGGCCGCAGGCTCTCCACCCGGCGCGCGGTGAAGGCCTGGGCCACCAGCGAGCGCAGCCGTGTGTGGACCGGCGGATCCGAGTTGAGCATGTGCTTGTCGATGTGCCCGATCTCGTCCACCCGGAAGTAGAGGTGTCGCTGCTCGTCGGTCAGCCTGTACCGGTCCTTCGTGAAGCGCGTGTCCTTCAGCAGCTCCAGCGTGTCCTTGTATCGACTCACCACCCACATGGGCACCCGCTGGGTCGGGCTGAGCACCCGAGCGACGGACGCCTCCTTCCTCATCCGGGCGTAGATGGACAGCGGATCGACGCGAGCCTCGGGTGACCACAAGTCGAAGCGAGGCTCGGAAGGGCGCAGGTGGGTTTCCAAGGGATGGCTCACGCTGCCGGCACACTACCTCCTCAGCCGCCGTAGGGTGTGGCGAACTCCGCCCAGCGCCCGTTGGGCTGCAGCCCCGTCCCCGGGTTCTCGGTGCGGTTGGACTCCGTGCGCAGCTCGCGCGCCGACTTCGCCAGCGACTCGATGGACAGCACCAGCGCGTTGATCTGCGGATCCTCCGCGCCCTCCAGTTGCTGGATCCACGTGCGCATGAAGCGGACGGCGTAGAGCACCTCGTCGCGATCGAAGATCTCCCCCGTCTTCCGCAGATCCTCCTCCACCAGGTAGATGGACATGCGGGCGAAGTTGGCGAACATCCGCTCATGCACCGGGCGCCTGCGGCTGCCCGAGGGCGGCGGGCTGAAGTTGTCGCGCAGCTGCTTGAAGCTGAAGGTGCGCACGCTGGCGAGCTTCCCCGTCCCGGCGCGGAAGCCCGGCGCATCCATCCAGCCGCTCGCCGCCGACTTCTCCACGGACATCTTCGCCACGATGAAGGCGTGGTGGATGTCGTAGTAGGGCAGCAGCACGGACTCCAGGTAGTCCCCGATGAAGGTGGCGAAGCTGTCGCCCTCGTAGAGCAGCGCGGGATCCCTCAGGAAGGACATGACGAACCAGGTCTGCTGGAACACCTCGCTCTGCTTGATGCGGGCCTCGTTGTAGGAGGGCTCGCTGTGGACCGTCTGATCGACGACCGGGGGCAGCACGGTGCAGGGGTGCGCTCCCTCGTCGCAGGTGACCGGGAGGCGCCGGGCCAGGGGGTGGATGCGCAGGTAGTCGCCCGTCTCCCAGATGGGGTTGCGGGCGATGACCTTCTCCAGGTGGTCGCGGATGGCCACCGGCGCGCTGCCCGAGCGCTCATCCACGAGGTAGTCCGGGTAGCGGTGCGTCCCCTGCCGGAGCATGTGCTGGAAGACCTGGAGGGAGCGGTACTTGAGGCGCATCCACTCGCAGGCGCGGGGGTAGTCGGCCAGGTTGTCGCCGCCCAGGTCCGGGTTGCACTCCGTCATGGCGCCGATCGCGTCGTAGTAGCCCCAGAGGTTGCGGTCGCTCGGATCGGCCAGGTACGCGTCCACCAGGCGGTACCACTCGGCGCTCGCGCTCGCCCTGGGCATCGTGGCCATGTCCGGGAACCACTCGAAGACGGAGCGGTGCGCCTCCCCGTGGAAGCCGTCCTCGGCGAGGTGGTCGAACGGGAGGCCGAGGCGCAGGTGCCGCAAGTCAATGGCGAGCAGCTCGTCATAGGCCTGGTGCGCCTTCTCCAGCGAGTCGATGCGCCCGGTGGCCCACAGCAGCTTCCGGTCGTTGAGGAGGTGATCCATGAAGGCCTCGTCCCGCTCGCTCTGGGCGGCCGAGTCATGGACGGGCAGGCCGGGGGTGCGCGCGGCGAAGGGCTCGTAGGCGGGCTGGAGGGGACGGAAGCGCGCGGGGTGGAGCAGCCGCTTCATGTCGTAGCGCTGCCGCTGGGCGTGGATGAGGCCGACGATGGCGTTCGCCCGCGGCTGATCCACGTGGGAGCCCGCGCGCCGGAGGAGGTCCGCGTCGGTGTACCCGACGCGCGCCAGCTCGATGGCGTCCGGGCTGTGGCAGCTGGCGCAGGAGCCGCGCGTGCCCTCGTACCGCCAGGCCTGGAGGCCGGCGTTGTAGCGGGCCTGGAGCTCCTCGGTCGTCATCGCGCTCGCCGAGTCAAAGGCCGCGCCGCACCGGGGCTCCGAGCCCGCGGCCTGGGGGCAGAGCAGCGTCTCCGGGTACTCGACGGCCTCCGGGACGGGCGTGGTGGGCACCTCGGGGATGGGCTCTCCCGGGTCCGGCTCCTGCGTGGCGGGAGGCTTGCTGTCGCAGGCCAGCAACGTCAGCAGCGCCCCGAGCGTGAGGACCGCTCTCGTGGGCAGGTGCAACGAGGGGTGCAGCGCATCGGTCAGCAGGGCAGGGCGCATGGCCAGGCATCAAACGAGCGGCCCGAAGCGCCGGTCAAGCTGCTCAGGTGTTGCGCCACCGGTCGCGCGCGGCCCACAGGGCCTCACACGCGGCCACCGCGCCCATCTCCAGCCGCACGTCCACGAGGCCCCACGCAACCGGCTACTCGAAGCGGCCGTTGCGAGCGTCCTCGAAGTCCACCCGGTGCTTCATGTACAGGGTGTCCAGCATGTGGTTGCTGATGGGGTTGAAGTTGCCGTCGGTGAAGCGGTGCACCACCGCGCCCTTGCCCGCATCCTTCAGGAAGTCCAGCGGATCCACGCTGCCGCCCAGGCCCGTGAGCGTGGGCACCGGATCCGCGTTGTTGACGTAGTGCACGTACTGGGGCCCGTCCGGGTACTTGATGGAGGCCGCGCCGAAGGTCTCCACCTTGAGGTGGCTCATCGCCTTCTCCACCTCGGCCTTGGACATCCCGTCCTCGAGGCGCAGCCGCTTCTCCACGTCGAAGAGCGCCCGCGCGGTGATGAGGCCGCCCTGGCTGTAGCCCATCAGGTGCACGTCACGGCCCGCCTTCAGCTCCGAGTAGACCGTCTCCGCCAGCGTATCCACCGCGGGGTTGCCGCCCTTGTCCAGCTTGTCCGTCACGCACTGGGCCAGATCCGTCACCAGGCCCTGGGTGGAGTTGTGGATGCCCACCACCTTGGCGCCCGAGGTGTCCGCGATGGCCTGCATCTCGTGCAGCTGCCCCTCCAGCGGCGTCATGATGCCGTTGACGTAGAGGAGGGTCTCCGAGGGGTTGGGGTTGCCCTTGGGGGTGACGCCTGGGATCTGGCTCAGCGGCGTGCTGGGCGGGAACGTCTGCCCCTGGGTGCCCACGAACTTCCCGTCGTGCAGGCGGTCCGGCCTGGCGTCCCCGCCGAAGAGCTTGCGCAGCTCGGCCAGGTGGGAGGCCTCGAACACATCCAGGCCCATCTTCACGAAGCGGGGCACGTCCGCCAGCCCGTCCTTGGCCAGATCCACCAGTTTTTCCAAGGGGTTCTGCACGCCCCTCGCGGCGGTCTGACGAGTGGCGGTGGGGGCCGCCGGGGTGAAGGCGCTGCGGCTGCGGTCGATGGTGCTCATGGGAAACCTCAGGGTGATTTAGAAATCAACGTACTTTGTCCCCTATTATCCCACAGTGTGGACAAAAGTTGCGTCCTACCCGGCGCGCACGCGGCGGTACACCGTCTCCACGGCTTTCGCCTCGGTCCCCTGGCCCTCGGGGGGGATGATGTAGTGGGTGATGACGAGCCGATCCGGCTCGGGCAGTTGGATCTCCGTGCGCCAGCCCCACGGCGGCCCCTGGGGGACTTCAAAGCTGCCCAGGACGCTGTAGCCGCGGCCCTCGTTCTTGCTTCGGGAGGACATGATGGCCGTGCCGTTGTGGAAGCTGTCGATCCAGGCCATCTCGTAGCGGTCCGGATCCAGGTGGTAGCCGTAGATGGCCATTCCCGAGAGCGGCTTGCCCTGGAGCGTGCCCTCGTACTCGTGCACCACGAAGCGTCCCCCGAGCACCGCGCGGATCGTCCCGCGCCACGGGGACTCGTCGGCGTCCTTGCCCGGCTCGAACCACGTCCGCGTGGTCCCCTCCCACGTGCCCACCAGCTTGCCCAGCTGGTGGTGGATGCCGCCCTCTGCCTTGGACTCCTCGAACGAACGCCCGCTCATGTGTTCCCCTCCGGTTGTCCCAGCCGGGGCGTTCTAACATTCAATCCTTCAGGGGGGGATGGGCAGGACAGGGAGTCACGGCGAGGCACGGGAGGCAATCGTTTCATCTACTCTTCGTAGCGCTGGAGCCCGGCGCTCTGTACCGGGCCACAAGGAGCAACACCATGAGCGAAACCGAGGCGTTCGTCACCGTCATGGTCGTGGGCATGACGTTGGGCATTCCCATCCTGGGCTTGACGCTGCGCTTCTCGCTCAAGCCGCTGGCAGAGGCCTACATCCGCATGCGCGAGGCGCAGCTCGCATCTCCCCAGGTGGAGCTGCTCCGGGAGCGGGTGGCCTACCTGGAGCGGGAGCTCGAGCGGAGGGGATTGATGGACCGCCAGCTCCCCACGATCTCTCAGGTGGGCGTGCCGGAGTACCTCCCCACCCAGATGAAGGACCGGGAGCGAAGCTAACGGGCCTCAACGGAGTTTCCGCCCGGCGGGCCGGCTGATAGGGGGAGCGACATGATGAGCCCCCTCCCGAGGTCTGCGCGTGTTCCCGCCCTCGTGGCCGTCCTCGGTCTGGCGCTCCTGGGGGTGCATGCGGGGGTCGCCTCACCCACCGGTGATATCAGCGACCACTACACGGACCACCTCCGGCACATGTCGGAGGCGCAGGCGCTGGTGGAGCGTGGCTTCGCCATCTACCGGGCGCCGTATGCCGAGGCTGCTCAGGGGCTGCACCCCTGCCCGGACCACATCGGACTGTTCCCCGATCGCACGGCGCCGTATCCGCCGCTCGGGATCCTCCTGCACTGGCCGCTGGGAGCGCTGGAGCGCGCGGGGAAGCTGGAGCCCGCGACGGCCCACCGGTTGATGGCGCTGCTCTGGCTCGCGGTGGGGCTGGCGGCGGGGGCACTTGGACTCGTCCTCCTTCGCCCCCATGGCCGCTGGGCGCTGGCGGGGGGATTCCTCCTGCTGTTGCCCTTGCTCATCGGCATGGGCGCGAATGGCTTCTACGACGTCGTCTATCTGCTCCCAGGTGCGGCGGGGCTCCTGGCCCTCGTCCGCGGGAGGCCTGGGCTCGCGGTGGTGCTGCTGGGGGTCTGCGCGGCGCTGCACTTCCGCGCGCTGGTGTTCGCGCCGGCGGGGCTCTGGGCCCTGCTCGCCACGTGGCGCGCGAGGAGAGGGGCAGCCATCGCCACCGGGGCAGTTGCCGCGCTGTTCATCCTCTCGGCGGCGGCCAGCGCCGCGGCGCTTCAGGGAACGCTCGAGACCATCCCAGCGCACAACCCCGTGCACTTCTCGCACCTGCTGCGAGGCAAGATCGCGCCAGTGCTCTTCGTCGTCTTCTCGGTGGCGACCTTCGGCTACCTGCTCCGCATCCGCCATACCTGGAGTGCGCTGACCGTGCTGGCGGCGGCGCTGGTGGCGCTCCTGGATCGCTCACACGGCTACTGGCATGCGCTGCCGTTGGTGGTCCCTCCGTTGGTCCTCGCGGCCGAGCGGTCGCCGACGGCAGAGCCCACGGCACGCCCCTGGCAGATCACCTGGGGCTGGGCGCTGGTGGCCTCGGCGCTCGCGTTCCGTCTCCCGTTTACTCCGTATTGGCAGTGGCTGGTCGATGCGGCCATGCGGCGGGTGACCTGAGGCACTTTCCGGCGCTCCAGTTCATGGACGCCGGCGCAGTATCTCTACCGCACCGCTCGCTGAGCCCGCTCAGGGGGCCCAGGGAGAGCCTCGGGCTCCTGAATAACTGGAATATCGAGCCGGGGCCGAGACGTCGCGATGTGGGGGCGCGGCCTCAGGACGCTCCGCGTCAAGCTCCGCCGCTTGCTCCCCTGCGAGCCGGATTTGGCCGTCTGTTTGCCTCTCAATCTGCCTACAAGGTATTCAGTCTCTTCCGGCCCATTAGGGGGGCACATGAGCATCCTCATCAAGAACGGTCGTATCGTCACCGCGGTCGATGACTACGTGGCGGATGTGTTCATCGAGGGCGAGAAGGTGTCGCTCATCGGCAAGGATCTGAAGGTCCAGGCGGACACGGTGATCGACGCCACGGACCGGCTGGTCCTCCCAGGCGGCATCGATCCGCACACCCACTTCGACATGCCCTTCGGGGGCACCACCTCCGCGGACGACTTCGCCAGCGGGACGAAGGCGGCGGCCTTCGGTGGCACCACCACCATCATCGACTTCGCCATCCAGACCAAGGGCGAGTCCACGCTCAAGGGCCTGGACGTCTGGCACGACAAGGCCGCGGGCAAGGCGACGATCGACTACGCCTTCCACATGATCATCACGGACATGCCGGACGAGCGGCTGCCGGAGATGCGCAAGCTGGCCGACGAGGGCATCACCTCCTACAAGCTGTTCATGGCCTACCCGGGCGTCCTCTACGTGGATGACGGGACGCTGTACCGCACCTTCCGGCAGGCGGGGGACAACGGCACCCGCATCTGCATGCACGCCGAGAACGGCATCGTCATCGACGAGATCATCAAGGCGGCGGTGAAGGACGGGAAGACGGAGCCCAGGTACCACGCGCTCACCCGGCCCACGCGGATGGAGGCCGAGGGCGTGCACCGCGCCATCAGCATCGCCGAGGTGGCCAAGGTGCCGCTCTACATCGTCCACCTGTCGAGCTCGGACGCGCTGGATCAGGTGAAGATGGGCCGGGCGCGCGGCGTGGACGTGGTGGCCGAGACGTGCCCCCAGTACCTCTTCCTGGACCAGAGCTACTACGAGCGCGACGGCTTCGAGGGCGCCAAGTGGGTGATGACGCCCGCGCTGCGCGAGAAGTGGAACCAGGACGTGCTCTGGCAGGGCCTGAAGTTCCGCGACCTGGAGACGATCGCCACGGACCACTGCCCGTTCTGCTTCAAGGACCAGAAGGAGCTGGGCAAGGACTCCTTCACGAAGATCCCGAACGGGGCGCCGGGCGTGGAGAACCGGATGAGCCTCGTCTACAACGGCGGCGTGGTGGGCGGGCGCATCAGCCTCAACCGCTTCGTGGAGCTGACCTCCACGGCGGCCGCCAAGGCCTTCGGCCTGTTCCCGAAGAAGGGCACCATCGCCGTGGGCTCGGACGCGGACATCGTCATCTTCGATCCGAACCGCAAGGAGACGATCAGCGTGAAGAACCCCCACACGCACCACATGCGCGTGGACTACAGCGCCTACGAGGGCTTCCAGGTGCAGGGCTTCACGGAGACGGTGCTCTCGCGCGGGCGCGTCATCATCGAGAAGAACGAGCTGAAGACGGAGCGCGGCGGGCAGTTCGTCAAGCGCGCCCTGTGCGGCTCGCTGCTGCGCTGAGCACTCCCCCCAACCCCCTCCCCAGAGCATCACCCAGAGGAATTCATGGCACGTAAGGTCATCGGCGGGCTCATCCAGATGTCCAACCCCATCAACGACCCGTCGGCCTCCGTGCAGACGATCCGCGATGCGATGTTCGAGAAGCACCTGCCCTTCATCGAGGAGGCGGGCAAGCGGGGCACGCAGATCCTCTGCCTGCAGGAGGTCTTCAACGGCCCCTACTTCTGCCCCTCGCAGGACGCGAAGTGGTGTGACATCGCCGAGTCCATCCCCGGCAGCGCCACGGTGGAGCGGCTGAGCGCCTACGCCAAGAAGTACCAGATGGCGATGATCATCCCCATCTACGAGCGGGAGATGGCGGGCGTGTACTACAACACCGCGGCGGTGGTGGACGCGGACGGCACCTACCTGGGCAAGTACCGCAAGAACCATATTCCTCAGACCAACGGCTTCTGGGAGAAGTTCTTCTTCAAGCCGGGCAACCTGGGCTACCCCACCTTCCAGACGCGCTACGCCCGCATCGGCGTGTACATCTGCTACGACAGGCACTTCCCGGAAGGCGCGCGCCTGCTGGGCCTGAACGGGGCGGAGATCGTCTTCAACCCCTCTGCCACGGTGGCGGGCCTGTCCCAGTACCTGTGGAAGCTGGAGCAGCCGGCGCACGCGGTGGCCAATGGCTACTTCATCGCCGCCAGCAACCGCGTGGGCACCGAGGCCCCGTGGAACATCGGCAGGTTCTACGGCACCAGCTACTTCTGCGATCCGCGCGGCAACATGCTCGCCGTGGGCAGCGAGGACAAGGACGAGCTCATCACCGCGGAGATGGACCTCGACCTGATCGAGGAGGTGCGCCGCACCTGGCAGTTCTTCCGAGACCGCCGGCCGGAGACGTACGACGCCATGGTCAAGCAGCTCCCGTAGCCCGCGCGTCGAGGTCTCCACACCCATGAGAGTCATGGAACCGAAGCGCTTCGAGCTGCCGCCCGGCCGCGCGGAGGAGGGCTTTCAGGACAAGAAGCCCCTCTACACCCCCGCGGAGGCGGTGGCCGAGGCCAACCGCTGCCTGTATTGCTCGGAGGCGCCCTGCATCCAGGCTTGCCCCACGGCCATCAACATCCCCGAGTTCATCCGGAAGATCGGCACGGGCAACACCCAGGGCGCCGCGCGGACGATCCTCTCGGCCAACATCCTCGGCCAGAGTTGCGCCCAGGTCTGCCCGGTGGAGGTGCTGTGCGCGGGCTCCTGCGTCTACACCGGGTGGGGCCGCGAGCCGATCAACATCGGCCGGCTGCAGCGCTTCGCGGTGGAGGCCACGCTCGCCCGGAAGCCGAACCTCTTCCAGGCGAAGCCGCCCACGGGCAAGCGCATCGCCCTGGTGGGCTCCGGGCCCGCCTCCATCGCGGCGGCGGGGCTGCTCGCGCTGGAGGGGCACACCTGCATCATCCATGAGCGCAAGGCCATCCCCGGCGGGCTGAACTCGCTGGGCATCGCCCCGTACAAGCTCAAGGGGCCGGAGGCGCTCCGGGAGCTGGAGTGGATCCTCTCCCTGGGCCGCATCGAGCTGCGCACGGGCGTGGAGGTGGTGGAGCAGGCCCAGGGGCCGGGCCAGGTGTCCGCCTCGGAGCTGCTCGCCTCCCATGACGCCGTCTTCCTCGGGCTGGGGCTCGGGGCGGACTCCAGGCTGGGCATCCCCGGCGAGGAGGGCGAGGGCGTCCAGGGCGCCACGCACCTCATCGAGCGCATCAAGACGGAGGCCGGGCTGAAGCTGCAGGGCGTCCAGCGCGCCCTCGTCATCGGCGGCGGCAACACGGCCCTGGACATCGCCCACGAGCTGGCGCTGCTGGGCGTGGAGGTGGGCATGGTGTACCGCCGCTCCGAGAAGGAGATGGGCGGCTATGTCCACGAGCTGGAGGGCGCCCGGCTGGACGGGGTGCGGCTGGTGGAGAACCGGCAGCCGGTGGAGATCCTCCGCGAGGGCGGCAAGGTGGTGGCCGTGAAGCTGGCCGCCACCCGCGACGGCAAGCCCGTGCCGGGCACCGAGGAGCAGGTGCCGGCGGAGCTCGTCGTGATGGCCATCGGCCAGGAGCGTGCCACGGGCGTGGCGCGGGCCTTCCCCGGCGTGGAGCTGGACGCGCGCGGCCGGGTGAAGGTGGAGCCCGCCACCCACCGGACCGGAAACGCGAAGGTCTGGAGCGGCGGAGACTGCGTCAACGGCGGCAAGGAAGTCGTGAACGCCGCGGCCGAGGCGAAGATCGCCGTCCGGGACATGCAGCGGCACCTGGCAGGGGAGTGAAGCGAATGGCCGATCTGTCGATCGATTTCTGCGGCGTCCGTAGCCCGAACCCCTTCTGGCTGGCGTCCGCGCCGCCCACCAACACCGGCGACCAGGTGATGCGCGCCTTCGACGCGGGCTGGGGCGGCGCGGTGTGGAAGACGCTGGGCAACCCCATCGTCAACGTGACGAGCCGCTTCGGGGGCATCGACTACGGCAACACCCGGCTGATGGGGCTCAACAACATCGAGCTCATCACCGACCGGCCGCTGGAGGTGAACCTGCGCGAGATGCGCGAGGTGAAGCGGCGCTACCCGAAGCACACCCTGATCGCCTCGCTCATGGTGGAGACGAAGGAGGAGTGGCGGGAGATCATCCGCAAGGCCGAGGACACCGGCGCGGACCTGCTGGAGCTCAACTTCGGCTGCCCCCACGGCATGTGCGAGCGCGGCATGGGCTCCGCCGTGGGCGCCGAGCCCAAGGTGCTGGAGGAGATCGCCCGGTGGGCCATGGAGTTCGCCAAGGTCCCCGTCATCATCAAGCTCACCCCCAACGTGGGGGACATCCTCGAGCCCGGTGAGGCCGCGGTGCGCGCGGGGGTGCCCGCCGTCTCGCTCATCAACACCGTCAAGTCGCTGATGGGCGTGGATCTGGATCGCATGGTGCCGCTGCCTCGGGTGGGCAACGCCTCCACCAATGGCGGCTACTGCGGCCCGGCGGTGAAGCCCATCGCCCTGCACCTCATGTCGCAGCTGTCGCGGCACCCGGCGTGCGGCAAGCTGGCCATCTCCGGCATCGGCGGCATCTCCCACTGGCGAGACGCGGCCGAGTTCATCGCCCTGGGCGCCACCTCCGTGCAGGTGTGCACCGCGGTGATGCACTACGGCTACCGCATCGTCGAGGACATGATCGAGGGCCTGTCGGACTTCCTGGACGAGAAGGGGATGAAGTCCGTGAGCGAGCTGCGCGGCCGCGCGGTGCCCGCGTACCGCGAGTGGGGCGAGCTGGATCTCTCCTACAAGCTGGTGGCGAAGATCGACGCGGACAAGTGCATCGGCTGCCAGCTCTGCTACGTGGCCTGCATGGATGGCTCGCACCAGTGCATCCACCTGCCGGGGCGGACGGAGGAGGAGTCCCGCCGCGCCGGCCATACGCACATCCCCAAGGACATCCCACACCGCGGGGTGACGGCCAAGGCCGGCACGCCGGGGGCGCGGGTGCCCTTCGTGGACGAGCAGGAGTGCGTGGGGTGCAACCTCTGCCAGCTCGTGTGCCCGGTGCCCGAGTGCATCTCCATGGCGGAGGTGCCCTCGGGCCAGCCGCCGGAGACCTGGAATGATCGCGTCGCCAAGGGTACGGACTTCGTGCCGGGCGGGCTCGAGGCCACCGTGGCCGCGCGCAAGAGGAGCAGCTAGCCATGTCGTTGACGAACGAGGATCTCGCGGCCACACCGCCGGAGAAGCGCACCTGGACGATGAAGCACTTCGCCGCGCTCTGGGTGGGCATGGCGGTGTGCATCCCCACCTATACGATGGCCGCCGGGCTCATCGATCAGGGCATGAGCTGGAGCCAGGCGCTGCTCTGCGTGGCCCTGGGCAACATCATCGTCCTGGGGCCCATGCTGCTCAACGCGCACGCGGGCGCGAAGTACGGCATCCCCTTCCCGGTGTTCGCGCGGGCCTCGTTCGGCGTGATGGGCGCCAACGTGCCGGCGGTGCTGCGCGCCCTGGTGGCGTGCGGCTGGTTCGGCATCCAGACGTGGCTGGGTGGGCAGGCGCTGTGGCAGCTGCTGCTGGCCATCGCCCCGGGCCTGCAGGGGCCGCTCAGCTCGGAGGGGATGAAGGCGGCGGTGGGCATCCACCCCGGCGAGTTCCTCGGCTTCGCCGTGTTCTGGGCGGTGAACGTCTACTTCATCGTCAAGGGCACCGAGTCCATCAAGTTCCTGGAGCTGTACGCCGCGCCCTTCCTCATCGCGGTGGGCCTGGCGCTGCTGGCCTGGGCGTGGGTGAAGGCGGACGGCTTCGGGCCCATCCTCTCCCAGCCCTCGAAGTTCCAGGACACGGGCGCCTTCATGGCGGCGTTCATCCCCGGGCTCACGGCCATGGTGGGGTTCTGGGCCACGCTGTCGCTCAACATCCCGGACTTCACCCGCTACGCGCGCAGCCAGAAGGATCAGGCCTGGGGACAGGCGCTGGGGCTGCCCACGACGATGGTGGGCTTCGCCTTCATCGGCGTGGCCGTCACCTCCGCCACCCCGATCATCTTCGGCGGCGAGGTCATCTGGGATCCGGTGAAGCTGCTGGGCCGGGTGGGCGGGCCCCTGGTGACGCTGATCGCGATGCTGGCGCTGTCCATCGCCACGCTCTCCACCAACCTGGCCGCCAACGTCGTCTCTCCGGCCAATGACTTCTCCAACCTGGCGCCGGGGAAGATCTCCTACAAGCTGGGCGGCATCATCACCGCCGTCATCGGCGCGCTCATCTTCCCGTGGAAGCTCATCGAGTCCTCGGGCGGCTACATCTTCACCTGGCTCATCGGCTACTCGGCGCTGCTGGGGCCGATTGGCGGCATCATGGTGGCGGACTACTTCCTGGTGCGCCGCCGCGAGCTGGTGGTGGAGGAGCTGTACAAGCGCGGCGGGCAGTACGAGTTCCGCGGCGGGGTGAACTGGAAGGCCATGCTGGCGCTGGCCATTGGCGTGGCGGTGAACGTGCCCGGCTTCCTGGCCGAGGCGGTGCCCGGGATGAAGGACGCGGTGCCCGGCTTCTGGCGCACGCTCTACACCTACGCCTGGTTCGTGGGCTTCCTGCTGTCCGGGGCGCTCCACTACGCCTTCGCCGCGGTCTCCGCGCCGCCCAATCCCGAGGCCCGGCTCGAGCCGGGTCAGTGAGGGCTCGGGGCCGGCTCCCATGAGGGGCCGGCGCTGCCTCTTCTGCCCCCCAGCCCCAGGGGGGCCCTGCTACGTCCGAAGGCATGTACAAGACTCCCGAGCGGAATGCTTCTCCAGGCCAGCAGCTCATCGACCGCATCACCGGCTACTGGATCACCCAGGTCATTGGCGCGGTCGCCCGGCTGGGCGTGGCGGACCGGTTCGCCGGTGGCCCGCGCCCGAGCGATGAGGTGGCGCGCGACATCGAGGCCCACCCGGAAGGCCTCTACCGCCTGCTGCGCGGGGGAGTGAGCGCCGGGCTCTTCCAGGAGGTGTCCCCGCGCACCTTCGCGCTGACCCCCGTGGGGGAATGTCTCCGGTCGGGTGTGCCCGGGTCCATGCGTGACATGGCCATTGCCCAGAGCGATCCCGCGCACTGGCTGCCCTGGGGGCAGCTCACCCAGGCCGTCCGCACGGGCCGCTCCACCGCTCGCGCCGCCCTGGGCTCCGATGCCTGGGAGTACTTCTCGCAACACCCGGAGGAGGCCACCCACTTCGCCCGGGCCATGAGCAACATCACCTCCCTGGTGGCAGATGAGGTGCCGCGGCTCCATGACTTCTCGCGCCATGCCCGCATTGCTGACATCGGGGGCAGCCAGGGCGTGTTGCTGAGCGCGGTGCTCCGCGCGCACCCGGCCTGCCGAGGCATCCTCTTCGACCTGCCGCACGTCATCCAGGGGGCTCGCGCCTGCCTGGAGGCGGAGGGGCTGGCCCACCGGGTGGAGCTGGTGGGCGGTAGCTTCCTGGAGCCCGTCATCCCCGCCGCCGAGGCCTACCTCCTCAAGCACATCCTCCACGACTGGGACGATGCCTCCTGCTCCACCATCCTCCGCCGGATCCATCAGGCCGCGCCGGAGGGAGCCCGGCTGTTCGTCCTGGAGATGGTGATGCCGGATGACGGCGAGCCCTCGCCCGTGCCGCTCATGGATCTCAACATGCTCGTGCTGGTGGATGGCTGCGAGCGCACGGCTCGCGAGTTCCGGGCGATGTTCGAAGACGCCTCCTGGGAGCTGGAGCGCATCACGCCCACCCAGAGTGGGGTCAACCTCATCGAGGCCCGTCGGCGTTAGCCGTGTACTCGCCCTGGGCCTCGGGCGGGGCGAAGTTGGCGAGGGCCGCGGCGGAGAGGATGAGCGTGCCGCCCACCAGCAGGGAGACGGTGAGCGGCTCGCGCAGCACTCCCACGCCCAGCACCACCGCCACCAGCGTGTCCAGCAGCGCCATGGCCCCCACCGCGGGGAGGGAGATCCGCGGCAGCAGCCAGTACAGGAGCATGTACGTCACCACCGTGGCCCCCAGCGACAGCCAGGCGATGGCGAACAGCGCGCGAGGCGTCCAGCGCACGGTCGCGTCGGCCTCGAAGAGGAAGGAGAGGGCCAACAAGGGGACGGAGCTGCTCAGCGTCTGCACGCACACCAGCAGGTGCGGCGGGACGTGCCCCATGTGCCGCTTTATCAGCACATTGGCCACCGCCGCGAAGCCCGCGGAGACGAGGATCAGCAGGCCTCCGAGCAGCGACGGGCCGGCCACCTCCAGCGCGTCGAGCTGCGTGTGCTGCAGCGCCACCACGCCCGCCAGCCCGAGCGAGGCCGCGAGCAGCTTGCGCGGCGTGAGGAGCTGATCCGGCAGCAGCACGCGCCCCGCCAGCAGCAACCACACCGGGAAGGTGGAGAAGAGCAGCGCGGACCAGCTCGAGGGGATCCACTGCTGCCCGACGAACATCATCGCGAAGGGCAGCGCGATCTGCAGGCAGCCCAGGCCGACGATGTGCCACAAGGTCTGCGAGCCCACCTCCCCGCCACGCGAGCGGGCGAACGGCAGCAGCACCATCCCCGCCACCAGCATGCGGATGCCCACGAAGCGCAGCGGCGGCAGATCCTCCAGCCCCACCTTCGCCACGGCCCACGTCGAGCCCCAGGTGAGGAAGCAGATGCAGTAGGCGAGCGCGATCTTCCACGCGCGCACTGGACGTGGAGCCGAGGGGGGAGACATGGGGAAGGACGACGTAGCACGGCGCCAGTGAGGGTGCACGGCCGGCAGCTCGCTCGGTTCACGCCATGTGGGGGGCGGCCCGTGCTCAGAAGCCTCGCAGGGGCATGGCCGGGGAGCGGTGCAGCCAGTTGTCCTGGGGATAGGTGGCGGAGCCGTCGATGAGGTGTACGGCGTAGGCGTGGCGGCTCTTCGACGAGGTGTTCGCGCCGCTCTTGTGGGGCAGCAGCCCGTGGAGCACCACCAGCGTGCCCTGCCTCACCTCCAGGGGAACGAAGCCCTCCTCGGGCAGCGGCGTGGGATCCAGCACCCGGAACGTGGTGCCGCCCCCCGGCGCGCGCACGAAGCGCTTCTTCAGGCCGAGCGTGTGTCCGCCGGGCAGGGCCCACAGGCAGCCGTTCTCCAGCGTGGCGTCCTCCAGGGCGAACCAGAGGCCCAGGCAGGTGGGCGGATCCGTGTAGAGGAACGTCGAGTCCTGGTGGCTGTTCACCTCGCCGCCGATGTGGGGCTGCTTGAAGATGTACATCGACTGGAGCAGCAGCGGCTGGCTCATGCCCAGCTCCGAGGCCAGGGCCGCCAGCCCGGGCGCGCGGGAGAAGCGGTCGAACAGCGGATCCAGATCGTGCAGCGCGTGGCCGATCTTGTTGATCGACAGCTCCTTGGCCTGGCGCAGCGAGCCGTCCGGCCGGAAGGCGCCCTCCTCGAAGAAGAACCGGATCTGATCGCCCGAGGACAGGAAGTACTCGTCCGAGGTCCGCGTCTGCTCGTGGGTGGTGAAGATGGAGATCGACTCCGGGTGGAAGCCGGCCACCAGCTCCTCGGCGCGGGCCTTCAAGGCCTTGCACGAGGCTGCTGGGACGAAGTCCGGCAGTACGAGGAAGCCCTGTTGCTCGAAGTCATCCGCCCGGCTCATGCGCGCTCCTTGAGGGAGGACCGTAGCGCGCGGCGGTGGCGGGCCGCTACCGGTGGGCTCGCGGACGAAACTTGCTCAGGGACCGAGCGTCGACGTGCTATCTCGGCGGGGCAGTTCGGGGACTCCCGGCGGCCGCGTTCCGGGGAGGGATGCTCAGGAGCAGATACGGGTGGGAACGACAGTCGTCATCAGCGTGGCCCTGCCGGCCTTCAACGAGGGCCTGCGGCTCCCGCTCCTCGTGGACGAGCTCGTGGCCGAGGGCCAGGGCCTCCAGGCGCCAGCGGTCGAGTTCATCATCTCGGACGACGGCAGCCGTGAGCAGGACGCGCAGCGCTACGCGGAGATCGTCACGGCAGGGCAGGAGCGCTTCGCCGCGCAGGGGGCTCCGCACCAGCTCCGCTGCGTGCGGTCGCCTCGCAACCAGGGCAAGGGCTCGGCGATCCGCCTGGCCTGGAGCAGCGCCTCCCCGGAGGCGCGCTGGCTTGCCTTCCTCGACTCGGACGGCGCGATCTCGGGGCGCGAGTTCTGGCGCCTGGCGCGGATGCTCTCCGAGCACGCTCCATTCGATGTGCTGGCCGCCTCGCGGGTGAAGATGGCGGGCCGCAGCATCGACCGGAAGCTCTTCCGCCACCTGCAGGGCCGCGTCTTCGCCACGCTGACCGAGCAGCTCCTCGGCCTGGGGTTCTACGACACGCAGTGCGGGCTCAAGTTCATTCGCGCCGAGCTCCTGGTCCCGCTGCTGGGGCGCCTCGTCGAGGAGCGGTGGCTGCTCGACGTGGAGCTGCTCGCGCTGCTGCGGCGCCAGGGCGCGCGGCTCCGCGAGGAGCCTGTCGACTGGCACGAGCCGGGCGGCTCGAAGGTGCGCTTCGGGATCGATCCGCTGAAGATGTTCGCGGGGATGGTGCGGATGAGGGCTCGGCTCGGGGGGGACGGCGGCGCCGGAGAGGGGCCGTGAGCCTCCCGCGCGTGGGTGCTCCCGCGGGCGGTTGGGACCGGCTGCTGCCCTGGCTGGGAGCGGCGCTGGGAGTGCTCTGGTTCGTGGCGGTGGGCGGCGGGCCGACGATCAACCCCACGAACCTGGACTGGGCCGGAGGGGGCGACGTCTCCCAGCACGTGCTCGGCTGGCTGCACTTCCGCAACGCGCCTTGGGGCTTTCCGCTGGGGCGCACTCCCAGCCTCATGCACCCGCTCACCGTGACGGTGGGCTTCACCGACTCCAACCCGTGGGTGGCGATCGCGCTCAAGCCCTTCTCGCGCTGGCTGCCCCAGGACCTCCAGTACGTCGGGCCCTGGCTCGCCCTGTGCTTCGCGCTCCAGGGGTGGATGGGCGTCAAGCTGATGGAGCTCCTGTCTCCCGGGGTGCCGCAGCGCCTGCTGGGCGCGGCCCTGTTCGTGCTCTCGCCCGTGCTGCTCTTCCGAGTGGGGCATGACACGCTCTGCGCCCACTGGATGATCCTCGCGATGGTGTGGCTCCACCTGCGCCCTCGCGCCGACAGCCGGGCGGCGTGGAGAGGCGTGGGCCTGGCGTTCGCGCTCAACGTGCTCGCCGCCGGCATCCACCCGTACCTGGAGGTGATGGTCTTCACCCTCACGGTGTCGCTGCTCTTCATGGAGGCCCGGGTGGAGCGCCACCTGTCCTGGGGCTCCGCTGGGGCGGCGCTGGCCGGGGTGCTGGTGAGCGTGGGGATGATCTTCGTCGTGCTCGGCTACGTGGGGCAGGGCGTCAGCATGGGGGCGAGCAGCGGCTTCGGCTTCTTCAGCGCCGATCTGCTCGCGCTCGTGAACCCCATGGGCTGGTCGCGCCTGCTGCCGAGCCTGCCTCATGGGGAAGGGCAGTACGAGGGCTTCGGCTACCTCGGCACGGGGAGCCTCGCGCTCGCCGGGGTGCTGCTCTGGAGGCCTTCAAGCTGGTGGCCGCAGGCGAAGGCGGCGGTGAAGGCCCAGGCGCCGCTGGTGCTCGCGGTGCTCGCCCTGGCGCTGCTGGCGTTCTCGTCGGTGGTGACGGTGACGGGGGAGACCGTGCTGACGCTACGGGGGGTGGCGCGACCATTCCTGCCGCTGCTCGCGGCCCTCCGCTCCTCGGGCCGCTTCATCTGGCCGCTGGGCTACCTGGTGCTGACGGGCATCCTCGCGCACGTCGTGTGGCGCTGGAGGCAGCGCCCGCGAGTGGCCACTGCGCTGCTGCTGGGTGCGGTGCTCCTCCAGGTGGTGGACACGCAAGATGTGTGGAAGCGGGACCGCTTTGGCGGAGGGGCGTGGCCGCGGCTGCAGGCGCCGGAGTGGGAGTACGTGGACCCGTTCTATCGGCACATCGTCTTGTTTCCTCCCGCCATCCATGGCTCGGAGATGCCGTGCGTCGAAGGGACGTTTCCGGCGAACGCGTACGTGCGCTTCGGAGATCTCGCCTACCGCAAGGGGATGACGACGAACAGCGCCTACTCGGCGCGCCTCGACGAGCCGAAGGTGCAGGCCGTGTGCGAGGCGCTACGAGCGGACATCCGGAGCGGTCGCTTCGCGGAGGACACGCTCTACGTGGTGGGAGAGCGGGAGCGGGAGGCGTTCCAGCGTCCGGAGGCGGGGCTCACCTGCGGCGAGCTGGATGGGTACAGGGTCTGTGTGGCGGCGAAGGAGGGGCGATTCCGCGAGGCGCTCATGCGTGCGCCTGCTCCAGCCAGGTAGCGATGGGAGTTCCCGCCCTCCCTGGGAGAGGGCAGGGGTGACTTCTGAGCCACCTTAGGGCCACGGGGGCGCCAATCGTCACGCGGCAGCCCGGCCCCGGTGTGGAGCACGCGCGGCGCCCTTTCGCGCTCCCTCGGGCGGATGGGCGCGGCGCCCCGGCCCCGGTGGAGCAGGCGCGGTGCAGCCCTCGCGTGTCGAGGCTCGCCTGCTGGGCCCGTGCAGCGCGCGCCACGTCGGACAGCGCCAGTTTGCCCGTGGAGGCCGCAACGAGATTGGGCACGTTGCGAGCGGTGGGACCGAGTGGCATGCGTCCAGGCAGGCCGTGGAGTCGCGACTACAGGTGCGCGTGGCGAGCGACCAAGCAGGCCGGACAGGCGCAGCGGCGCGGCGCGACCTCAGGAGGGGGCACGGACGTGGTGAGCCTCCAGGCGTCAGCGTCGGGCGCGAGCCTCCCCCGCAGGGCGTGCAAGGCTGAAGGACAGGGGACGCCCGGCGGCTCCTCCTCTTCCCCGTGGCAGCCCTCTACCCTTCTCCCCTCCTCGCATGAAGGAGTGACACATGGGTCTGAGGCGAATTCCGTGGAGAAGGACCAGCGCACTTGTCCTCGCGTTCCTCGTGGGATGCAGCAGCGTCCCGAGGGTCCCCCACGTGGAGGACACCGGCCAAGGCAAAGCCGT
>JAFGNZ010000321.1 GCA_016926755.1 Myxococcaceae bacterium | reverse complement strand
GGGGAGGCGGGGCTGGACTACTACTACGATCGCTCGCCGAGGGAGGTGCAGGCGCGGGTGTTCCGCTGGCAGTGCGCCCTGGCACGCAAGCTGGACAAGCCCCTGGTGGTGCACGTGCGGGACGCGCACGAGGACTGCGAGGCCATTCTCCGCGAGGAGGGGGTGCGCCGGGGCGTCATCCACTGCTTCACGGGGGACACCGCCGCCGCGCGGCGCTACCTGGAGCTGGGCTTCCACATCTCCCTGTCCGGCGTCGTCACCTACAAGAAGACGGAGGCCCTGCAGGACGCGGTGCGCTTCACCCCGCTGGATCGGCTGATGGTGGAGACGGACAGCCCCTTCCTGGCGCCGGTGCCGCACCGGGGGCGGAAGAACGAGCCCGCGCACGTGGTGGAGACGGCGCGCAAGGTGGCCGAGCTGAAGGGCGTGTCGCTGGAGGAGCTCGCGGCCATCACCACGGCCACCGCCGCGGGCCTGTTCGGGCTCCCCGTGGCGTAGCTAGCCCGTGGCGGAGCGGCGCGCTGTGAGCTCCCGGGTCACCGTCGCCAGATCCTTGTCGAGGTGGGGCATCTCCCCCAGCAGCGAGTCCGGATCGTACTGGAAGTCCGCCTGCTTCATCTGGAGGAGCGCCTGCATCGCGGGCTCGCCGGACTTCCCGGCATAGGACGCGTAGACGATCCTGCCGTGCTCCAGGTGCAGGAAGCCCTCGAGCGAGTGATGGCGCAGGTGGAGCCGCCCGGACTTCTTCCCGCTGGCCAGCGTCTTGAGCAGCTCCAGCAGGGGCAGCTCGTCGTAGCTGCCCTGCACCGCCCGCGCCGGGCCGTTGTGCAGGATGCGATCCTCGTAGAGCTCGCGCACCCGTCGGGCCGCCGCGTCCGTGTCCGCGGAGGACTCCACCGCCGTCGCGCCGGACATCAACAGCCGATCGCGCGAGTGCGCGTTCGGCTCGCCCAGCACGAGGATGGGCAGCCCGCCGCACTCCGGGATGCTGCGGGCGAACTGGAGGAGGCTCAGCACGTCCTTCAGCCCGAAGCGCAGGCTCACCACCAGCACGTCGCAGTCGCGCTGCACCAGCCCGTCCAGCGCGCCGTCCAGCGTGGAGAACGCGTGCACCACCAGGCCCAGCCGCAGCACGGACTCCAGCATGTCCGTGCGGATGGCCTCGTCCGACTCGGCGATCAGCACCTGGCGCCCGTCCTGGACGATGCGGTGGCGCAGCAGCTCGCCGCTCTGCAGCTGCCCGACGATGTCCGCCACCACCGGATCGTACAGGGTGCCGGCGTGCTTGCGCAGGTGGTCCAGCGCCTGCGCCTTGGTGAGCGCCTTGCCGTAGGCGTTGGAGGGGTTCTTCGTCAGATCCAGGAAGCTGTCCACCGCGGCGAGGATGCGCGCGCCCAGCGTGATCTCCTCGCCCTTGGTGCCCTGGGGCGCGCCCGAGCCGTCATAGGCCTCGTAGAGCTGGGAGAGGAAGGTGTTCGCCAGCGCTGGCAGGCGGACGTTCTCGAAGAGCTTCACCGGCGCGCGGCTCAGCCGCCCGGCCTCCGCCTTCCAGTTCGGGTTGGCGGCGTTGTTGGCCAGCGTGTAGTGGCGCTCGGCGGACTTGCCCAGATCGTGCAGGTGGGCGGCCATGGCCAGCGCGGCCAGCTCCCGGGGGGCCATCCCCATGCGGCGGCCGACGATGGACGCCTGCCGTGCCAGCTGCGCCGAGTGGCCGCGGTGGTGGGGTCGCTCCTGCTCTAGCAGCCCCACGAGGATGCTCAGCGTCTCGATGTAGTCGCTCTCGGCCAGCGCCGCGCGCGAGCCGCCTACCTGGCTCGTGCCGGTGGACGGGCGCAGGTGGGTACCTGGCGTTCGCTGCATCCGGAGGCTGGGGTCCGTCTCGAAGCGCAGCGGAGGGCTCGGGGTGTTCCGGCTCCCGCTCCCGGAGGCGTCGTAGGCGCCGGAGATGGCGGACGCGTCCGCGCGCGCGACCTGGGGGCCGGGGTTCTCCAGCGCGGTGAAGGCGGTGGGGTCCCCGTAGTAGTGTTTCTTGATGGCCGCGGCGATGGCGCTGCGCAGCCCCACGTAGGCGTAGACCTCGGACACGCCGGTGACGAGGGCGATCTCGTCCAGCAGCGACTTGTTCTGCGGCTCGGCGGCGACGATGGACAGCAGCTTGCGCTCCGGATCGTACGCCAGCGGCAGGACGATCTGCGCCTCGGCCATGCGCACGGGGAGCTTGTCCAGCACGTCGGTGGAGAGCTTCGCCTTGGCCAGCTTCTCCGCGGAGACGAAGCGGGTGTTGAACTCGGCCGCGAGGAAGCGCAGCAGCGCGGTCTCCTGGAGCAGGCCGAGATCCACCAGGCAGTCTCCCAGCTTGTGGCCGGTGATCTTCTGGTGCTCCAGGGCCTTCTCCACGGCCTCGGTGGTGACGAGGCCGGCCTCGATCAGGCGCTCTCCGAGACGACGCTTCGCCATGTCACTCTTCCGTGGATCCCTCACCTGCGGGCTTGGGCGCCGGGGCCTCCGTGGCAGGGGCCGGGGCGGGCGTCAGGGTGGTGAGCGCGCTGAAGGGCTTGAAGGTCAGCTCCTGGGGCAGGCTGCTGGGATCCCGCGGCGGGCGGGGCGGACGCTCCTCACGGGGTGGACGCTCCTCACGCGGCGGACGGCCCTCGCGGGGCGGACGCTCCTCGCGGGGCGGACGGGCCTCGCGGGGCGGACGCTCCTTCTCCTTGCGCGGGGCGGGCGCGGCGCCCTCGGCGCCAGCCTGGGGGGCTCCGTGCGGGGCGCCCTTCTCCTTGGCCTTGCGGCGCTCCTCGCGCGACTTGCGGCGCCCCATTCCCTCCACCGGCGACCTGCCCCGGGTGGTGGGGGCGGGGCCCTTCCAGAGCTGGCGCTCATAGAGCTTGAGCGGCTCCGTCCACTTCTCGTTCGGGTCGCGCGCCATGGCCTCCAGCCACGAGGCGATCCGCGAGTCCAGGGAGTCCAGCGCGTGGACGATGAACGCCTCGATCGTCATGGGCAGCTTGGGAGAGCCGTGCTCCAGCTGGCCGTGGTGCGCGAGCACCAGGTGGGTGAGGTGCTGCTCGAGCAGGGGCGGGAAGCCCGGGATGGCCAGGGTCTTCTCGCGGATCTTCTGCGCCGTCATCACCAGGTGGCCGACCAGCTTGCCCTCATCGGTGTAGTCGAAGCCCTTCTCCGAGGAGATCTCCGCCACCTTCATCACGTCGTGGAGCAGGGCGCCCGCCAGCAGCAGGTCCCGATCCGCCATGGGGTAGTGGTCCGCCACGCGCAGCGTCAGCCGCATCACGGAGAGCAGGTGCTCGGCCAGGCCGCCGCGGTAGGCGTGGTGGACACCCTTGGCGGCGGGCGCGTGCGGCAGGCCCGCGGCGATCTGCGGATCATCCAGGAACGCCAGCAGCAGCTGCTTCACGTGCGGATCGTTCACGCGCTCGGTGATGATCTCCCGGATCTGCCCCGCGGCCCGGGCGCCGGCGGCCTCGTCGCGGCCCTGGCGCGGGGGGGCGGCCTCTTCGCGCTTCTCGGCAGGCTGCGGCCTTTCCTCCGCCTTTTCCTGGGCCTTCTCGGTGGGCGCCGCGGCCTCGGGGGGCGGGGCGGGGGGCGGCTCGAACTCCTTGGGATCCAGCGGGCCCGGATCCAGGCGCTCGATGGCCTCGACGACGACCTGCGTCTTGCCGTGGAAGCTGGTGACCTGGCCCTGGATGAGGACGTAGTCGCCCGGGGCGAAGGTGGGCTCGAACGTGTCCACCTTGTCGAAGATGCGCGCGTCCACCTCGCCGCTCTTGTCCACGAGCGTGAGCGCGAGGAACACCTTGCCGCTGCGC
The DNA here is from genome assembly GCA_016926755.1 of Myxococcaceae bacterium. Taxonomy (GTDB): domain Bacteria; phylum Myxococcota; class Myxococcia; order Myxococcales; family Myxococcaceae; genus Hyalangium. The sequence goes on along the minus strand of JAFGNZ010000321.1, from coordinate 9,259 downwards.
GCCGTCACCTTGCTCCTCTGCGAGACGCGGAAGACGGTGTTGACGCGGTCCTTCTCGCGCAGATCCTTCGCGTACACCTTGCGCACTGTCTCGACGGAGCCGCCCTCGGTGGCGGGCACTGGAGTCTCAGCCGGGTTGTCGGTCGTCATCGTGGCTTTCGACACTACCATCCCCGGGGCCTCGGGGCGCGTTTCAGGTCAGTTCACTTCAAGTGCCACCGCGTCGAGGTAATCCGCGGAGGGGGTGTTCACGGGGGAGGGGTGGTCCGGTGGCAGGCCGAGCCGGGCCAGCCGGAAGGCCACGCGCTGCTCGCGCTCGCAGGCCTCCGCCACCAGCTCCTCGAAGGCGCCCAGGGCCAGGGGCGGGTGGTAGCCGGTGAGCAGCAGCCTGCCGCCGTGGCGGGTGCGCCGCAGGGCCAGCCGCACCTGCTCGATGAACCGCTCATGGGAGTCCGCCTCCCGGGTGTCCAGCAGCACCAGATCGAAGGTGTCCGACACGGCCTTCAGCACGGCCAGGGTGGCGCCGGGCTCGACCTTGACCCGGCCGAACAGCCCGTTGGCCTCGGCGTTCTCGCGCGCCAGGTCCGCCGCGTCCGGGTCCCCATCGAAGGCGAGGATCTGCCGAGCGCCGCTCAGCCCGGCGTGGACGAAGAGGCCGCCCACGTTGCAGCACGGATCCAGCACCCGCGCCTCCCGGGACATGCGCGCGAGGAAGCGGCGCAGCTCGCGCTGATCGTAGTGGTAGCCGGTGTTGCGCCCGTAGGTGAGGTCCACGGTGAAGCGCGCGCCCAGCTCCAGCAGGCGGCACCAGCGGGGCGGGTTGCCGTAGAGCACCTTGGGCGGCTGGGGTGCCAGCCCGAGCGCCCGCCGCCGGGGCGAGTCGTTGCGCAGGAGCACCGAGCCAGCGCCGGCCACCTCCACGATGGCGCGGGTGAGCTCCTCCAGGCGCGCGTCCATGGGGCGGGTGAGCGTCTGGATGACGAAGTGCATGTCGTAGCGATCCACGATGAGGCCGGGCAGCCCGTCCCCGTCATCGTTCACAAGTCGACAGAAGCGCGGATCGTCCACCAGGCGCGCGCGCCGCTCCATGGCGTGGCGGATGTGGCGGGGGATGAGCCCCTCGGCGGCCTCTTCGGGCAGGCCCAGGCGGCGCACGGCGAAGGAGGCCTCCAGGTCCACGTCCCCCAGCCCGAGCACCTGCCCGTCCTCGTCCCGGAGCTGGACGGGCTGGCCGACGACGGGCGTGCCGTCCATGGAGAGGATGTCCTCGCGGCGCAGCCAGAAGGCGCCGTGCCGGAGCTTGCGAGCCGCCTCTCGGGACAGGTAGGTGTTGAGCACGTCCGCTCCTCCCTTCCTCCGCTTCCGCGGTCCGGGCCGCGAGGCCCTTCGTAGGGGAGAACATGGGGGCACGTGTGAGCGCTGGCGGCGGGCGCCGGGCCGCCGGGGCGGGGGGCGGGGGAGGGGGCTCAGCGCTTGCGCCGGAACGCGTGGGCGGTCACCCGGAAGAGCAGCGAGGCGATCGCGATGGCGATCAGGAGCCCGAAGACGCCCCGGCCGCTGCGCACGAGCAGCAGGGCGAACACGCCCAGCACGGCCGCGATCAGGATGATCAGCCCCTGCGAGGCGCTGGAGGGCCTGGCGCCGCGGTGTCGGCGCTGGGCCTGGGCCAGGGTTGGGAGGCTGCCGGCCTTGCGCCAGAGGGTGCCGCCCTCCTCGAGCACCTCGTCCTCGGGGGCCACGAGCCCCGCGGCATAGGCCTGCTCCACCTCCCGGAGGCTCGGGTACTCCAGCTCCCCCTCGGGGGTGCGTACGCGGTAACGCATGGGCTCCTCTCCTCGCCAGTCCAGCTCCCGGGCATCCTCACGGCCCGGCGCCCTGGCCGGGGGCTAGCTGAGCTCTCCGGCAATCTGCTCCGCGACGCGCAGCCCATCAATGGCCGAGGAGACGATTCCTCCCGCGTAGCCGCAGCCCTCGCCCGCGGGGTAGAGGCCCCGGAGCGAGACGGACTGCAGATCGTCTCCCCGGGTGATGCGCAGCGGCGAGCTGGTGCGGCTCTCGATGCCGATCAGCTTGCCCTCGTCGCTGATGAAGCCGCGCATCTTCCGATCGAAGCCGCGCAGGGCCTGCTTGAGGGACTGGGTGAGGCGCTCGGGGAACAGGCGGTTGAGGTCCGCGTGGACGATGCCGGGCCGGTAGCTGGTGCCGCCCGGCTCCTTCTTCACGCGCCCGGCCAGGTAGTCCGGGATCGTCTGCGCCGGGGCGAAGAAGCGGCCTCCGCCCAGCTCATAGGCCTTCTTCTCCCAGTGGCGCTGGAACTCCAGGCCCGCCAGGGGGCCGCGGAAGCCCTCGCGCTCGAAGTCCTGCACGGACACGGTGACGACGATGCCCGCGTTGGCGTACTTCGCGTTGCGGCGCGAGTTGCTCATGCCGTTGGTGCACTGCAGCCCCTCCTCGGTGGGGGTGGGCACGACAATGCCGCCGGGGCACATGCAGAAGGAGTAGATGCCGCGCACCTCGCCATCCACCTCGAGGTTCTCCGCCAGCTTGTAGTCCGCGGGGGGCAGCCGGGGGTTCTTCGCCGCGCTGCCGTACTGGATGCTGTTGATGAGCCCCTGGGGGTGCTCCGCGCGAAAGCCGATGGCGAAGGGCTTGGCCTCCACGCTCACCCGGCCGTCCGCGGCGAAGCGCTCGTACAGCTCGCGCGCGGAGTTGCCCGGCGCCAGCACCACCCGATCGCTCTCCAGCGTGCGCCCATCCACCAGCCGCACGCCCGCCACCCGGCCGTCGCGGTAGAGCAGATCCTCCACCTTGTGCTGGAAGAGGACCTGGCAGCCGCCGGCGATGAGCATGTCCCGGATGCGCGCCACCGCGCCGGGCAGCAGATCCGAGCCGATGTGCGGCTTGCCCTCCACGAGGATGTGATCCGGGGCGCCGTACTGCGCGAACACCTCGATGACCTTGCGCACCATGGGGTGGTTGATGCGCGTGGAGAGCTTGCCGTCCGTGTAGGCCCCGGCGCCGCCCTCGCCGAAGTTCATGTTGCTCTCCGGATCCAGCGTGCCGTCCCGCATCAGCTTCGCCACGTCCTTGCGGCGGCTCACCACCTCCCGGCCCCGCTCCAGGAGGATGCTGCGCACCCCGCGCTCCAGCAGCCCCAGCGCGCAGAAGAGGCCCGCGGGGCCGGTGCCGATGATGAGCGGCCAGCGCTCCGGCTCCTTCACCCGCGGCAGCGGCTCGGGGGGCGGGGGGGCCTCGCCCACGTCCGGGGGCAGGCGCGCCGGCTTGCGGCCCGGGGCCAACGTCACTTCCAGCGTATAGATGTAGCGGGGGCTGCCCTTCTTTCGAGCATCCAGCACCGAGCGCACCACCCGCACCGAGGCCAGCTCCGCCCGGGTGACGCCCAGCTTCTCGGCGGCCCGCTGGCCGAGCAGCTCCTCCGGCTCGTCCAGCCACAGCCCGATGTTGTTCACCCGGTACGCCATATCCGCTCGTCTCCCTGCCCTGGGCCGCGCTGTGTTGGGCTCACGACAGATCCTAAGTCTTTGAAAACACAGGGGCTCCCCAGATGTGGGGTGTGTACCCTGTTATGCACCCTCGGCCGGAAAACCCTGGGGGGCGCAGGGGAGTGCGAAGCCCGCTTCGCAGTCGCCCGGCGTGCAGCGGGGCCCTCGATACCTCTTAACCGGCCGCAGATCATGAGGAATCCGTCATGGCGCCGTCGGTTGGCATGGGGGTTGAACTCTGTAGCACGCGAGTTGAGGCAGTCCCCCCATTTCTCGGAGAAACGTCCTTGAGCACCGACCAAAAGGGCCCCCGGATTCTGGCGCGCACCTTCTTTGCTCAGCTGCGCTCGAGTGGCTACACGCCGCACCAGATCATCGGCATCGCCACGGAGCTGCTCGATCTGGTGACGGAGGAGCTCAAGCAGGGCGACAAGGCCGAGGCTGGGTCATCCGGGTCGGATGTCTCCCAGGTGACGAACGAGTCGGCCCCCGGCTGGCAGCCCCGGGTGTGATGGCCTAGAATGAAGCTCACCCACCTGGTGGGCGAGGGAGCTCCGGACTGGTTTTCGGGGCTCGCGCCCACTAGGGGCGGTAGGAGACCGGCGACGCGCCGGTTTTTTTTTGCCCGCGTGCCTCCCGTCGCCGCGCGCGGGCCGCGGCTCCGGCCACCACGAGCAGTCCGGCCGTGAGCGCGGAGAAGACGGAGCTGGCGGTGCGCAGGGCCAGCAGCCCCAGCAGCGTGGTGCCACCGATGAAGGCGGCCACATCCACCCAGGCGGGGCGGGCGTGGGGCAACACGAGCAGCGTGATGCACGCGGTGAAGGGCAGGCCGAGCGCCACCTGCCGCGCGATCTGCGGACCGCTGTTGAGCACCGTGTCCCAGTTGTGGACGAGGAGGGCGGCGAAGATGACGACCGTCCCCAGGGCCAGCACCATCACGCCGGCGGCGGCGGCGTCCTTGGCCAGCCGGGCCTTCTCGTCGAACTGCTGGACGGCCAGATCCACCAGGTGCTCCAGCGCGCTGTTGAGGATCTCCGCGAAGAAGATGAGCAGGACGCAGAAGATGAGCGTGACCTTCTCGGCCAGGCCCAGGGGGATGCCGCTGCCCACGAGCCCCACGAGCACCCCGGAGACGAGGTGGACGCGCATGTTGCGCTGATGGACGACGGTGTGGATGAGGCCGGCCCACGCGTGATGGAACGAGGCGATCACGCCGGAGCCGCCACGGGACGGGAACGGGGTAGGAGGTGGGGCGGGATCGTTCATTTCTGAGCCGGGAGGCAGGCTAGCACTCACGCGTCCGATTGCCGCGCTCGCACGAGGGGATTCGTGGACTTATGGTCCGCGCCTGGCATGGCACGCCTCCGGACTACGCAAGGGCGGACACCGGCTGCGGCTGTGGAGCGGGGGCCGATTCCGCTTCCGTGGCGGGGTTGCTGTTGCTCGTTACTGTTCAGGTTCGGCGCTCGCGCCGTGGGACACCGCGTTCCGAGCGTTGACTCGGATGCGGCACATGCCTACGGTCGGCCGCCTTTTCCGCCCGTGGGCGCAAGGCCCACCTTTTGTTCTCAAGGAGACTGACAGAATGGCCACGAAGATCGGCATCAATGGCTTTGGTCGCATTGGCCGCTGCGTCCTGCGCGCGGTGCTCGCCCGTCAGGAGAAGGACATCGAGGTTGTCGCCATCAACGATCTCGACAAGCCCTCGGCCCTGGCCCACCTGTTCAAGTACGACTCCGTGCACCGGACCTGGCCGGGGACGGTGAAGGCGCAGGAGAAGGCCATCGTGGTGGACGGCCACACCATCGCCGTCACGGCGGAGAAGGACCCGACGGCGCTGCCCTGGAAGTCCCTGGGCGTGGACATCGTCCTGGAGTGCACGGGCCGCTTCACCGCGCGCGAGGGCTCCGAGAAGCACCTGAGCGCGGGCGCCCGCAAGGTGATCGTCTCCGCCCCGGCGAAGGGCCCGGACCTCACCATCGCCTACGGCATCAACCACGAGCAATACGATCCGAAGAAGCACCACATCCTGTCCAACGCCTCGTGCACCACCAACTGCCTGGCGCCGGTGGCCAAGGTGCTGCTGGACACCTTCGGCATCGAGAAGGGCCTGATGACGACGGTGCACAGCTACACCAACGATCAGCGCGTGCTGGACCTCTCGCACGAGGACATGCGCCGCGCCCGCGCGGCCGGCCTGTCGATGATCCCCACCACCACGGGCGCCGCGAAGGCGATCGGCGAGGTGCTGCCGGCGCTCAAGGGCAAGATGCACGGCGTGTCGGTCCGCGTGCCCACCCCGAACGTGTCCCTGGTGGACCTGACGGTGGTGACGAGCAAGTCGGTCACCCAGGAGGCCATCCTCGAGGCGTTCCGCAAGAACGCCGAGGGCCCGCTCAAGGGCATCCTCCAGTACAGCGACGAGCAGACGGTCTCCATCGACTACAACGGCAACCCGCACTCGGCGATCTTCGACGCCACCAACGCCTTCGTGATGGGCGACAACCTGGTGAAGGTGATGGCCTGGTACGACAACGAGTGGGGCTTCTCCAACCGCATGGTGGACACCACGAAGTTCCTGGCGGCCAAGGGCTTCTAGGCCGAGCGCACCGACGGGCGTACCGAGAGGGGACCGAGATGATCCGCTACATCGATGACCTGCAGCTGACCGGAAAGCGCGTCTTCATCCGCGTGGACTTCAACGTCCCGCTGGAGGGCAAGCGCGTCACCGATGACACCCGCATCCGAGAGGCGCTGCCCACCCTCCGCCGCGCGCTGGAGCTGGGCGGCAAGGTCATCCTGGCTTCCCACCTCGGGCGCCCCAAGGCGGGGCCGGACCCGAAGTTCTCGCTGGAGCCGGCCGCCACGCGGCTGGCGGAGCTGCTGGGCCCCAAGCACGAGGTGATCCTCGCGGATGACTGCGTGGGGGACGGGGTGAAGAAGCAGGTGAAGGAGCTGAAGGACGGGCAGGTGCTGGTGCTGGAGAACCTGCGCTTCCACAAGGAGGAGGAGGGCAACGACGAGTCCTTCGCGCGCGAGCTGGCCTCGCTGGCGGACGTCTACGTCAACGACGCGTTCGGCACGGCGCACCGGGCGCACGCCTCCACCGCGGGGATGGTGCCCTTCGTGAAGGAGAAGGCGGCCGGCCTGCTGATGAAGAAGGAGATCGAGTACCTGGGCCGGGTGCTGAAGAACCCGGAGAAGCCCTTCGTGGCGATCCTGGGCGGCGCCAAGGTGAGCGACAAGATCAAGGTGATCGAGAACCTGCTGCCCAAGGTGGACGTGCTGCTGATCGGCGGGGCCATGGCGTACACCTTCCTGAAGGTGCAGGGCGCCGAGGTGGGCAAGAGCCGGGTGGAGGAGGACAAGCTGCCGCTGGCCTCGAAGCTCCTGGAGGCGGCGCAGCGGCTGAAGACGTCCATCGTCCTGCCGGTGGATCACGTGGTGGGCACGGAGCCCTCGGACAAGAGCGACAAGCGGGAGACGCCGGATCGCAACATCCCGGCGGACTGGATGGGGCTGGACATCGGCCCGAAGACGCGGGCGCAGTTCACCCAGCACATCCGCGGGGCGAAGACGGTGGTGTGGAACGGCCCCATGGGCCTGTTCGAGGTGGAGAAGTTCGCCGAGGGCACGCGAGTGGTGGCTGACGCGATGGCCAACAACCGCGGGGCGGTGACGGTGATCGGCGGTGGGGACAGCGCGGCGGCCGTGCAGCAGATGGGCTACGGGGACAAGATGAGCCACGTCTCCACGGGCGGCGGCGCGTCGCTGGAGTTCCTCGAGGGGATTGCGCTGCCGGGCCTCAAGGCGCTGGAGACGAAGTAGCCTCGTACACGCAGCTGGGAGGGAGCCATGGCCGCCGAGCCCCGCCGGAAGATCGTCGCCGGCAACTGGAAGATGAACAAGACCGTGACGGAGGCGCTCGCGCTGGTGCGAGAGCTCCGAGGCATGGTGTCGATGCTGCGCGACAAGGTGGAGATCGTCGTCGCGCCGCCGTTCGTGTCGCTGTACCCGGTGGCCAAGGCCATCGAGGACTCGAACCTGAAGCTGGCGGGGCAGAACTGCCACTGGGAGGCCTCGGGGGCGTTCACCGGCGAGGTGTCCGCGGCGATGCTCAAGGAGGCGGGGTGCACGTACGTGATCCTCGGCCACTCGGAGCGGCGGCAGCTCTTCGGGGAGACGGACGAGACGGTGAACAAGCGGGCGCAGGCGGCGCTGAAGGCGGGGCTGGTGCCCATCCTGTGCGTGGGCGAGACGCTGGCCGAGCGGGAGGCGGGGCGGACGCTGGAGGTGGTGGAGCGGCAGGTGAAGGGGGCGCTGGCGGGCTTCGGGGCGGGGGAGGTGGCGAGCTTCGTGCTGGCGTACGAGCCGGTGTGGGCCATTGGCACGGGGCGCACGGCGACGACGGCGCAGGCGCAGGAGGTGCACGCGGCCCTCCGCGCGCAGCTGGCGCGGCTGTACGACGGGGGGACGGCCGGGCAGGTGCGGATCCAGTACGGCGGGAGCGTGAAGCCGGACAACGCCGCGGAATTGCTGGGGCAGCGGGACGTGGACGGGGCGCTTGTCGGTGGGGCGAGCCTGAAGGCGGGCGACTTCGCGGCCATCGTGAAGGCGGGCGCCTGAGGGTGGGGAGGGTGGGGTGTTGCTAAGGAGTTGTTCCCCGGTATCCGGTTGTGTAGGGTGCGCGTCCTTTCCATCTGAGCGCTTGAAAGAGAAGCCATGCTGACCTTCGTCACGATCGTGCACGTCCTGCTGTGCGTGTTCATGATCTTCGTCATCCTGCTGCAGCCCGGTAAGGACGCGGGAATGGGCGCCGCCCTGGGTGGTGGCGCGGCCACGAGCGCGTTCGGCGGCCGGGGCGCGGTGACGTTCCTGAGCAAGCTGACCGGCGTCTGCGCGGCGCTGTTCTTCCTCACCTCGCTGGGCCTGTCGTTCGTGGGGCTGAAGACGTCCGTGGCGGCGGGCTCGGTGGCGGCGCCGAAGCCGGCGGCCACGGCCCCGGCGACGCCTGGGGCGGACGGTGCAGCGGCGCCAGCGCCTGCTGGGACGCCGGGTGCTCCGGCGAGCGTGGAGCAGCCGCGGGGTGAGGCTCCTGCGCCGACCGAGGCCGCGCCGGCCAGCCCGACGGGAGAGGCGGCGCCGGCAGCTCCGGCTCCGGCGGCTCCCGCTCCGGCGCAGCCGCAGCAGTAGGAAGAAAGCAGGGCACGCGGCGGTTGAAAACGGTTGCGTGAGACGACGCGGTTCAGTAAGTGGGCCGCGTAGTTCGCCCAGGTGGTGGAACTGGTAGACACACCATCTTGAGGGGGTGGCGCCGAAAGGTGTGCGGGTTCGAATCCCGCCCTGGGCACTCCGAAGAAGCCTCCGAGTCCAAGTGACTCGGGGGCTTTTTTAGTTTCTGGGCTACGTCTCCTGGCCATGTGCCTTGAGGGGTACCCCGGCCATGGCGAGGGGGCGCGGAAGGTGTGGCGCAGCGTGTGCCACCCGATGAGTCGGATGCCCGCCCGCGTGGCGTTGCGGAGGAGGGCTTCCGATGTTCTGGAGTCCCCTGGCTGTCAGGGCTGAGGGATAGACAGGAGGCTGCCACCCCGGGAGATCCTCATGACGCCCTTGCTGTTGCTCCTGCTGCTGCTGGCGCAGGCCCATGGTCTGGACGCGCCGCCCGAAGCCGGGCCCGCTCTCGCTTCGGCTGAGAGGTGGCACTCCCTGATGCGCGGGGAGGCCACTACGCTGGCCCTCCTGCCGCGAGGGGGCGAG
>JAFGNZ010000320.1 GCA_016926755.1 Myxococcaceae bacterium | reverse complement strand
CTGCCACGGCCATGGCGCCTATGGCGCCGTCCACCTCGCCCTCCAGGTGGGCCAGGAGCACGCCGGCCCCGTCGCCCTCAAGCTGGCCCTCTGCCCGTGGGAGCCTCGCTTCATGCGCGAGGTGGCGCTGCTCTCGCTCGTCCGACACCCGAGCGTGCCTCGCCTGCGCGGCCACGGCTTCTGGAGGCACCCGGACGGCACCACCCATCCCTACCTCGTCATGGACTGGGTGGACGGCGCGCCCCTGTATGACTGGGCGCTCGCGCACAACCCCTCCTCTCGCAGGGTACTCCAGCTCCTGGCACAGCTGGCTCGAGCGCTCCAGGCCACCCACGCCGCCTGCGCCCTGCACCGCGACGTGAAGGGGGAGAATGTCCTGGTGCGCCGCTCGGATGGCCTCGCCATGCTCATGGACTTCGGCGCCGGCCACCACCAGGGCGCCGCTCGCCTGACGTGGCATTGCCTTCCTCCTGGCACCTCCGTCTACCGCTCGCCCGAGGCCAGCCTGTTCTGCCTCCGCTCCGTGCTCAACCCCAACGCCTGCTACAGGGCCGCGCCCGCGGATGACCTCTTCGCCCTGGGCGTCACCGCCTACAGGCTCCTCACGGACGAGTTCCCCCCTCCGGCGCTGCCCCAGCAGGACGCCTTGGGCACCTGGCACATGCTGCCGCCCCTGTTGCGCTCCCCTCGCGAGCTCAACCCCAGGGTGGAGCCTCTGCTCAGCGCGTTGATCCTCCGCATGCTCTCGCTCTCCCCTGAGGCCCGCGGCACGGCGGAAGCCCTGGCCGAAGCGCTCGAGGCCGCTGCACAGCGCGCGGGGCCGGAGCTGGATCAGCCGCTGCGCGATGGGGAGCCCCCGCGCGCACGGGTGAGGCCCTGGGCTCGTGCCATGAAGTGGGGGCCGGCCGGCGCCCTGGCCATGCTCGGGGCACTCCTGCTGCTGTGGAACAGGGGCGCGGTGCAGACGCCTCCCGAGGGTGCGCCTACGAAGGTGCGGGTCGCCTCGGAAGTGGAGGCGCCGGATGCTGGCACCTCGGCAGTGGGGGACGAAGCGCCGTCGGCCTCCCCTGCTTCCGTCCATGTCCCCTCCGAACATCAGGCGCTCACCCAGGACACGCCCCCGAAGCCGTTCCCAGGGCAGAGCCGACCGGATGAGCAGGGCCAGTGCGCCAGCCGCGAGCAGGTTCCCATCAACGGCGTGTGCTGGGTGGAGCTCCGCATGAAGGATGCCAGGTCGTGCGAGCAGGACGGCTATGTGGTCCTCAAGGGCAGATGCTTTGCCCCCGCCTTCCCTCCGCGCCGCAAGCCTCCGCCCATGTCGGGCTCCATGGACTTGAGTGAGGAGCCGTCAGAGCACTGATCCTGCTCCTGCGCGGAGCGGGGGCTGAGCCAAAGCGAACGGCCGAAGCAAGGCGGGCTCGCAGGCCCCAGCCGTGGCACTCCTCCTCCAGGCGGGTTGGAGCGTGCCCGGTCGCCGACTGTTCGGAGATGTCGGGGGGTTTGGGCGCGAAAAGTCCCGACCTTCCCGAACAGTCACTCACGCGTCGCGGCTGGGGCGGGAGCTCCTCAGACAGGAGGCCCACTGGCCCGCATCCCCAGGCCTCCTGGCTCGCCAACGGGTTGGCGCCCGTCGCAGGAGGCGGACGGCTCAGCTCCCGGAGCAGCGCGCCAGTGTGCCCCCTCACGGCGCGCCCGGGGCGAACCGCTCCGATTGTCGGACAGGTTGCTTTGAATTTGGCTCCAGGTGCAGTGGGCTGACGGCTCAGCTCGCCGGTGCGTCACTGTTCGCCGACCGCGTATAGACAACGCACGGGAACCGACGCGGGCTGACGTGTGGTAGCCTCGCGAAGCCGGACCGCACTGTGCGGGCATCTACTGGAGGCTCCATATGCGACGTACTCTCACTGCGGTCTGCCTTTCCCTCGGTCTTACGGCCTGTGGCGGTACCGAGGACACCACGGAAGCCCAGGATCGGCAGGTAGAGCAGGCCGCGAAGCCGCCACCGTTGCTCCCCTACTGCTGGGACATCGACAAGACGTCCTGTTCCCCTGTGGGAGCAACTCAGAACTGCCAGGATGGAATCTGGAGCGACTACGTCTGCACTTGCAGGAGCTACACCTGGGATTGTGACGAGGTCCGCTGAGCCCCGGTGTAGTGCACGCCTAGCAAGTACGCCGGTGCGGCGCGCTGACTGATCAGCGTCCCACACAGTGGGCTGACGGGTCAGCTCCCATCGCAGCGCACCCACTGGTTGGCGAGCCGCGCCCTGCCAGGCGAGCACACTCGGGGAGCCCGCGCATGATCGTTGATCTCAACGCGCCCCTTGAGATCCAAGCACTGTTGGCCGTGAGTAGGAGCGGTGGGTCTCGTCTGGAGGACGGTGGAGTCCCCAAAGGGAGACGGAGCAGCGGACTGGAGCCAGTGGCCCTCCGAGGGCATTCGAGGCAACAGCCAGGCTCATGAGGGAGGCCTCTGACTCACACGGCCACTGCCAGTGCCAGCCAGAGGCAGCCGAAAGACACGGCTCCGCTCATCTGGAGCGGGCTGGCTGCTGGCAGTGCGACATGGGTGCACTTGTCCGTGCTACCAGCCCCCCCGAGAGCAGAGTCCACCGGCAGGCGCCCTCGCGGGGGCGAGCCAGGAGAACCTGTCGGACAAGCGGACACGTTGGTGCAAAGCGCGGGGCCAGGGGCACCCTACCCTCCACACGGTTGCCCGCAGAGGGCCCATGGGCCTTGGGAGAGCGGGACGCCGGGGCGGGCGGACCCGTCAAGACGGGGGGACCCGCCCCGCAGCGAGGGACCCGCGACCTGGAGTTCCTTGAGCGTGGATCCGTTGCTGAGCACGCACGTGTCACTGCGCCTGCTGTGCGAGCCGGTCGGACTCGCCCTGCGCACGACTCTGGCACCGAGGCGTACCGTGTTGCCCACCGAGCCTGCCGGAGGTCCAGAGATATGCCGACGGGCATATGGACGAATCCGCGGGAGAGAACAACAGTTGATTGATTTTCATGGGGATGCCCAGTCTGACATTGGGAAACCCTACCGCACCGAGGAGGCGGACGGCTCAGTTCCCGGAGCAGCGCGCCAGTGTGCCCCCTCACGGCGCGCCCCGGGCGAACCGCTCCGGTTGTCGGACAGGTTGGCTCTCTCGCACTGAGGCGCTCCGCCACCCCCAGCGTCAACCGACCGCTCACCCACACTCTGGAGCAATCGGAGGTTGACGGTAGGAGGCGCGCGCGCCGCACGCTTCTCCCCATGGCACGGCACGATCTGGGAGCTCCCGAGGGTTTCCCTCAGGCTCCCTCCCAAGAGGAATGGGAGGCGATGAGCGCCCATGAGCGGGAGCGAGTCGTGGCCACCCTGCCCGGCGAGGTGACGGACGCGGAGATGTCTCCGCCGGAGGGGGAGCGGCACTTCCAGGCCAAGGTCCGGGCGCTCGACGCGCTGCGAGGCTACTTCACCCGTCAGCGGCGCAAGGTGTACCTGGCGGCGGAGTTGCCCGTGTACTCCCCGGCGGCGAAGCGCTTCGCGCCCGAGCTCCTTGCGGTCCTGGACGTGGAGCCGCACGAGCGGGACAAGTGGGTGGTGAGCGCGGAGGGCAAGGGGCTGGACTTCGTGCTCGAGGTCCATGTGGGCGGGGATCGGAAGAAGGATGCCGAGCAGAACGTGGAGCGGTACGCGCGGCGCGGCATCCCCGAGTACTTCATCTACGACCGAGGCCGGCAGCGTGCCGAGCTGGAGCGGCGCGGGAAGCCTCCGCGTTGAGCGCCTCCCCCTCACAGGGGACACTCCCTTCAAAGGAAACGGCCCCTCCCCGGCACAGGAGAGAGGCCGTTCCCGAGAAGAACTCGGCTCGCGCAGCGGCGGTTACTTCGCCAGCTCGATGAGCGCCGCGGCGCCCATGCCGCCACCGATGCACATGGTGACGACGCCGTAGCGGCCGTTGCGCCGCTTCAGCTCGTACAGGAGGGTGCCCACCATGCGCGCGCCGGACACGCCCAGCGGGTGGCCCAGCGCGATGGCGCCGCCGTTCGGGTTCACCTTGTCCATCGGGATGCCCAGCTCGCGGATGCAGTACAGCGACTGCGCCGCGAAGGCCTCGTTCAGCTCGAAGACGTCGATGGCGTCGACCGTCAGCTTGTTCTTCGCCAGCAGCTTGCGCACCGCCGGCACCGGGCCCACGCCCATGATCTCCGGCGGCACGCCCGCCACCTGGAAGTCCAGGAAGTAGCCCAGCGGCTTCACCCCGAGCGCCTTCGCCTTCTCCTCGCTCATCACCACCGCCGCCGCGGCGCCGTCCGTCAGCGGCGAGGCGTTCCCCGCCGTCACCACGCCCTTGGCGTTGAAGGCCGGCTTGAGCTTCGCCAGGCCCTCCAGCGTGGTGTCCGGCCGGAGGATGGTGTCGAACGTGACGGTGACCTGCTTCGGCTTGCCATCGTCGTCGTACATCGTCGTGGTGACGGGCAGGATCTCGTCCTTGAACTTCCCCTGCTCGCGGGCGGTGGCCGCGCGGCGCTGGGACTCGTAGGCGAACTTGTCCGCGTCCTCACGGCTCACGGTGTACCGGGTGGCGATGTTCTCCGCCGTGGCCCCCATCGAGGTGTACACCTCGGGGATCTTCTCCATGATCTCCGGGTTGGCGCTCACCTTGTTGCCGCCCATGGGCACCATCGTCATGGACTCGGTGCCGCCGGCGACCGCCACCTGGATCATCCCCGCCTGGATCGCCTGCGCCGCCATGGCGATCGACTGCGTGCCCGACGAGCAGAAGCGGTTGACCGTCATCCCGGGCACCGTGTTCGGCAGGCCCGCCAGCAGCGAGGCCAGGCGAGCGACGTTCATCCCCTGCTCGCCCTCCGGCATGGCGCAGCCGAGGATCACGTCCTCCACCTCCTCCGGCTTGAGGCCCGGCACCCGCGCCACCGCCTCCTTGATGACGAGCGCCGCCAGGGTGTCCGGCCGCGTGTCCTTGAACTCTCCCTTGTGCGCGCGGGTGAACGGGGTGCGCACCGCGCTGGCAATCACGACTCGACCGGCCATCTTGCGTCTCCTCGCCCGGACAGCGGCCGGGCTCTCAAGGTCTTCATCTGGGTAGAACGGGGAACAATGGATAAGGGCCGCGCGCTAGTTCCGCAGCGGCTTGCCCTTCTCCAGCATGAACATGAGCCGCTCATGGGTCTTCTCCTCGCCGGCCAGGCTCATGAACGCCTCCAGCTCCAGCTCCAGCATCCGCTCCTCGGTCAGCAGCGCGGACGGGCTGGTGTCCCCACCGGTGAGCACCCGCGCCAGCTTCTGGCCGATCTTCCGATCATGGGCGGAGATCTGGTTGTTGAGCTGCATGTCGTACAGCATCATGTCGATGGTGGCCGCCCCGCTGGGCCCCGGCAGGCGGAACCGGGTGGGCCGCGGCGGACGGAAGCCCGCCTTCGCCATGCCCAGCACCCGCTGCTTGGCGTCCGCCAGCAGGAAGTCCCGGTTGGCGCTGATGCCGTCGCTGGCGCTCAGGAAGCCCGCCTCCCGCGCCTCCTCCGCGCTGGTGGCCACCTTGCCCGTGCCGATCGCCAGGAACACCTTCTTGAGGAAGGGCAGCGGATCGAAGTCCTTGTCCGCCGCGTAGGGGCCGTACACGTTGCGCAGCAGCTGCATGG
>JAFGNZ010000319.1 GCA_016926755.1 Myxococcaceae bacterium | reverse complement strand
TCGGGCCGGTGCTCATGCCCGCCTTCAACCACACTACGTCCTATGGAGGAAGCACTACCCGCTGGGTTCTCCGACAAGCTCCTAGGCGCCGCGGGGGCTGGGCGGCGCAGCAGCTCCAGCGCCGCGGGGGGCACGCGCGGCAGGCACACGGTGAAGGTGGTGCCCTCCTCGATGTTGGAGCGCACCTCGATGGTGCCTCCGTGCGCGTGGACGATCTCCTGGACGATGTAGAGCCCCAGCCCGTAGCTCGTCTTCGCCGTGCGTGAGGCCTGCGGCCCGCGCCGGAAGGGCTCGAAGATGTGGGGCATCAGCTCGGAGGGGATCGGCGTGCCCTGGTTGTGCACCTCGAGCACCACCTGCTCCTTCCCCCCGCGCGCGGCCAGCCGCACCGGCGTGTCCGGCGGGCTGTACTTCAGCGCGTTCTCCACCAGGTTGGAGAGCACCTGCCCCAGCCGATCCGGATCCCACGTCCCCGTCGTGTCCGGCCCGTCCTGCTCGCACACCACCGCGCGCTCCGGGTACGCCACGCGGAACTCGTGCGTCACCTTCTGCAGCAGATCGTGCATGTCGCACCGCCGCGGCTCCAGCGTGATGCCGCCGCCCAGCCGCGCCCGCGAGAAGTCCAGCAGCAGCCGGGTGAGCCGCTCAATCCGCAGCGCCGCGGAGGTGATGCGCCGGAACGTGCGCTGCTGCTCCTCCGGCGGCGGGCCGCCCGCCGCCATGATGCGCGCCCAGGAGATGATGGCCCCCAGCGGGCTGCGGATGTCATGGCTGACGATGCCCACCAGCTGCTCCTGGAAGTCCACCGCCCGGCGGACCTCCTCCTCCCGCTGCTTCTCCAGGGTGACGTCCCGCAGCGTGCCCAGCATCCGCGTGGCCTTGCCCTGCTGGGACAGCACCCGCACCTTGGCGCGCATCCAGCGCGGCGCCCCCGTGGGCACGTACATCTGAAACTCGGCGTCGAAGTCCGCGGGGGACTTCAGGGCCGCGGCCACCTGCTGCGCGAAGCGCGTGCGATCCTCGGCCAGCACCCGCTGGAGGAACGCCTCGTACGTGTCCCCGGGCCCGCCCGGCACGCCCCCGAGGATGGAGGAGATGTTCTCCGACCAGCGGACCCGCCCGGCCTGGATGTCCCAGTCCCAGGTGCCCACCTCGGCCGCCTCCATCACCAGGCGCAGCCGCTCCACGTTCAGCGCCTGCTCCTCCTCCACCCGCTGGTGCCCGCTGATGTCCCGGGAGATGCCGAAGAGCCCGAACACCTTCCCGTCCGCGTCCTTGAGCACGCCCTTGGTGGACAGCCACACGCGCGTGCCCTCCGGCGTGTGGCTCACCGTCTCGTACGTGAGGCTCTGGCCCGTGGCGAACACCTGTCTATCCCGGGCGATGAGCTCCGCGGCCTGCTCCGGGGGGAACAGCGCCGTGTCGTCCCTGCCCACCACCTGCTCCACCGTGCGCCCCACCGCGCGCGCGCCCACCTCGTTGATCAGCAGGTAGCGGCCCTGGAGATCCTTGGCGTAGACGGAGTCCGTGGAGCCGGCGATGACGGCTCGCAGCACCTCGTAGGCCTTGTGCGCCTCCGTCAGCGCGGCGGTGGGGGCCTCCGGGGCCGCGGGCACCTCCTTCGGCTCGCGCGGGGCCTTCTTCGCGCCGCCAGCGGGCGCGGCGCGCTTGCCTGAAGCGGGCTTGCCCGCCTCGGGGGCGGGAGCGGGTTCAGTGCGCCGGGAGCGCTTCTTGGCGGGAGGCTCGGACATTCAGGGAATCAGCCCATCCTAGGGCAACACGACCATGAGCGCGCTCTGGAAAGCTAGGGGAGAGGCGTGAGGCCCAGGTTGCGGGCAATCTCCTGGAAGGTGGCAACCGCGGGCGTCTCCGAGCGGGTCTTCTCCGGGGTTGCCAGATCCACCGAGAAGAGGCCGAATTTCGGCTCGTAGCCCTCGGCCCACTCGAAGTTGTCGATCAGGCTCCAGTGGAAGTAGCCGCGCACGTCCGCCCCCTTCGCGCGCGCCTGCTCCACGGCGTAGAGGTGGCTCTGGAGGTAGAAGGGCCGCTGCTCGCCGCCGTGGTCCGCCATGCCGTTCTCCGTGACGACGAGGGGCAGGCCGAGCTCCGCGTAGCGCATGAGGAAGAGGTAGAGGCCCTCCGGGTACAGCTCCCAGCCCAGATCGTTGCGCTCCCGGCCGCGCGGCACGTACTGGCGGGACAGGGAGGGCTCGCCGAAGTACTGCCGCACGTAGTCGCGCGTGTAGTAGTTGATGCCCAGGTAGTCGATGGAGCCCTTCAGGTCCGCCACCTCGCGGTCGATGCTCACCTGGCCCGGCACGGAGAGGCGGACGCGGCCGGTGCGAAGCGCCTCGGGCACGCTCTCGTTGAAGAAGGTGTCCGTGAGCCCCGCCACCAGGGTGTCCGCGGTGGTGCCGCTGGCGGGCTGGAAGACGCGCACGTGGTGGGCCAGGCCCACGCGCGTGGCGTGCCCGTCCCCGTCCGCGTCCACCGTGTCCTTCTGGCGCAGCTGGCGGGCGGCGCGCGCGTGGGCCTCGATGAGGTTCTCCAGCACCGTGGCCATGGCCCCCATGTCCTGCTTGCCGGGCGGCCACTCCCCGTCCAGGTAGCCCAGCACCGCGTAGACGTTGGGCTCGTTCACCGTGCACCACCAGTCGACTTCGCCACCCAGCGCCTCGGCCACGCGCCCGGCGAAGGCCTCGAAGGCCTCCAGCGTGGCCGGATCCTCCCAGCCGCCCGCCTCGGACACCCAGAGGGGCAGGGTGAAGTGGTAGAGCGTCACCAGCGGGGTGATGCCCTTCTGGCGCAGCGTGCGGGCCCAGCGCTGGTAGCGCGCCAGGGCCTCCTCGTCCCACGTGTCCCGCGTGGGCTGCAGCCGGGCCCACTCCACGCTGAAGCGGTAGGCGTTGCTGCCCAGCCGCTCCATCAGCCGCACGTCCTCGTCAAAGCGGTTCCACGAGTCCGTGGCCGCCCCGGACACCGAGCCATCCTTGATATGCGGGCGGCCGTCCGGCCACTGGCCGCGCTCCCAGGCGGACCAGCTGTTCTCGTTGCCGCCTTCAATCTGGTGGGCGGCGGTGGAGGTGCCCAGCATGAAGCCGGCGGGCAGGCCCTCGCCGAGGCGGGCGGCCTTCACCACGTCGGGCTCGAAGCTGGGGCGATCGCTGCACGCGGCCAGCAGCAGGGGGAGGGCGAAGCTGAAGAGGAGGTGGCGGCTCACGGAGTGGCTCCGGGGCGGGAGGACGGCGGGTTGCCCACCAGGCCCACGGTGAGCAGGGCGCTCTGGGCGTTGCCCACGCGGAAGGCGAAGCCCTCCACCTGGATGCCGGCGCGCTCGGTGAGGGGGATGCGTGCGTGGGCTCGCAGGCCCAGGGGCAGCACGTAGGCCAGGCCCACCGGGCCATAGGAGGCGCCCAGGTGCGCGGGCACCAGGCCCTGCTTGTCCAGCAGGCCCGCGTCCAGCGTCACCGCCCCCAGTTGGTAGAGCCCCCGCACCGAGGGCAGCACCGTGATGAGCGGGCTGGAGGGGTAGGTGGCCTGGAGCACGGGCCCGGCCACCACGCTCCAGCGCTCGCCGGTGTAGCCCAGGCGCACGCCCAGGGAGAAGCTCGGGCTGGGGCCGCCGCGCTCCAGCGGCGTCAGCGACAGCAGGCCTGCCTGCACGGTGAGGCCGCCGAACAGGTAGTGGCCCGAGGTGATGCTGGCGGCATAGGCATCCGTCCAGCTCCCGCCCGAGAAGGAGTAGCCCCCCGCGAGCAGGCCCAGCTCGGAGGAGAGCTCATTCGTGAGGGCCCGGGGTGGCAGCACGGAGGGCACGGCGCTGGCGCTGTCCTGGGCGCGCGCGGTCGAGCCCACGGAGAGGACGAGGACGAGGAGCAGGGGACGCATTCGAGGCCGCCACGATACCCCGGCACGCGCGAGGCCTGCTGCCTGACCTTCGGGGAAATGAGGAACCGGGGTACTGCAACATTGTAATGGAGGGCTGCACCACCCGGTCGCGGCCGGATACCGTGTTCCGCCGCCCCCTGCCCCGGCGGGGAGCCGCGGCCTGGAGGCCCTGACGCGCTGACTCAGGGTGCGTGGGGCGCACGGCGGAGCGGTCGCTGCCTGTCAGCCTGTCTTCGAGTGCACATCTTTTTTTTCAGGGCGCGACACCGCGCACGCTGAAAGGAGGAGCACCATGGGTGAGTGGAGCGACAAGCTGAAGGGGAAGGTCAAGGAGACGGCGGGCGTGGCGAGCGGCGACCGTGAGCTGGAGGCCGAGGGCAAGGCCGACACCCTGAAGGGCAACGTGAAGGAGAAGGTCGAGGACGCCAAGCGGGCCATCAAGGATGTGACGGAGTCGGATCGTCCAAGCCGCAAGGAGCCGTAGGCAGGGGTTGGTGAAGGGGGGGACTGAGGGGTCGTGGGGGGTGCTGTTCCCGCGGCCCTTCGTGTCTTCAGCGATCGCGCTCGCCCTGGCAGGCCACCTCGAGGAAGGTCGTGGACTTGCCGCTCACGAGCGCCCACAGACAGCGCACGAGGCAGCCGGCACCGAACTCCCGGTAGATGAGCCCGAGGTTGGTGACCACCTCACGTCCTGTGATGACTCCGCGCATGACTGCCCCCCTTCTACGCGCCCGCTCTGTCACGGCCGGCGCTTCGAGCCGCGCCACGCCTCCTCTCTGCAAAGGGCTGGCCGTCTCCTCGCCTCTTCTTGGAGCGCGGCATGTCGCGGAATGGACGCGCCAAGGGCTCGATTCGGCGTTGCCGCATGCACGCCTCCCTGAGTGCAAGTGCGTGCAAATGCGCACGCTCCTGTAATTCCTCCAGACAGGCCGTGGACTGGAGGACGGAGGCCTCGCTCCTCTGGACACCGAGTCCCTCAGGCAGGCGGGCGTGCTCCTTCCAAATCTGTGGCGGGGGCGTGTGCGAGGCGAAAGCTTGAGAAGGGGAGGAAGGAAGGAGGGTGTCGCGGTGGCTGGCACATCACGAGTGGATCAGGGGCCGTCGTTCACGCCGCCCTCGTTCTTGAAGAGGCTGCTGCACGCCACCCAGAAGGGCCGGGGCCTGACGCGGCTGATGGTGGCCACGGACTTCTCGATGAGCTCGGATCTGGCGCTGGCGAGGGTGCTGCGATTGCCGATGGCCGAGGGCGCCTCGGTGGTGCTCTTCCACGCCTCGCGGCCGGTGCCGGGGTGGAGTGCGCCGGGAGACCTCTACCTGGAGGAGCGCTGCCTGGAGCGCGTGGCGGGGGCCATGCGCCGCAGGCTCCACGCGCAGGCAGAGGTGGTGGTGAAGGAGGTGCTGCGGAAGGGGGAGCCCGTGGAGGAGGCCTCGGTGGCGGCGCTGCTCCTGGACGTGGAGCTGGTGGTGGTGGGGCGCCCCCACCCCGCGCGAGGCGGTGAGGTGCCGGAGCGGGGCGCCGTCGTGCGAGGCCTGGTGCGTCGGCTGGAGGCGCCGCTGCTGGTGGTGGGCACGCACCCGGCGCGTCCGTACCAGCGGCCGGTGATCGCGGTGGATCTCTCGGAGGACTCGCGGCGAGCGCTGGAGCTGGCGCTGCGCCTGTGTCCGCCGCCCGTCGGCGTGGACGTGGTGCACGTGCCGCAGCCCTGCGCGACACCGGGGATGTGGCAGGAGGGGGTGACGGCGCTGGCGCACTGGGTCGAGGCGCGGCACGAGCTGGAGCAGGCCGCCCGCAAGGCGCTGAGCCGCTTCCTCGCCCCCTACCGGGAGGCGGGCCGGGAGTGCGAGGTCTCCGTGCGGTGCGGCCAGCCGCTGGAGGAGGCGTTGCTGGCGGAGGCGGCCGAGCACGGGGCGGACCTGCTGGCGCTGGGGATGCGCGAGTCGCAGGGCGCGGGCCCCGCGCACGGGCTGGCCGAGCGGATGGCCATGACGGCCGGCTGCGACGTGCTGGTGGCCAAGGCGCATGCTGCTCTGTAGCTCCTGGGACTGGCGGACCGGGGGTTGGTGCTTCTAAGGTAGGGAGCTTCAGAAGCGAGGTTGCAGATGACGGCACGCTCGTCGGTGTCTCAGGTGGAGATCAAGGGACAGGCCCTCCTGCCAATCGTCGCGGCCATGAAGCTCATTCACAGCCGGACGCAGAAGATCCTGGCGGCCCACGGCCTCTCCGCGATCGACGGTGACAAGTGGTATCCCATGTCGCGAGCGCTCGAGGTCTACGAGCAGATCCGGACCGAAATCGGGCCGAACACCACGAAGGCCGTGGGCCGGAAGCTACCGGACATCGTGGGGCTTCCCCCGAGCATTCAAACGCTCGAGGAGGCCTTTGGCTTCATCCGTGTGGGCTATCAGATGCACCATCGCGGTCCTGGCAGCATCGGGAGCTACCACTACGAGGCCATGGGAGAGCGGAAGGGCCGGATGGTCTGCGACAACCCCTACCCGTGTGAGCTGGATGAGGGGATCCTGGAGGCCGTAGGGGAAAAGTTCCGGCCCAAGGATTCGCTCTGGGTGCGTGTCGAGCATCAGCCTGGGAGCTGTCGCAAGAACGGCGACAGCGCCTGCAGCTACAACATCGTCTGGTAGCGGGCGAGCGGAGCGCGACTCGGTTAATAACGAAGGATCGTGGCTCCACCTCTCGCGCCCCCTCCGTCCTCGCTCAAGTCCCGCCTGAAGAACGCGGGCAGCCTCTTCAGACAGCTCCCGGGCACCTTCCGGCTCTTCTGGCAGGCCAGCCCTCGGCTGGCGGTGCTGCTGGGGCTGCTGACGCTGGTGGCGGCGGTGTTGCCGGCGGCCATCGCCTACGTGGGCAAGCTCATCGTGGACGGGGTGGTGGTGGCGGCCCGGAGCGGCGGGGACGCGGCGCTGCGCTCGGAGGTGCTCCGGCTGGTGGGGCTGGAGTTCGGGCTGATGCTGGGCTCGGCGCTGGTGGACCGGAGCCTGGCGCTCACGCGAGAGCTGCTGCGGGCCAACCTGGGCAACCTGCTCAACGAGCGCATCCTCCACAAGGCGCTGGAGCTGGAGCTGCGGCACTTCGAGGACTCGGACACCTACGACAAGATGCAGAACGCGCGGCGGGAGGCGAACAGCCGCCCGCTGGCGCTGGTGATGCACGCGTTCACCATCGTCCGCAACGTGGTGACGCTGTCCACGTACGCGGTGCTGCTGGTGTCGCTGTCGCCGTGGAGCGTGGTGGTGCTGGTGGTGGCCTCCATCCCGGCGTTCATCGCGGAGGCGCGGCTGGCGGCGGCGGGGTTCCGGCTGTACTCGTGGCGCGCGCCCGAGGGCCGCAAGCTGAACTACCTGGAGTGGATCCTCACGCGGGACAACCACGTGAAGGAGGTGAAGCTGTTCGGGTTGGGGCCGCTGGTGCTGGGGCGCTACCGCACGCTCTTCCAGAAGTTCTTCGACGAGGATCGGGCGCTGGCGATGAAGCGGATGGGGTGGGGCCTGGGGCTGGGGGTGCTCTCGCTGGGGGCGTTCTACGGCTGCTACGCCTTCGTGGCGAACCGGGCCTCCTCGGGGGCCATCACGGTGGGCGACATGGTGCTGTACCTGTCCGTGTTCCGGCAGGGACAGGCCGCGTTCCAGGGCATCCTGACGAGCATCGGCTCCATGTACGAGGACGCGCTCTTCATGAGCAACCTGTTCGCGTACCTGGACATCCCCACGGGGGCGGAGCGGCCGCGGGTGCTGCCGGCGAAGTCACCGCCGCGCGGCAGCGGCAACTCCATCGAGCTGCGAGACGTGTCCTTCCGGTACGCGGGGAAGGAGGCGTGGGCGCTGCGGAACGTGAGCCTGACGCTGAAGCCAGGGCAGAAGCTGGCGCTGGTGGGGGAGAACGGGGCGGGGAAGAGCACGCTGGTGAAGCTGCTGCTGCGGCTGTACGAGCCGACGGAGGGCAGCATCCTCTACGGCGGGGTGGATCTGCGGGACATGGACGCGGAGAACCTGCGCGGCCGGTTCGGCGCGGTGTTCCAGGACTTCGTGCGCTACCAGTTCAACGTGGCGGAGAACATCGGCCTGGGGCACGTGCCGGCGCTGGAGGATCGCAACCGCATCGTCCGGGCGGCGGACCTGGGGGGGGCCAGCCCGGTCATCTCGGCGCTGCCGCAGCAGTACGACACGATGCTGGGCGGGTGGTTCGAGAAGGGGCAGGAGCTGAGCGCGGGGCAGTGGCAGAAGCTGGCGGTGGCGCGAGCCTTCATGCGGGAGGACGCGGAGGTGCTCATCCTGGACGAGCCCACGGCGAGCATCGACGCGGAGGCCGAGCACGCGCTGTTCGAG
>JAFGNZ010000318.1 GCA_016926755.1 Myxococcaceae bacterium | reverse complement strand
GCTCGGGCGGCAGGAACGCTGGGTGCACGTACGGCGTGCGCAGGTTCTTCATCAAGTGCCTCGCGGTGAAGAGAGCGGCAAGCTCTATGCCCGCGAGGACCCTACCTCATCAGTAGGTACAAGTCAGCCCTCCTCCATGAGTCACTCCAGCCCCGCCGCCGCCAGCGTGCAGTTCCGTGCAGGCTCCTGGAGCCCACGCACTCCGCCGAGGAGCAACTCGCGGTCATCACCTGGATCTCCTGGCACCACGGGATGCTTTCACACGCGAGCCAGGCGCGCGGCCTGGTGGAAGAGCTGGCAGAGGGTGAAGTCCAGGGACTTGCCCAGCGAGTTGCTGGGCACCTGGAGCAGGTGGTGTGCGCGCAAAAACGGCAGCCAGGCTCGCGGCCCCACCACCACCGCCGCCTCCAGCAGGTTCTGCCTTGGCACCCAGCGCCCTCCCAGGTGTTTGACGAGCAGTTCTCCCAGGTAGGCGCCCAGCATCGGTACCAGGCGCACCTGCTTCTCCGGGGGCATCGACGCCATGGACTCGGCCCAACGCTCACGCCCGACGTAGTCGTCCACCTCGATGATGGAGCCGGGTTCCTGACTCAGGACGGAAGGCAGCTCGCAGTGGAGCACGGCGATGAGGGACTCGGCCTGCACCTCGTAGAAGGCGATCTTGCGCGCCGGGTCCTCCACGTCCGGTTGGACTTCGTGGGCCGGCCGCCACTCGGAGACGGGGGGCGGACGGTAGCGGTTGTAGCGCTCGATCTCCTTGCGGCGGGTGGACAGGCCCGTCATCCGCTGGAGGATGCGCTCGATGAGGCCCGCGATGTCCGGGTCGAAATCCTTCTCCAGTGGTTGGAAGGCGAGGCTGCGCTCGAGCAGCGCGCGCTCGACTTCTTCGAGGCGGAGCTCTGGTCGCAGGTGAACGAGGCAGCGGGCCTGAGCGCGGCGGGCCTCGGGGCTGTCGAAGTCGGCCAGGGTCGGGCGGGAGAGCCAGAGCACGCCGCCGCAAGGCAGGGGCTCCACCAGGTGAGCCGGGAGCGAGAGCACGCGCTGCCGCCCCAGGGCGTCCACCAACTGCTTGCCGTAGACGTTGAGCCACCAGGCCTCGTAGGCGCCCGGAGGTGAGGTGGGGTCCGTGGTGCGCGGGTCGCCCAGCAGCGTGTCCGTGTAGCTGTGGGCGAAACCCTGCTCCACCGGCCCCAGGCGTTGGCACAGCGCGCGCACCACGCACACCACCTGCTGGCATCTCGCCTCCGCTGCCTCTTCCTGGCGGAAGAAGTTCAATGGAGAGGCATGCAGATCCACGTGGAGTCCCCCACGAACTCCCCCGAAATGCAGGCTCCAGGATGCTTCCATGTCGCTTTTCTCTTTGAACAGGATGACCGACTGGAAGACGGGGGTGATCTGGCGGAGCTGTTCCCGGGCACGCTGCCGCGAGTAGCGGAACCCCCTCTTTCCCGCCCCGGCTACCTTGTCTGGCATGAGGAAGCCGGCCTCCCTCTCGATGACCTCCAACACTGCATCCAACCCCTCAACACCCGCGGCGACAGGATTGATCGAGAAGTTGAGGTTCATCGAGAGCGCGTCGGAGCGGGTCCATTCCGTGTAGCTCGTCATTCGAAATGCACCTCCACCCCAACTCTCGCGCAATAATCTTGAATATGTTTCATCCAATGCCCCACCCCTTCGGCCTGATAGACGAGGTGGACCTTGGAGACCTGGACGGTGCGCCCGTAGAGCGGATGCCCTGGGCGTCTCACCTCCAATGAGCCTCCATACTGGCCCATTGCCTCTTGTGTGTCAGTTTCAACCTGACGCTCCACCTCCCTTTTGCTCTTATTCGAGAAGTCGCGCTTCTTGACGCTGAAGGAGTCCACACGAGGCACCCTGCCCTCCGCCAGCGTCGTCTCGTCCACCACGAGGAAGTCCGGGTAGCGCACCCCCGGCCGGCCAGACTTCGTCGTCCCTACGCGGCGGGCGATGAGCGGCTTCTGTGAATCCTTGAGCACCCTGCGCGCGCCGACCGGCTGCTCCATCTCCCGCACCAGGACTCCCCCCACCTCGCTCTCGAACTGAATGGCGTGATTGAAGCGCTCGCGAAGCTCGCGGTAGCCCTCCCATCGCAGGGGGAGCTTCACGGAGCCTGTGCGCCCCTGCGCGCCCACCTCCGAAAAGCGCCGCTGGCGGTAGGCCTCGTACTCGCTCCACAGCGCGTCCGCTTCGGGTACTCCCTCGGGCCGGGCCCTGGGCGTGAGCCTTCCACTGCTTCCCCCCCGAGTCGAAGTAAGGCACCACGGCCTCTCCATGGGGGCCTCTCAAGGCCCACGCACTCCCGGGAGCGCTTCTGCTAGCTTGCGGCGCATGGGCGTTCACGACCACCGCTGCTGCTTCTTCGCCGCGCACGTGTGGCCCGACGGCGCCCCTTGAAATCGTGAGGAAGCGTGAGCCTTGACGAAAAGGATCCCGGACAGCCCGGCGCGCGGAGGCTCCAGGAAGACCTCGGCTCCGAGCAGCAGAGTGTCCTCCGCTACCGGCAGTGGATTGCCGAGCGCCCTGAGGACCCGTCCCTGCGGGAGATGCTGGCCGCTGGCCTCTACAACCTGAGCCGCACGCAGGGCCGGCTGGGGCTGCTGCAGGAGGCGCTCGAGTGCGCGCGAGAGGCCTCCGAGCTCTACCGCTCGATGGCCGCCGGACACCCCAGGCTCCGAGAGGAGCTGGCCCGGAGCCTCAACAACCTGGGAGGCCTTCAGCGAGAGCTGGGCATGCGGGAAGAGGCGCTCCAGTCCGTGCAGGAGTCCGCCAGCGTCTACCGCCAGCTCGCCGCCGAGGAGCCCAAGGTGTTCCGAGACGCGCTGGCCCGGAGCCTCAACAACCTGGGCGTCGTCCAGGCCAGCATGGGGCTGTTCCAGGAGGCGCTCCTGTGCACGCAGGAGGCCGTCTCCCTGCGCCGGCAGCTCGCCGCCGAGAACCCGGAGGTGTTCCTGCCAGCGCTGGCC
The DNA here is from genome assembly GCA_016926755.1 of Myxococcaceae bacterium. GTDB lineage: Bacteria > Myxococcota > Myxococcia > Myxococcales > Myxococcaceae > Hyalangium. The sequence goes on along the minus strand of JAFGNZ010000318.1, from coordinate 9,754 downwards.
ACGTGCCTCGCCAACCTGGGCAACCGCAGGAGCTCCCTGGGTCAGCTCCAGGAGGCGCTCGAGTGCGCGCGGGAGGCCGTCTCCCTGCGCCGGCAGCTCGCCGCCAGCAACACCGAGGAGTTCCTCTCGGACCTGGCCGCGAGCCTCAGCAACCTCAGCAATGCGCAGCACCTGCTGGGGCAGTCCCTGGAGGCGCTCCAGAGCGCGAAGGAGGCCGTGGCGCTTCATCGCCAAAGGACCGCCGAGCAGCCGGAGGGCACCCCGCCGGACCCGAACCTGGCCCTGGGCCTCTTCGTCCTGAGCAACAGGCAGGCCAACCTGGGGCTGCACGAGGACGCGCTCGCGTCCCTTCGGGAGGTCGTCTCCCTGCGCCGCGCGCTGGCCGCCTCCTGGCCTCGGGCGTTCCTGCCAGAGCTGGCGTTCAGCCTCGGGAGCCTGGCGGAGCTCCACAAGCAGCTGGGCCAGCATGAGCAGGCCATGGCGTGTGCCCGGGAGGCGCTGGACACGCTCTGGCCCTTCTTCCTGGACACCCCGCGGCCCTTCGCCTCGGACATGGAGACGCTGTTCACGATCCTGAGAGACGCCACGTGGGCGGTCGGCTACCGGCTGCCTCGGGAGCGGCTCGAGCAGGAGCGGTTCGTCTCCGAGACCCTCAAGGTCCTCCATACCCCCCTGCCCGAGCGCTCTTGAAGCCCCGCTGACCTGCCCACGGCGGACGACTCGGAGTAGGCTGGGGCTCCACCCAAGGGGGAGTCTTCATGACGCACACACTGCACGCGCAGAGCGTGAACCAGGGCCTCACCGTCAAGGCCTATGGCGGCGATCGCAGCGCGATGATCGCGTTCGATCTCGATTCGCACCTGACCAAGGACCTGGCCGGCTTCTCCGTCAAGGTCACCACGCCGAGCGGGAAGTCCTCCTACCTGCCCAACCGCCTCAGCTACGACCAGGCGCTGCACAAGAAGACGAAGGCCGAGGAGCGCAAGTACACGCCCTCCAACGAGGCCCCCTTCCAGAAGTTCCGCTGGTTCCACGTGCCCCACGACGTGGAGGCAGGCGCGTACCGGTACGAGGTCACCGCCCACTACCTGCGCCCCGGCCAGAAGAAGCTGGAGCATGGCCCGTCCGCCCACGTGGACCTGGCCATCCAGCCGCCCCCCGGGCCCATGCGCCTGGGCTTCACGCGCGGGTACCTCTCCTCCCAGGCGTACGCCCAGCGCTGGGGGGATGACCCCGCCTACTGCCCGACGCCCAAGTCGCTCGACTACGACTACGACACCTACCACGACAAGTACGAGTGGCTCGGGTTCCACGCGCGCAAGCTGATGGTCGACTTCGTGGACGCGTGCGTGAAGGACCCGCGCTCCACGCTGGACCTCTTCGCCTACGACATCGACGAGCCGTACATCGTCCGCCAGCTCCAGGCGCTCAAGGGCCGGCTGCGCGCGGTGCTGGATGACGCCCCGCTGCACACCAAGCCGGGCGCGATGGAGATCGAGGTCCTCAAGCGCCTCAAGGCCTCCGCCGGCGAGGACCACATCTTCACCGGCAACTTCAAGCGCTTCGCGCACAAGAAGATCTTCATCCGCAAGGTGGACGGCAAGCCGCACAGCGTGCTCACCGGCTCGGCCAACTTCTCCCTGCGCGGGCTGTACGTGCAGGCCAACTCGGTCATCGTCATCGAGGATCCGGACGTGGCCGCCCGTTATGAGGAGGCGTTCCAGACGGCCTTCACCAACATGAAGGGCTTCTCCAAGGCCCCCATCGCCAAGCAGTGGTTCGAGTTCGAGAAGCCCGGGCTGCCGCGCTTCGGGGTGGCCTTCTCGCCGCACACCCAGGGCACCCTCTCGCTGAACCGGGTGAGCAAGGCGATCTCGGACGCGAAGAGCTCCGTCGTCTACGCGGTGATGGAGCTGGATGGCTCCGGCAAGGTGCTCGAGGAGCTGCGCGGGCTGCCCCGGCGCTCCAACCTGTTCAGCTTCGGCATCACCCAGCACGCCAAGGGCCTCTCGCTCTACAAGCCGGGCCAGAAGAAGGGCGTGCTGGTGGACTTCGAGTACCTCAAGGGCCAGGTCCCCCCGCCCTTCCGCGAGGAGTGGAGCGGCGGCATGGGCCAGGTCGTCCACCACAAGTTCGTGGTGGTGGACTTCAATGACGCCACGCCCGTGGTGTTCGCCGGCTCGTCCAACCTGGCCCTGGGCGGCGAGCAGGACAACGGCGACAACCTGCTGGCCATCTACGATCGCGCCATCGTCCAGGCGTACGCGGTGGAGGGCATCCGCCTGGTGGACCACTACCAGTTCCGCGACGCGCTCCAGCACGCCACGAAGTCCTCGCCGCTGATGCTCCAGGGCGCGAAGCGCTCGAAGAAGACCCCGCCGTGGTACCAGCGCTTCTACGATCCCAAGGACATGTTCTACGTCGAGCGGACCCTCTTCGCCCGCTAAACGGCTCATTTCACTGGGGTTGAAAACACCGGGACGGCGGGAGCGTGCCGAGGGAGGAAGTCACGCTCGCCTGCCTGCCCTCGCCTGCCTGGCCCCCCTCTTCCTCTGGCCGTCCACTTTGGGTTCAGACGATTTCGGGTAATCCTTGGGGCCGCGTGCGTCTCCTGCCCCTGCTCCCTCTGCTGCTGTGCGTCGGCTGTGCCGCGCACGTCGTCCCCCCTACGCCTGCGCCGGCGCGCCCCGAGCACGCCGACGCGGCGCCCGCTCTCTCGTCCGCGCAGCCCGGGGCCCCGGTCTCCCCACCCGCCCAGGGCGCGGGTGAGCTGGAGGCGGCGGGGGCCTCCGCGGCGATGGCGGCCAGCGAGGCGGTGAGCCCGGAGGCGGAGGAGGCCAGCGAGGGCGAAGAGGAGGACGAGCCTGGCTCGGCCGAGCTGGACGGGTTCGAATCGACCGAGGGGGATGAGGCGGAGGCCCCCGATGCCAGCGCCGAGGCCTCGGGCCTGCAGTACACCGCGGAGCTGTCCGACGAGGAGCTGGAGCGGCAGTGGAAGGAGGATCCGAGCCTGCTCGGGTCCATCTCCGTGGGCTTCGTGCACAGCGGGCGCATGGTGAACAGCGTGCGCTTCCCGGAGAGCCCGGACTGGCTCGTCGTGTCGCCCGAGAAGACCTATACCACGCAGGAGACGATCGACTACCTCACCCGGGCCATCCGCGAGCTCCGAGCGCGCTACCCGGAGGCGCCCCTGCTGCGCATCAACCAGATCAGCGCCCGGGACGGCGGCTACATGCGCCCCCACAAGAGCCACCAGAACGGCCGGGACGTGGACCTGGGCTTCTACTACCCGGGCGGCAACGTGGTGCGGGCCCGGGCGCGCGAGAAGTACATCGATCTGGTGATGAACTGGGCCCTCATCCGCGCGCTCGTCACCCACTGTGATGTGCAGGTGATCCTCGTCGATCGCCGCGTCCAGAAGGTGCTCTACGAGCACGCGGTGAGGATCGGCGAGGACAAGGCGTGGCTCGACTCGCTGTTCCACGCCGGAGAGCGCTCGCTGATCAAGCACGCCCGGGGGCACCGGGATCACTTCCACGTGCGCTTCTTCAACCCGCGCGCCCAGGAGCTGGGCCGCCGGATCGCTCCGCTGCTCTCGCTGCAGCCGGAGCACAACCTGGCCATGCACCGGGTCCGCTCGGGGGACACGCTGGGCGCCATCGCCATGCGCTACAACTCCACGGTGTCCGCGATCCGCAACGCGAACCGGATCCGCGGCACCCTGCTGCGCATCGGCCAGGTGCTCTCGGTGCCGCTGCGCGGGCCGTGCACGCGCTGCCCCGTGCCTCCGCCCGTCGTCGTCCCGCCCCGGCTCCTCCCCGTGGAGCTCCAGGTGACGACGGCGGTGAAGGAGGCGCCCCCGGAGCCTCCGGCGCCCGCGGCTCCGGCAGCGGAGACTCCAGGCTCCTGACGCGAGCCCGCGCGCGGTCGCTCCGAGCAGTGTAGATTCACACCGCTCTTGCCCCGAGGACTCAGGATGACGCCCTCCACCGAGGACCGCTTCAATACCGAGGTCATCAAGCTGCTGCTCCAGATTGCCTGGAGTGATCGCCAGCTCACCCACTCCGAGCACCTGGTCATCTTTGGCCTGGGACGCAGCTGGAGCGTCCCCGAGCCGGAGCTTCAGGCCCTGCTGCAGCAGCTCAAGGCCGGCGGCCCCATGCCCGAGCCCGACCTGGGAGTGCTGCGCACCCGCCCGGACGATGTCCTGGAAGCCGCGCGGGCCCTGGCCGTCTCCGATGGGAAGTTCGCCGACTCGGAGAAGGCGATGATCGACCGGATCAAGACCCTGCTGGTCATCCCCTAGCCGGCCAGGAGCGACGCCTGGCTCACTCGCCGGCCACGCGGAAGGCCACGGCGGTGATGTTGTCGCGCCCGCCAGCCTCATAGGCGCCGGTGATCAGGCTCTCGCAGACCCGGTTGAGGTCGGCCAGGGCCATGGCCTCGGCCAGCTGCTCGGGCGTGAGCGGCTCGTAGAGCCCGTCCGAGCACAGCAGGTACACATCCCCCACGCGCAGCTCCAGCGGATTCACCGTGGGCTCCGAGCGCTCCGTGCCCAGGGCGCGCGTGATGATGTGGCCGAAGGCGCTCTGCCCTCGGGGAGGGGGCGACATCCCGGCGGCCCGCAGCTCCTCCGTCACCGAGTGATCCTGCGTGAGCGCCTCGAGCTGCCCACCGCGCAGCCGGTACAGGCGGCTGTCCCCCACGTGGGCCACGGCGCCGCCCTTCTCGCCCACCGCGACGGCGACGACGGTGGAGCCCATGTCCCGCAGGTACCCGACGCGCTGGTTCAGCAGCTCGCGCTGCGCCTGCTCCGTGCAGGCGAGCAGCAGGTTCTCCTCCCGGGTGCGCTCGGGCTTCGGCGGGTGGGGCCAGGCCGCCTCGCCTTCCTTCTTCATGCGCTCGCCGAACTCGGTGAAGGCGTCCACCACACAGCGGCTGGCCACCTCTCCGCCCGCCTGCCCACCCAGCCCGTCGGCGACGACGAACAGGCCCAGGTCCGGCCGGACGCAGTAGGAGTCCTCGTTGTGGGCGCGCCGCCCGACATGTGTCTGTCCCGCACTCTCGACTCGCATACCGTCCTCCTCATTCCCCCCGGGACAGCAAGCAGGGGGCCACCTCCAAGCATGCGAAACGACACCGACGTCCAGGGTTCCTGCCCCCAGCTGCGGGTGCACCGCGAACAGCAGGGCTCAGGACTCTATACCCCATGGCGCCCTGATCCCACCACAGCGCCCCTGGGGGAAGGAACGTGTAGGGATGACTCGGCAAGAAGGAGGGGTAGCAACTTTCGAGGGTTCGGCATGAGAATGGAGATGCTGCCCGCCCTCTGTCGGCGCCAGGTGAACGCATGACCTCCATCCGCCGTCTGCTCTCCGGCATCTCCTCTGCGGCGAACTGGGCTGCCCGCCTGGAAGTGACCGCCCCCATCCGGCACCAGCCTACCGCGCCCGTGGAGCCGGTCCGGCGTGGGTTCTCGGACCACAGCGACTTCCAGTCCGCCGACGAGGCCCAGCGCTCGCTGCTGGACGCCCACGCCCCGAACCTGGCCGGCAGCCGCCGCAAGAGCCAGGATCCACTGCGCGTGTACTCCGGCCTGAGCGACTTCCAGGGCTACCTGCCGCGCTACCAGCACCTGCTCGGCATCAACGTGCCGCCGCCCCCGAACCGCTACTGGGAGGCAGCACGCTCCCGGCCGGCGGCCCCCGAGGCTCCCCCGGAGCAGCCAGCGCAGGAGGCCGCCGCCCGCCCGGGCCTCGCCCCCACCACAGACTTGGAGAAGTCGCTCGAGCTGGCGGGCGAGGACGACTCGGTGCTGCTCTACGCGGCCGAGGGCGCCGAGGAGGGCCGCTCGGTGATCCAGCACCCGGACGGCAGCATCACCGACCCGACGGCCCCGGACAGCCGCTTCGCGGACGCCCAGGCCTGGGAGCGCGCGAACCCGGAGCTCAAGCGCACCCTGTCCCTGTCTCGCAATGATCTCGAGCTCGTGCTCGCGATGCCCGAGGGCCCCGCGCGCGACGAGGTCCTCTCGGAGCTGGCGGGCACGGACGGCGCCCCCGCCACCTACGAGGCGGCGAGTGACGCGTTCATCCCCTCGATGGACGATCTCCCCATGGCCTTGGAGCCCGAGCCGGAGCTCGCGACCTCCGAAGGCTTCATGCCCTCGCTGGAGGATCTCCCCGGGGAGGAGCTCCCCGGGAGCGGCGAGCCGGTGGCGCCGCTGCTCGCGGCCGCCGAGGACGCCGTGCCGCTCTCGCCCGAGGAGCTGGAGGCCCGCTTCAGCCCCACCGGCGCGCTGGCCGAGGGGCAGCGCCCACTGGAGGTGGCCGAGCTGGTGGCCCGGCGTGGCACCGCCGAGATGCAGGCGCGGGTCGCCACGGCGCTCTACGAGCAGAGCCTGCTGCCCGAGGCCGGTGAGGCGCCCGCCTACGCCCGTGGCGCGGCGCTGGCCGGCTCCGCCAGCTCCGAGGCCACCCAGGCCCTGCTCCAGCGGGCCGGAGAGGCCCGCCTCGCGGACTTCGTTCGCGCCGTGATGCAGGCCTGATGGAGAGCACTCCCGACACGGCCACGCCCTCGGGGCCCGAGCTCATGGGCCGGCTGCTGCGCTCGGTGGCGGACCTGCCGCGCGAGCCGTCCACGGACATCCTCGTCACCCAGGCCTTCCTGCAGGCCGACTCCCGGGCGCTCCAGAGCCGGGAGTTCCGAATGGGGCTGGCGGCCTGCCTCTCGCGCCTGCGGCACCCCGGCGACGAGGAGGCGCGGGCCCAGGACGCGGCGCAGTGGGAGGTGCTGCTCTCGGAGCCCCTGGGCGAGCAGCTCCTGGCGGATCCTCGGCTCCCCCCCGAGCAGCGCCTGGCCAACCTCTCCTTCTTCCTGCTGCGGCCCGAGCTCCCGCTGGCGCTGCTGTCGCCCTACGCGGGCAACCTCACCAGCGTGGCCGCCCACGAGGCCCAGCTCGCGCTCCAGGCCTTCCCTCCGGAGCAGGTCGCGCCCATCGCCCGCTTCCCCCCCGCGCTGGTGGCCCGCTTCCCGGAGCTGGCCGCGCTCACTCAGCCCGTGGAGGCCCAGGCCATCGCCGTGCTCGTGCCTCACGTGCTGCGCCCGGATCAGGCCGCGCGGCTCGTGGACTCGCTCGCGGACGACATCCTCGGCGCGGCGCTGGACGACTCTCCCGTGCTGGAGCACCGGCGCACCTTCGCGGCCCTGGCGGCGGAGGGGCTGCGACGCCTCGCGGAGCAGCTCCGGACCGAGACCCTCCCCCAGCAGGTGGCTCAGCTGCTGGTGCTCGGGGGCCTCCAGCACCAGGCCTTCTTCCAGAACCTGGCGCCCTTCACGCAGGACGCGCTGGCGCGGCTCGAGCCTCCGCAGGGCACCGTCAGCGCGGTGGACGGCGTGGCGCGCGAGATGATCTTCACCAGCGTGGCCCTGCTCGGGATGGCGCTGGCGGGGCCCATTGGCGTGGCGGCTGCGGGGATGATCTCCCGCGGCGCCTCGCAGGCGGTGGACGCCCTCCGCGCTGGAGGACGGCTGCCCCTGGGCGCCCTGGCCGGGGAAGTGCTCGGCGTGCCCGGGCTCGGCCTGGCGCCGCACTCGCTCGGCGAGGTGGTGGCCGCGCTCACCCAGCTCTATGCGACCTGGCTCGCGGGGCTCGGGGATGAGGCCGCCGACCTGCTGGGAGCCGACCTCATGCAGCTCCTGCTCCGGGGCGAGGTGGAGGGGCTCGGCGAGGCCTGGGCGGCCCTGCTCGGGGACGCGGAGCGCGTGGCGGCGCTCCAGGGCGCGGACGCCGAGACTCGGGCGGAGGTGCTCCGCGTGCTGCTCGTGGGCGGGGCGCTGGGGGCCTTCTCCTGGGAGGCGGTGACACCGGCGCTCCAGGCCCACGGCCAGGCGATCTTCGGCCACGGCCTGCCCGCGGACCTGCCCCCCGCCACCGCGGCGGCGCTCCACGCCTCGAGCGCGGCGAGGGCCGTGGCCGTGCTGGCCAATGACGAGCTGCTCGAGCAGCTCACCGCGGGCACGCTCTCGCCCTCGGAGGCGCTGGTCGAGGCCCGGGGGCTCGGCGCGAGCCTGTTCGTGGGAGGCGCCGAGCCGGACGACCCGACGCTCACCACGGCGATGGTCGGCGCGCTGGCGCCTCCAGGCCCCGGCTCGCCGGAGGAGGCGGAGGTAGACGCTTCACCTGAGGAGGTAGACGCTTCACCCGAGGATGACTGAGGCCGCGCTCAGCACTCCTGGAGCCCCTCAGGGAGCCTTTCCCGGCGGCGAGAGGGCATCCAGCTCCTGCTGGGCTTCCTTCACGTCGCGGGTGAACTCGTCCATGTAGCGGGAGCGCTCCTCGCTCTGCCACTCGTCGGCGGAGAAGGCGGTGGAGGGGTACTCGCGCGTGGTGTGCACATAGCCTCGGAGCGTCGTCAGCAGCTCGCGATCCGGATCTCCCCGCTCCTTGAGGAGGAAGCCCTCCACGTCGCGCAGCTTCAGCGGGAAGGTGGGCGCCTCGTCGATGAGGAGCTTGCCGAAGAGCGTGAGCTTCACCTCCTGCGCGCCCGCGGGGAGCTCCTCGTTGAAGGACACGTACGCCAGCGGGACGCCGGCCTCGTCATCCACGCGCCCGGCGATGACGTAGCGCCCGGGCGTGCGCACCTGGAGGCCCAGGTAGAGCTGCAGCGAGCCCTGCTCCACCGCCTCGCGCACCTTGCCGGTGAAGCGAGCCGGCGGCGACGGCGTATAGATGATGTCGAAGAAGGCGCTGCCCTCGGCGCTGCCCGAGCGCACCTGGAACGAGACGCGCAGCGTGCCCGAGTACAGCGGGAAGCCCTGCTTGGAGGGCTGGAAGCTCGCGGTGGAGGTGCCATCCCCGGCCAGCGCATCCCCCTGGCTCCCGTCATCCACGAAGGCCAGCGGCGTGGCCGCCAGCGGCGCCTCACCCTGGAGCATGTGCTCAGCCTCCTGGGCCATGCCGTTCGTCACCTGGCACGGCAGGGGCTGGCCGGCCGTGTTCTCGCAGCCCACGGAGAAGGTGACCACCTCGTCTCCGGCCAGGAAGACCTTGTCCTGCTTCATCCGCAGTTGCACCTGCTCGTTGTCGCGGCTGATCGAGCGCGTGCGCTCCGGCGCGGCGAGCTGCTCCTGATCCGGGTGCTCGCGGATGGGGCGGGACTCCGGCGGGTAGCGCGTGCTCGCGACGTACGTGTCGAGCGAGGACCGCGCCCGCTCCAGTCGCTTCTCCCAGAGCGCGCGCCGCGCCTGGCGCTCCTGCTCTTCGGCGGAGAGGGACGGCTGCGCGGCGGGAGTGGCGATAGGCGCGGGGGCGCGCGGAGGTGGAGCCATCATCGGCTCCCGCGCGCCGCCCTTGCCAGGAGCCTCCGAGGGGGCCGGCGCGGAGGCGGTGTCTACCGCCTCGTCCGGCCCGGTACTTCCCCAGCCCAGCCACAGCCCCCCGAGTCCCAGGGGCACGAGCAGCAACAGCGACCAGGCGGCGCGGCGCGGCCTGGCATTCGAGGGGGTGGCGGGGCTGGGCGAGTCCATGGCGCTGCCTACATCCTACTTCGCGTACGTCACGACGTCCGAGCGGACGGGGCCGACGATGCCGCCCCAGTTGCCGTTGGCGTAGTGGTTGTACGACTCGCCGTCATCGCGCAGTTCCACCGTGTGATAGCTCCACTTGGCGCGGCCATCGCTGCACGCGGAGGTGCCGGTGTTGAGCGTGCCGCCGCAGAACCAGTCGCCGGGGTTGCAGTAGGAGCCACCGGAG
>JAFGNZ010000317.1 GCA_016926755.1 Myxococcaceae bacterium | reverse complement strand
GAGCTGCAGCGCAACCTCATCCTCTCGCACGCGGCCGGGGTGGGCACGCCGCTGCCGCTGGCCGAGGCCCGGGCGCTGCTGCTGCTGCGGTGCAACGTGCTGGCCAAGGGCTTCTCGGGCATCCGGCCGGAGACGCTCCAGCTGGCGCTGGAGATGCTGAACCGGGGCGTGGTGCCGGTGGTGCCCGAGCGCGGCAGCGTGGGAGCATCCGGGGATCTGGCGCCGCTGGCGCACCTGGCGCTGGTGTTCATCGGCGAGGGCGAGGCGTACTACCAGGGCCAGCGGTTCCCGGCGCGGCAGGCGCTGGAGCGGGCCGGCCTGCAGCCGGTGGTGCTGGAGGCCAAGGAGGGCCTGGCGCTGGTGAACGGGACGCAGGCCATGTGCGCGGTGGGCACCCTGCTCCAGCTGCGCGCCGAGCTGCTGGCGGAGCTGGCGGACGTGGCGGGGGCGATGACGCTGGAGGGGCTGCTGGGCAGCCACAAGCCCTTCATCCCGGAGATCCACGACGTGCGCGCCCACGAGGGGCAGAAGGCATGCGCGGCGCACCTGCGGCGGATCCTTGAGGGCAGTGAGCTGGTGGAGACGCACGTGAACTGCAGCAAGGTCCAGGATCCGTACTCGCTGCGCTGCATGCCGCAAGTGCACGGCGCGGCGCGCGAAGGGCTCTCGTTCGCCCGGCGCATCCTGGAGGTAGAGGTGAACAGCGCCACGGACAACCCGCTGGTGTTCGTGGAGTCGGAGCGCATCGTCTCGGGCGGCAACTTCCACGGGCAGCCGGTGTCCCTGGCGCTGGACGTGGCGGCCATGGCGCTCACGCAGCTGTCGGCGATCAGCGAGCGCCGGGTGGAGCAGCTGGTGAACCCGTCGCTGTCGGGGCTGCCGCCGTTCCTGGCGAAGAACTCGGGGCTCAACTCGGGGTTCATGATCGCGCAGGTGACGAGCGCGGCGCTGGTGGCCGAGTCGCGGGTGCTCAGCCACCCGGCCTCGGTGGACTCCATCCCCTCCTCCGCTGGCCGCGAGGATCACGTGTCCATGGGCATGACGGCGGCGCTCAAGGGGCGGCAGGTGGCCGAGTTCACCCGCTCGTGCCTGGCCATCGAGCTGCTGGTGGCGGCCCAGGCGCTGGACTACCGGCAGCCGACCAAGGCCGGCAAGGGTGCCCAGGCGGCGTACGAGCTGATCCGCGGCAAGGTGCCCACGATGGACAAGGATCGCGAGCTCCACAAGGACATCGAGGCGGTGAGCGCGCTCATCGACTCGGGAGAGCTGCTGGAGACGGTCCGCGCCGCCACCCGCTAACCTTCGAATGGGCGGCGCTCGGCGGAGCCGCCGGCCTACGCCGCCACGCGCCCGAGCGAGTTCGTCACCACCGTCTGGGTGCCCGTGAGGGCCAGGGGGTTGCGGCGCACGACGGTCTTCTCCAGCTCCGCGCCGTTCTGCTCCCACCACTGGGCGGCATGCTCTTCCGTCCAGCGCCCCGCGTCCGCGCACAGCTCCAGCGCGATCCGCAGCTCCCGCGCACTGGCGAAGCGGGACTCGGGGCGCTTCTCCAGGCAGCGGAGGATGATGCCGCACAGATCATCCGGCAGCTCGCGCCCCACCCGGGCGCTGGGCACCACGGGGGGGGTGTTCACGTGGTGCGCGCAGATCTCCGAGGCGGTCTGCCCCGTGAAGACATGGCTGCCGGTGAGCAGCGCGTAGCCCACCGCGCCCAGCGAGTAGAGATCCCCGCGCCCGTCCACCAACGCCGGCGCGGTGATCGCCTCCGGGGCGAGGTAGTGCGGCGTCCCCGCCACCACGTTCGCCCGGCCGGCCCCCCCCTCGTCAGCGGCGCCGAGCTGCTTCACCAGCCCGAAGTCCAGCACCTTCACCATGTCCGGCATGCCCCGGCGCCGGCAGAGGAAGAGGTTGGCGGGCTTGATGTCGCGGTGGAGCAGCCCCATGCCGTGCGCCTCCTCCAGCGCGCCGCACACCTGGCGGAGGATGTGGATGACGCGCTCGGGCGGCTGAGGCCCCGCGCCGGTCAGCAGCCGCTCCAGATCCATCCCCTCCAGGTACTCCATCACGTAATAGAAGAGCCCCTCCGCGGTGCGGCCGTAGTCGTAGATGGCGATGGTGTTCGGGTGGGTGAGTTGGCTGGTGAGCTGCACCTCGCGCTCGAAGCGCTCCAGGCCCTGCCCGTCCGTGTCGGCGCGCAGCAGCTTGATGGCGGTGCGGCGGCGCATCATGGCGTGGCTGGCCAGGTACACGTCCCCCATGGCCCCCGCGCCCAGCAACTCCTGCAGGGTGTACTGGCCCAGCTTGCGCGCGTCCTTCACCTGCTGGCGCAGGCCGTAGACGACGCGGGTGACCAGGCTGGCCATGATGACGGCGATGGCGCTCCAGAGCAGGGCCTCGAGCGCGGGCAGGAGGAAGCCCTCGGGGGCCGGGTACCGCATGAGGGCCAGGAAGCCCACGTCCGGCAGCGCGGCGGCCGCGGTGACCCAGAAAGTCCTCCGCACGGAGGTGGGGACGATCACCGCGCGGCAGATGAGCACCGCGTTGGTGCCGAGCAGGAGCGAGTGGGAGTCGTTGTCGAAGAAGGCGTCGACCTTCATGACGTAGAGCGTCCCCACCAGCCCCGCGCTCTCCAGCCAGCGCAGCAGCACCGTGGACCGAGGAGCGCGGCTGCACACCTGCCACAGGATGAACGAGATCGTGATGCCGATCAGGTGGAAGGCGTACCCGGGGGCGGTGATCACGTGCAGCCACGACTGCCCGAGCGCGAAGACCGCCGCCAGGGTGGTGATGGCATAGAAGCCCGCCAGGAGCACACAGAGCGTCTTGAAGAGGAACACCAGCCGACGCTGGAGGAACTCCCGCTCCTGTTCGGAGGGGTTCTCTTCGGCGGCGAATGCCGCGGGTTGGGAGATGTCCGGGCCGAATTGCACCATCAGAGTAGTCGTTCTATCACTACCTGTGGGGCAGGGGCGCCCCCCTCGCGCAGGCAGAGCATTTTTCGCGCGAAGAGGAGGCCCTGGCCGTCGGGCCTTCCTTCCTGATTGCGGGGGTTTCGGGCTGCGCCTCCTCCGTGTCAGGTTGTGGGCAGTCCCCTGACCCTCGAGGGCAGCCCACCACTTCGCCCTGCCCCGTCACCGCTCGAAGCAGATGATGCGCTCCACGCGCCAGGCGTCAGCCGACTCCCCCGGCCGCAGCAGCATCAGCTCCGCGGGCTGCCCTACCCGCACCTCGCACGCGCTCCTCGGAGGCAAGGGGAGGATGTCCCCCTCCTTCACACTCCCTGGCGGCAGTGGCACCGCCGTGAGCCCCTGGCCATCCACCCTCTCGATCGCTCCGAACACGCGCAGATCGCCCAGCTCCGCGATCGTCCCGGCGATCACGGCGCGGGGTGTGCCCTCCCGGCCACGCACTGCCGGGCTGGCCGCCACGCCAATGTCGGCGACGAAGGCCTCGCCCGCCTCGCCGAAGACGTGGGCTCCCTTCACGAGGACATGGAGCAGCCCCTTGCTCTCATTGAACGGGATCGTCTCGTAGCGCTCCAGCGACGCCTGCTCCGCCTTTCCGGTCGCGAGCGCTTCCAAGGACGCGACCAGCGCCACGAAGTTCAGCCGGAGCAGCGGCCCTTCAGTCTCGGCCGCGGGCCACGGGCCCGTCTCGATCAACACGGCGGGCGTGCCCCAGCGCCCCATGTTGTCGCCGAAGGCGCGGACCTCGAACGCATCGCTGTAGCGGCCGATCTGCCCGGGCGCGAGCGGCTCGACGGCATCCCGGATCACCGCGCACACCTGCTTGGCGAGGAGCCGTCCGGGGTTGTCGCTGCGCGCCTCGTCGAAGGCCGGCGCGAGCAGCGAGAGCGAGGCGGGCCTGGCCGGCCTCCCCACGGCCGTGCGCCAGTCCTGGTTGTGGAGGTTGAAGCCCAGCGAGGGCTGGAGCCGATCCCTCAGCGCCTTGAGCGTCCGCCCCTCGGGAGTCTGGAGCATCAGCGCGTCCCGGTTGATGTCGATCCCCTGCGCGTTGGCCCGCTGGAAGCGCTCGGCGCCATCCGGGTTGAGCATCGGCACGGCGTGCACGGTGAGCGCGCCCAGCACCGCGTTCACCCGCGGGTGCTCGCGGTAGCGCCGGAGGTACTCGAAGAGCTCGAACAGCGCCGCCGTGGCGGTGGGCTCGTCGCCGTGCATCTGGGACCAGAGCAGCACGTGCCTCGGCCCCCGACCGACCTCGAGGTGCTGGATGGCGCGGCCCTCCACCGAGTGCCCGACGGTCTCCACCCGGAACAGCTCCGGCGCGGAGGCCTCGAGCCGCCGCAGCCAGGCCATCACCTGGGCATGGCGGACGAGCGGGAGCGGCGGGCGCTCCTGGAGGCGGACTTCTTCCCAGCGTGCGCAGAGCGTGTCGGTGGAGGAGATCTCGGTCATGCGCCGTGTGGGAGCAGGTCTCTGAACACGAAGGTAGGCACCGCCAACCGGGATTTGCTATGGCTGATCGGGCCTGACGCCCCGTCTTTGGGCCTGCAAGTTGTTTCCAACACAGTCGCTCGCGCGAGGGCGAGCGGGAGGCAGGAAATCCATGAAGAGGCTGTTCATTCCCGTCGCGTTCGTAGCGCTGCTCACGCTGGTGTCCGCCTGCAAGAAGGTCGACCGCATCGAGGTGGAGCCGAAGTCGGTGACTTTCTCCGAGGCGAACAAGAAGAGCGATCTGAAGGCCACGGCGCTCACGGCGGACGGCAAGCCGGTGCCGGACGTGAAGTTCGAGTTCTCCTCCAGTGACACGAAGGTAGCCACGGTGGACGCCAACGGCACGGTGCTCTCGGTGAAGAGCGGCTCGGCCGCCATCCTGGTCAAGGGCGGCGAGAAGAGCGCCAAGGTCCCGGTGGAGGTGAGCATCCCGGCCACCATCGTGGTCAAGGGCGCTCCCATCACGATCACCGGAGTGGGCACCACGGCGACGGTCGAGGCCGAGCTTCAGGATGACGCGGGCCGTCCGATCCAGGGGGCCAAGATGGAGTTCGCCAGCGCCGACCCCAACATCGTCGAGGTGAGCGGCAACACGCTCACGTCCAGGGGGGCGGGGACCGCGACGGTGACGGCGGTCGCCGGGGGCATCAAGCAGGGCTTCGAGGTCACCGTGAAGCAGCCCGAGGTGGCGTCGCTCACGCTCGAGGGGGCACCGAAGAGCCTGAAGGTGAAGCAGACCGCCATGCTCAACGTCCTCGCCAAGGGGGCCGATGGAGCGGCCATCAAGGGCATCACCGCGACCTTCGCCTCCAGCAACGCGAAGCTCGCCACCGTGGACGCCACGGGCAAGGTGACGGCCGTGAAGCCGGGCGCGGTCACGATCACCGCCAAGAGCGGCGACAAGACGGCCGCGACGAAGATCACCATCAAGAAGAAGTAGTCGCGCGCCCTCAGAACGGAGGCGCCGGGTTCGAATCCCGCCGCCTCCCTCCCAAGAAGCCCAGCAATCTTAACGGGTTGCTGGGTTTTTCTTTGCCCTCGTTTTCTTCATGTGCCCCCTATGGGCCCCTCTGGCGTCTCTAGCCCAGAGTGGCTCCGATCAGGAATGTTTGAGCGAGTTCGGCAGGCTCGTCTGCGCGACCACCCCTTCTGAACGCAGGCGCTCCATTACCCCGCTCACCCGCAACCAGCCCGCGCCGAGAAGATCGTCCGCGAAGCCCGCAGCCCGCGCCCGAGGGTCTGCGGGCTTCTGCGTTTCGGCCTCAGGCGATCTCCGTCGCCGCGATCGCTACGCCGCGCTTCCTGAGGATCGTCTCCACGCAGGGGGGCCTGGCGCCGTGCAACATCTGTCCGGAGCGCCAACTTCGCAGAACGGCGCGGTTGCCCAGGCAGGGGGCCCGGAGGAGGCTCAGGTTGCGAAGAGGGCAAGGCGGGCGGGCCCCGTTGCTGTAGCTGCCCTGCCGCGTTCCGTGCCGGGTAGGCTGGTGCGATGCGAACGGGGGGCCTCGGGCTGTTTCGTGGTGGCGCTTGCGGTGACGCCCCCTCCCTGCGGTAGTTGTCGCCGCGTCGTGGCCCTTCGACAGGGCGACTCTCCGCACTGCCCCGTCAGTAGACGATGCAGTCGAACTGCTCAATGACGGCCCTGAACGCTTCTTCGGTGGTCTCACGGCGTTTGGCGAGGGCCGGAGCGTAGAACGTTACGGCCGTTGTGCAGAGAGGATCCCTGTACTGCCCCTCCACGATGATCGGGCGAAAACCTCCCGGCCACTGGACGCTGTTGAGCTCGCCGGCTCGCCCGATGGGGTCCAGGATGGTGAAGCAGGGCCACTTGGGAAAACGAATGGTGGCAGGGTCAGAGCCCATGATACGGCAGCCATCCAGACGGGCCTCGGTGAAGTCGCAGTCCTCGATGGCCCCGTGCTCCCAACCTGTGCCGTAGTCGGGCCAGTGCCCGAAGTCGCACCCGGTCAGCCGCCCCTTGAAGCGGCACCCCTTGAGGGAGGCCTTCACCCATTGCTGGTGGTTTTTTAGCTCCTGCTTCACCTCGAAGGTGCAGTCAATGAACCGTGCCCCAACGATGATCAGGTTCCTGGCGGAGACCTTTAGGATGACGGTGCAGTTTCTA
Source organism: Myxococcaceae bacterium (assembly GCA_016926755.1). Lineage (GTDB taxonomy): Bacteria > Myxococcota > Myxococcia > Myxococcales > Myxococcaceae > Hyalangium. Next base: position 613 of record JAFGNZ010000317.1, on the reverse strand, counting down.
AGCGACAGGTTGGGACCAAGGAAATAGAGCGAATTCTTGTCCGTCAACTCCAGCCGCTCGTTTGCAATCTCCTTGTCCTCAATGAGGACGTTCTCGAGCCACCCCATGGTTGCTCCTTTCAGAAGCTGAGCATCCGGAGGAACTCACCCGCCATGCGCCTGCCATGACGCGCGAGATTCGACTCCGTGCCGGAGAGAATCTCGTACTTGCGGCCCGTCTTCAGGTCAACCACGTCCACTCCCTGGTGTTTGTACCGAAGGCTCCCTCGCAACTGGGCTTTGACCTCTTCGTGCACGAACCGCCCCCGGGCCTCGCGCTCTAGCAGTCGCGCCAGCCAGCATTCGCCCTTCTTCAGGGCTTCGTCGATGGCGTCTCGCTCGTTGCGCGAGAGTCTGTCGGGCCTCCATTTCTTCGCGGCCTCGGTGACGGTCTCCTGGAGCATGTCGCCCACCTTGTCCTCGGCAGGAATGTCGGCGGCCGACTTTCCGCGGGGTAGGTGCCAGCGCTGGCCGTCGCTGAGCTCCACCTGCCGGTTGCCGCCTCGGTGACGAATGATGGTTTCGGCGGACCGGCCCCCTGGGGCCTGTCCCGCCCCACTCCCCTGCCCCTTCTT
>JAFGNZ010000316.1 GCA_016926755.1 Myxococcaceae bacterium | reverse complement strand
GCGCCTCCTCATGCTGTGAGCGCCTCAAAGCGATGTCGCCCAGGCTTCGGATGCAGTTGGCCTCGCCGAGGATGTCCCCGACCCGCTGATACAGAGGGCGGGCTTGCTCGAAGAGGCGGCGGGCCTCCTCATGCTGCGAGCGCGCCAGCGCGATGTCGCCCAAGCGTTGGATGCAGTTGGCCTCGCCGAGGATGGACCCGACCTGCTGAAAGAGGGGGCGGGCCTGCTCGAAGAGGCGGCGGGCCTCCTCATGCTGCGAGCGCGCCAGCGCGATATCGCCCAGGCGTTGGATGCAGTTGGCCTCGCCGAGGATGGACCCGACCTGCTGAAAGAGGGGGCGGGCCTGCTCGAAGAGATGGCGGGCCTCCTCATGCTGTGAGCGCGCCAGCGCGATATCGCCCAGGCTTTGGATGCAGTTGGCCTCACTCTTCAGGTCCTTCATTGATCGAGCCGTGACCAGGGCCCGATGAATGATCTGAGAGCCCGCGTACCCGGAAAAATGTATGAACCGGGTCAGGGCGACAGCTGCGGTGATGGCCCCGCGTGAACTCCTGCCCTCTAAGCTGGTGCTGACCAGGCTTTCAATATTGGCGAACTCTGCCGTGAGGTGCGCCACAGCTTTGGCTCCTCCAGCGCGCCCGACAGAGTCACCTTCATCACGTGCAAGTGCGAAGTAATGGGCGCGCAGCCGCTCCAGATCCAGGGAGGTGGGAGGTAAGGTGCGGGCAACCTGCTCCCGAATCGGAGCAAGCATGCGGAGGCGAGAGCCCTCGAAGAAACAGAGAGCGACCTTGATCAGCACGCTTGCAGCCTCGACACCTTCCCGCGGCATGAGCGGCTCGAGATCAGCTTCCGCGATCCCCGCGGGCAGCAGCGTCAGCAGCGCCAGGAGCCTCCGCGCTGCATCGGTCATGCGAGGCCCCTTCAGAGAAGTCTCTACCGCCGTGGCCAGGCTCGACAGGCCCGGCAGTGAACCTCGGTTCTGCTGCCAGAGTTGCCGGGTGAGCGACAGCGGAGGCCCCTGTGCGATGTGGGCCAGCGGCGTGATGGCGAGCGGCAGGCCGTCCAGCTCCGCGAGCAGCTTCGAGAGGTGAGGATCCTCGGGCGCGACATTGTCCGCGATGGAGCAGAAGAGCGCTCGGGCATCATGCACGCCCAGAGGCTTGACCCGGATGGGGGGAGCCGACCGAGGGATGGAGGGACCATCCTCTCCGCGCACCGTGCAGACGAGCGCGAGGCCGTGAATCCCTCGAAGCTCTCGGAGCAGTCCCTCCGTCCCCGGCCCGTCCGCGTGCCAGGGTGTTTCACCATTGTCCAGGACGAGCAGCGCGGGGGCTTCTCCCAGTCGCGCCTTCACAGCCCCCCACAGGTCCGTCTCGGACGTGACGCCGAGCGGCGCCGCGATCGTGCCGATCATCGACTCGTGGGAGGTGGCCCCATCCAGGCGGATGAAGTACCGGCGGCTCCCATACCGCTGCTCCACCTCCGGGGCGTACAGGGCCTCGATGGCCACGGTGCTCTTGCCGATCCCGGGTGGGCCCAGGATCGTCGTGGGACGAGGCGCCGGGGACATCAGCTCCGCGACGAGCGTCCGGACGAGCTCCTCGCGACCCAGGCAGTCGCCTTGGGTGGGGAGTGTCGCCATGCGAGGAGGCGCCGGAGAGGGCGCGGTGGGGCTGGAGCGGACAGGGGGGCTATTCCAGTCAAAATCCGCGTTCTTCCAGATGGGCCGGCGTGTCTGGTCGAGGACCGCGCGTGCATGCAGCTCATCCTGGGCCTTCTTGGGGAGCACCTTGGGGAACTGATCCACCGCGGGCAGAGGCCCGTGGCGGACGACGATCTCATCGAAGTGCTCGGGGGTCGTGGACTCCGGGAAGGTCACGTTGAACCCCGCCGAGGTCCGCTTGGCCTTGAACTCGCCTTCCTTGTAGGGGACATCCAGCCGCAAGAGCCGCGAGGCCAGGAACCGGTTCAGGACGCAGGAGCGTGCGTCCAGTGGCGCGGAGCCCAGGCCATTCAGGACCGCGGAGGTTTCTCCTCGCAGCTTCTGCCGGAGCTGCCCATCGAGAGCCGAAGGGACCTCAAGCTCACAGTATTTCTCGTAGATGCGGTCGGGCGGGAGACGCCCCTGCCGGACATCTTCCTCGATGCTGAGAAGTTCGGCGCGCACCTTGTCCAGGGAAGGCGCGGAGAGGAACTCCTGGACGATTCGCTCGTGGCGGAAGTTCGCGATGCGAATGCGGAGGAGATCTATCAACCCTCCATCCCCCGTCCCCGAGACGAGGTAGTGGTACTTCGAGCGCCCCGGCTTGGCTGAACGATGATCCAGCCCGTCATTCTTCCAGTAGGAGATGAACGGAATGCCCTTCAGCTGCTTCTCAATGCCGAACCCGACGGCCAGGATGACGGCGGTGAACCTTCCCTGCGCGTGTCCCGGGCTGTTCCAGGTCAGCAGCCGCTCGCCACCGGAGGCCGAGGGCAGTTGCACATCGCGGACCTTGCAACGAACCTGGATGCCGAACGCCTCCTGAAGAGGCGTCCACCCCGCGAGGATCTGCTCGGCGACCTGCCCGGCCTCTCCCGCCCGCCAGTCGAGGAGCGGGAGCCCCGCCTGTTCATCCTCCGAGGAGGGCTCGGGCCAGTCGTAGATGTGGGGGTGGACCCACCGCAGCCGGTTGTTGCGGAACAGCAGGAGCAGGTCCTCCGCCTGCTCGAGCAGGGTGACCTTGCAGCCGCGGACCGCGGCGCCTGCCGCGGCGGTCATCCCAGCCGCGCCGCCTCCGACGATGGCGACGCGATCCCCATCCTTCAGGCGCCGCTCGGCGAACAGGGCATGGATGAGGTTGAGCGCCCGAACCTGCTGGGAGTACAGGGTGACACGCCGCTCGAAGCTGCCCAGGACGAACACTCCAGGCTCTTTGGGCACCTCCATGTGGAGGAGGATGTCGTGCGGCGTCACCAGGGCGGCCTCCCTGGGCGCGGAGGGGCGCCCGTTCACGAGCCAGGTCGTCCGTGGGTCTCACCACAGATGCAGGACTCCAGCAAGGAGCACCTTCACGCGGCTGCCCGCCCCGCGGTTGCGGTTCCTCCAGCGTGCCGGGCCTGCGAGAGAAGCCGAGGCGTTGACCTTCTCGGCGAAAGGGCTGCGCTCACCAGCCGGAGCCGAGCGGCGCGCGCAGCCCGGGACAAGCCAGCGAGGTCAGCACGTCGTCCGCCTGAGCGGTGGAGTGCTCGGCCCGACGATCCTGTCCGACAGGCAGACAAGTTGGGGGAGTGCGCGCCCGGACCGTGGGCTCATGGCTTGCGCAGGGGATCGGAGGTGGGCTGGCGGCCTCGCGCGGAGATGGGCAGGTAGCACGCGCTCTGGAACATGTAGCCGCCATTTTCCTCGCACTCGGCGCGAGCCATCTTGAGTCGAGTCCAACATCCCCCGTTGAGGGCGACCTGACGTTTGTAGGGGCAGAGCCCGTTCGCATCGGGTTGCGTCTGGCCCGGTTGGGGCTCGGGGAGCTGATCCTCGGCCGGCGCTTCCCGGACGGGACGGGCAGGAGAGTCCACGGCGGAGGTGGCGGAGGCCGCGTCGCCAAGCCCCACGGAGCCTCCGTCGGGCTGTCCGACAGGTGCTGCCTCTCGCTGTGCGGCCGAGAGCGTCTCCACGGGCCTTGCGGGAGCGACCCACCATGCCCAGGTGAACAGCGCCAGGCTCGCGGCGGCCAGCACGAGCCAGGGCCGCCAGGGGAGCGTGCGCGGAGGGAGCCTGACGGGCTCGGCAGGGACTGGCGCGTGGGAGGGCTCCGCTGGAGGCTGGACCTCAGCAGCGAAGAGCGGCTGAGCGAGCTCCGGGGCCGAGAGCTCCGCGGCCTGCTCCAGCGCCTGGGCCAGCGCCGCCGTGGGGCCGCGCTCCTCGGGGCGCGCCGAGAGCATGCGGAGGATCAAGGCGCTGAGCTGCGGCGCCACCCGCGGGTTGAGGACGCGCGGAGCCGGTGAGGCGATGCCTTCCACGTGCCAGCTCCCCGCCTCATCCTGGGAGGGCTCGGCGAGCTCCGGGTACTCACCGGTGACGAGCCGGTAGGCGGTCACTCCCAGCGCGTAGAGATCATCCGCCGGCTGTGCGCGGTAGCGGGCGGAGCGCTCACGGATGAACTGGAGCGGGAACAGGCAGGCCTCCGGGGAGCGATAGGCGGGGGTGCCTGGGGGCAGGGTGTCGGGGGTGAGGGAGGGAGCGTCCGGGAAGATGCCCGAGCCCAGATCGGTGAGCACGGCGCGGCCGTCGCTGTGGCGCACCAGCACGTTGCCACCTTTGACATCCCGGTGGCTGCAGCCCTGGGCATGCAAGGACTGGAGGGCGCTGGCGAGCTGGGCCAGCCACTGGAGCACCTGCTGCGAGGTGGGGAGGGACTGCCGGGCCTGATCGTAGAGCGGCGTTCCCTCGATCCAGTCCATCACGAGATAGGGATGGGAGGTGCCGGACGGGTGCAGCCATTCGCCATGGTCCCACAGGCGGGGGACGCTGGGGTGGCGCGTGCTGGAGAGCAACTCCACCTCCCGCTCGAAGCGAGGATCTCGCGGGAGCAAGGCGAGCTTGAGGGCGACGGGGGCGGCTCGCTCATTGTCCGCGGGGACGGCCTTGTAGACGGCGCCGTGAACGCCCTGGCCGGCCCAGGCGACGATGAGCCAGCGCCCGACGAGGCTGCCCGGAGGGAGGAGTGCCGGGTGGAGGGCTGGGCCGGGGGCTCTCTGCATGGGGGCTGCCTGAACGTTCAGCTCCGAGGTGCCGCGGCGCCGCGCGCGGCTCACGGCTGGCGGATGAGCGAGGGAGGCTCGCCAGCCAGCACGCACAGGTTGGTGGCCTCGTCGCAGGTGGTGGGGAAGGCCGGATCGATCGAGAGGCCGGGCCGAGGCTGCTGACAGATGGCCGGATCCCTCACGATGACAGGCGGATCATCCTTGGTCGGTCCCGGCACGGACTTCTCGCACTTGATGGCGGGGAACATGCCTACGGCCACGTAGGTGGCGGTGCAGTCGTCCTCCGTGTACGTCAGCTCCGCGCTCCACTGGGTGCCCGGGATGGCGGAGGAGCCCTGCACCCGGAGGTTGCTCCACTGGTAGCGCAGATCCTTCGTCCCCCCGCCGGCCAGCGCGATGCGCTGCCGGGCCTCGGACAGGGTGGGCACCCGGCAGAGCTCGTCCTCGCTCGGGTACTCGGTGGTGAAGTCTCCCGTGGCGGTGTCGGAGTGGGCCGTGTCCTGGCCCGCGTTGGCCGCCAGCGGCGCCGGCTTGATGGACAGCGAGGGGGGGACGCCCGAGCCGGGCGTGCGGAAGATCTGCGCGCCCACGATCTCGGCCGTCTTCGCGGCGCAGGGGCCGCTGCCGGTGACGAGCGTGTAGCGCACGGCGTTCTCGCCGCGGCCGACGGTGCACTGGGGCAGGGGCTGCTCCGCGTCGCAGGCGCTCAGCAGGCCCGCGCACCCGAGCGGGAGGATCCAGGCAAAGGCGGTACGTGTCTTCATGGGGTGGGGCTCCGCTTAGAACGTGAGGCGCGCGCCGAAGCGGATGCTCCGGGGCGACTGGTAGGCGGTGGGCTTGCCGAAGTTGTCATTCTTGACGACGGTGCGCTCCGTGCCTCGGGCCTTCAGGCCCGGCAGATCCGCCGCCGTGCCGCCGATGAGGGCGTCCACCGTCTCCGAGGTGTAGCGCTGGTCCACCGCGGTGGCGGCCTGGAAGTTGAAGAGGTTGAAGACATCCAGGCTCAGGCTGGCCACCATGTCGCCGGACAGCCGGTAGCTGGCGCTCAGGCGCGTGTCGATGTTGTGCACGAAGGGCAGCCGGCCGCCGGCGCCGCGCGGCAGGATGAAGGTGAACTCCGGGCCGTAGACGTAGTGGGCGCCCACCACGTTGATCGGCGCGCCCGAGGTGCCCCGGTAGGACAGGCCCAGGTTGAGCGCCAGCGTGTTGGAGATCGGGAACTCCCTGGCCCCGAAGAGCTTCACCGAGTGGGTGCGATCCAGCAGCAGCAGGCCCGTCTTGTTCTCCGTGAGGGAGATCAGATCGAAGTCCGAGGTGACGTTGGGGGCCAGCTGGAGGTTCTCCGGGCGGAACAGGCCCGAGTAGTTCCCCCACAGGCGAGACCAGGTATAGCTGGCCTGCAGCAGCCACAGCTCCGTGAACGTCTTGTTGAAGGAGAGCGTGACGGCGTCGTAGTTGCGGACAGGCTTGGGGAACTCGGAGGCGATGCCGCGGCCGGGGTTGCCGATGAAGTAGTTGGTGGCCTCGTTGCGGGACATGTCCTCGATGACGTCGTTCATGCTCCGGTGGGTGTAGAGGATGCCCACGGTGGCGCTGGGCAGCAGCTCGTACTCGCCGCCGACCACCCACTCGTCCGAGGACTGCGGCTCCAGCTCCGGATCCACCGGGCTGTTGATGGCGAACGTCTGCGTGTACAGGCGGCTGAGGTGGGACTGGCTGCCGCCGGCGATCACGTTGCGCTCGTCCCGGCACTCCGTGTAGGGCGCGGCCTGGCGGAGCGGATCGCACCCGGGGGCCTCGCCCTGCGCGGCGCGCCGGCGGTTGGCCTGGATGCGGGTGATGTTGGAGAACTGCGAGTTGACCATGGCCAGCACCGCGTTCTGGTAGTAGCGCGCGAAGCTGGCGTAGAGCTTGGAGCGGCCCTGCTGGGTGAAGTCGTAGATCAGCCCCACGCGCGGGGAGAGCTGGTTGGGCAGCTCGAAGGCCACGTCCCCGCCGGTGCCGTAGACCGTCTGCGTGTCGTAGCGCACGCCCGCATTCAGCGTCACCTTGTCCAGGATGCTCCAGGAGTCCTGGACGAAGCCGCCGATGGCCAGCGCGCGGGTGGACGGGTTGACGGAGGGCTGGATCACCACCTCGTCCGGCCCGGTGAGGTAGCCGAACGCGCGGAAGTCCTGGAAGGTGCTGCCGTTGACGCTCTCGCGGTAGAGCACGTCGCCCGAGTAGCCGCGGACGTCCTCGTTGGTCATCAGCTCCGCGTCGAAGCCGGCCTTGATCACGTGGTGGCCCATGGCGTTGAGCAGCACCGTGCCCACCACGTTGGCCTGGTAGCGCTCCACCGTGCGATCCAGCAGGAGGCCGGGGCCGCCGAGCAGGTAGTTGGGGACCGGGCAGCGGACGGCGTTCTCGGTCCCGGCGGGATCGCACACCGACGGATCCGGCAGCTGCTCGAAGTCATTGAGGGAGTAGAAGTGGGGCAGGCTGGCGCCGGGGTTGTTCGGATCCGGGCGGCTGGAGCGCTGCATCTCGAACTGGGGCAGGCCCGCCAGGCCCGCGCCGCTGCCGATGGCGCTGCCGTCCGAGGGCAGGTTGGAGTCCACCTGGTGGTGCCAGCCCACGGTGGCGTCCAGGAGGACCTTCTTGTCCAGGAAGGAGGAGGCCAGCTTGAGGGAGATGTCCCGCGAGTCCGTCTCGTTGCGGTGGGCGAACGCCGAGTAGGCCCCGGCGATGTTCTCCACCTCCACCGCGTTGTCATCCACGCGGTAGGCGAAGCGGCCGTCGCCGCCGGAGCGGGTGGGCGCGCCGTAGAGGGACAGGGTGAGGGTGTGATCCGCCGCGGCCTGCCACGTCAGCTTGCCGATGTACTGCACGGAGCGCTGGTCGGCGAAGTAGTGGGTGGTGGTGCCTTCGAGGGGCTCGGTGCGGAAGAAGCCGTTCTCGTCCTCGATGCGCTCGTCGTTCTCGTCCAGCACGAAGGCGTTCAGGCTGCGCTCGAGCCTGCGGCGGGTGAAGGAGGGCGCCACGCCCACGTAGAACCAGAGCTTGTCCTTGACGAGGGGGCCGCCGAGATCGCCGCCGAAGTCCCCCAGGTTCCACAGCTGCTGCTGGGTGGTGATGACGTTGCCGGCGCGCAGCACGCGCTTGGGGGTGCCCTCGAAGGCGCCGGGGGTGAGGTTGCTGAAGAGCGAGCCGCGCAGCGCGTTGGAGCCGGACTTGGTGACGGCCGTCACCACGCCGCCGGTGGAGCGGCCGAACTCGGGCATGAAGCCGCCGGTGATGACGTTCACCTCCTGGATGAACTCGACGGAGAGGGGCGAGCCGAGCACGCCGGTGGCGGGGTTGCCCGTGGACAGGCCGTCCACCAGGAAGCCGTTCTCCGGAGAGGTGGTGCCGTTGAGGGAGACGCCGTAGGCGTCCGAGTTGGCGCCGGGGGCGAGCTCGGCCAGGCTCTCGAAGGAGCGGGCCGCGCTCCCCTTGGAGCCGGGGCGCACCACCGCGATGTTGCGCACCACGTCCGTGTCCACGCTCAGGCCCGTGCGGGTGGAGCCCACGTCGATGGCGGGCGGCGTGCCGGAGATCTCGATCGTCGTCTGGAACGCGTCCGGCAAGAGCTGCGCGTTGAGGCGGATGGTGCGGTTGAGCCGCAGGGTGATCTCCGCGCGCGAGTAGGGCTGGAAGCTCTCCTTCTCGAAGCGCAGCGTGTAGACGCCGGGCGGCAGCTGCGGCAGGCGGTAGGTGCCGGTGGCGTCCGTGACGGCGATCGCCTCGCCCTGGAGGGCCGCGGAGGTGGCGGTGACGAGCACGTCGGCGATGGGCTGCTGGTTGCTCGCGTCCTGCACCGTGCCGGTGATGACGGAGGAGTTCTGCTGGGCCAGCGCGGCGGGCGCCCACACGGCTGCGCACAGCGCGAGCGCGGTGGCCAGCACGCGCGCCTGACTTCTCTGAAGACGGTTCACTGAGAGTTCCCCCCTCGGATGGGCGCCCGCCCGCGCTGCGGCGTGCGCCAGGGCGCCCTGGGCTATACCGCATTTCAGTGAATACTGGATGACGCCTGTCAGGCCAGGTTGAGGTGTCATCCGCAACCCGGGGGGGCTCAGCCGCCGAAGAAGGAGACCTCGAGGAAGCGCACGTAGAGGTTGCAGGCGGCGTGGAAGAGGGCGGCGCCGAGGACGGTGCCGGAGCGCTCGCGCATCCAGCCGAAGAGCAGGGCGGGGAAGAAGACGGAGAGGCGCCAGGCCTGGAAGATGGCCAGGTGGCCCAGGGCGAAGAGCACCGCGGTGAGCCAGAAGGCGGGCCCCAGCCGCGCGCCGAGCACCTTGCGTCCTCGCGGCCACGCGTCGCGCAGCCGCGTCTGCATGTAGCCCCGGTAGAAGAACTCCTCCGGGAGCGCCACGACGAACAGCTGATCGATGACCCACTCGGCGAAGCGCGGGGGCAGCCGGGGGGTGAAGTGCGCGGGGCCGCTGTGGGGCGTGAGGTAGCGGGCCAGGCCCGAGGGCAGGTGGGGGATGAGCTCCACCCAGGCGGCGAAGCCGAGGAAGAACAGCGGGCAGACGATGAGGCTCAGCAGGAGGAACAGCTTCAGATCCTGGCGCCAGGCGCGCAGGGTGAGGCCGTAGTCACGGTAGTCCTCCTCGCGCCAGCGCATGGGGATGAGCGGCAGGTAGAGGAAGCCCACCGTGGCCACCAGCTTGGGGATGCTGGTGCCGCCGAAGAGCAGGAAGGCGAAGATGATGCCCAGGAAGCCCACGGCCCACAGGATCGTCACCTCCTGCACGGCCGAGGGGCGCCACGGCTGGGCGGTGGTGGGGCTCATGGGCGCTCCGCCGTGGAGGCGAGCTGGAGCTTCACGGCCGACAGCGGCAGGGCCCGGCTGCCCGTCCTGAGCCGCTGGACGACGATGGCGACCAGCCGCCCCTGTGTGTCGAAGAGGGGGCTGCCCGGCGCCAGCGGGAGATCCAGCTCCACGAAGGGCTCCTGCTTCGCGCGCCGGGCGACGGCGGTGAAGGGGTGGGCCTTCTGCTTGCCTCGGCCGCGCACGACGCCGATGAGCCACTGGCCGTCCAGGCTGTCCGCGAGCACCTTCACGGGCACGGAGGGGTAGGTGCCGCTGGGCGCGGCGACGACGGCGATCTTGAGGTAGCCGTTGGCGAGCAGCACCGAGGCCGGGAGTCGCTTGCCGTCATACTCCACCTCGGCGGCCTCCAGGCTCACGTGCTCCACGGAGGTGAGCACCTGGCCCTGGGTGCCGACGATGACGCCGGGGCCAGCGCGCCGGGGCCCGTGGACGCGCACCACCGAGCGCTCGTGCAGCTCCACCGCCTTCTGCAGGTCCGCGCGCGAGGGGCGCTCGGCGCCGGAGGCAGGGGCCGCGAGTCCGAGGAGGAGGAACAGGAGGGCAAGGAGGCGAGGCGTCACCGCGGCCGCGAGGTTAGCACTGCTCCACGGCGATGGCCGCTATCTCGTCGCCTGCGGGCCCCCTGGGACCAGCCTCCTCCATCGTCAGGAGCGGTGATGCGCGGCGACGCGGTAGAACTGGGTGAGGGAGTAGTCCAACAGCGACTGGCGGGAGCGCATGTACCGGTGCGCCCGGAGGAACGGAAGCCACACCCGG
>JAFGNZ010000315.1 GCA_016926755.1 Myxococcaceae bacterium | reverse complement strand
GAGATCGCCAACCCGCACTGGATCTACCCGGGCAACCGGGTGCGCTTCTTCCCCGCGGGCGAGGAGGTCCCCTCTCGCGTGGAGGCGGGCACGGGCCCGGCGCCCGGGGAGATGGTCGCGGAGGAGGGCGACATCCAGGCCGCCACGGAGCTGGGCCCCGTCAACGGCGAGCAGCTGGTCTCCGTGTCCGGCAAGGTGGGCTACGAGGCCAACGGCGCGACGCTGGTGAGGACGCACGGCTTCGTCACCTCCAAGGAGGTGGACGAGGCGGGGATGATCGACAGCTCCTTCTCGGACGCGGAGATGCTCTCCTACCCGGAGACGGTCTACGTGAAGTTCAAGCGCAAGGTCGACGCGAAGGTGGGCGATCGCTACCTGGTGTTCCGCACCGTCCAGGAGGTGAAGCACCCGGTGACGAACGAGCGGGTGGGCGTGCTCACGGAGCTCTTGGGCACCGTGCGCGTGCTGAGCGTGGGGAACAAGCTCGTCACCGCGCAGGTCTCCGAGACGTGGGTGCCCATCGAGCGTGGGGATCTGGTGGGCCCCTACGGTGAGCGCGTGGTGGATCGCGTCGCCATCAAGCCCAACACCAAGGCGCTCAAGGGCTACGTCGTCACCGCCCTGCTGCCGTTCCTCACCGTCACCGCCGAGCACCACCTGATGGTGGTGGACAAGGGCAGCAGCGACGGCGTGGCGGTGGGCAACACCTTCTCCATCGTGCGCAATCAGAACCCGGCGATCCGCAGGCTGCTGGAAGAGGAGGGCAAGAAGAGCGAGAAGAGCGAGACCCTGCCGGATGAAGTCATCGGCACGTGCCTCGTCACCGAGGTGAAGGAGCGCACCTCCAACTGCATGCTCATCAACTCCCTGCGCGAGATCGTCCCCGGGGATCGGGCGGAGATGCGTGTAGGGAATTCGCCTACTGCGAGCCGCTGAGCCGAGCCGATCGCACTTTCCGCCAGAGGGCGGTGGGACTGGCCGCTTGACCGCTGCCGGTCCGGTGTTTATGTGTCGCGCCCCCTTCCGTCGGGCCCATCATCTATATAGGTGGGCACCGCATGGGGGGTTGGTATGGCGGACACTTTCCTACACTCACTGACGCCTGAGCAGCGTGCCACGCTGGCCCTGTGGGCGGTCCCAGGGCTGGGGCCGCGGACGCTGGAGGCCCTGCGTGCGTTCGCTGGGGGCGCGTTGGCGTCCCTGCTGGCCCGGCCGGTGAGGGAGTGGCTGGCCGAGGCGCCCCTGTCCTCGGCGGTCCGTCGCCGGCTGGCGCTGGTGGATGAGCTGGACGAGCTGGCGGAGCGACTGTTGGAGCAATGCGAGCTGTCCGGCATGGAGGTGGCCTTCGCGGGGGAGCGCACGTTCCCCGAGCGCCTGGCCGGTGTGCCGGACGCGCCGCCCCTCCTGTTCTACAAGGGGAATGTGGGGCCGCCGCGGCGCCGGGTGGCCATGGTGGGCAGCCGGCACCCGGATCAGGGCTTCCTGCCGGTGGCCCGTACCTTCGCGCGCAAAGTGGCCGAGGGCGGCGTGGGCGTGGTGTCCGGCGCGGCCATGGGCGTGGATCGCGCCTGCCACCACGGGGCCATGGATGCGGACGGGGAGACGTGGGCCTTCCTGGGCTCCGCGCTGGATGAGCTGGATCCGCCGCAGGCCCGCCTGTTGCCCCTCTTCCTGGAGCGGGGTGGGGTGTTCTTCAGCGAGCTGCCGCCGGGCGTCCGGGCGAGCCGGACCACCTTCCCCCGGCGCAACCGCCTCATTGCTGGCGCGTCAGATGCGGTACTGGTGCTTCGGGCCGGCGAGGGCTCCGGCGCGCTGCACACGGCGGAGGCCGGGCGAGCGCTGGGGCGCCCGGTGCTCGCCATGCCGGGGGACGTGCTGAACGAGGCCGCGCTGGGCTGCAACCAGCTGATCCGGGATGGCAAGGCGCGCGCGTGCCTGACAGTGGAAGATGTCTGGAGCTTCGTAGGGGCGCGGCCGGTGCTGGCGGTGCCGCCTGGGGCGGGGGAGCCCTGGGAGGCGCTCTCGGCGGAAGCCAGGGGGGCCTGGCTGCTGTTGGATCGGGTCCCCCGCACCTTTGATGAGGTGCTGGCGGGTTGTCAGCTCTCCCCGGCGACGCTCACCAGCGCGCTGGTGGAGTTGGAGCTCTCGGGGCTGGTGATCCAGCACCCGGGCAAGTTGTACGAAAGGATCTGAGCAGGAGAGGGCATGGCCACGCGGAAGAACAAGGAAGCCGAGACGGAGGCCGTCGAGACGGACGCCGAGGAGACGACGCCCAAGAAGGCGGCGAAGCGCCCGGCGGCGAAGAAGGCCCCCGCGAAGAAGGCGGCCGCCAAGAAGGCTGCCGCCAAGAAGGCCGCCGCCAAGGGCAAGGGGAAGGGCAAGGGCGCGCTGGCGACGGTGGAGGCCTCTGCCGGCGAGGAGGAGGAGGAGGAGGAGTCCACGCGGCGCGGCAAGGGACCGCACTACCTGGTGGTGGTGGAGTCGCCGGCCAAGGCGAAGACGATCAAGAAGTACCTGGGCTCGGGCTACACGGTGAAGGCCTCCGTGGGCCACCTGAAGGATCTGCCCAAGAGCAAGATCGGCGTGGACGTGGAGCACGACTTCCAGCCCGAGTACCACGTCATCAAGGGCAAGGAGAAAGTCCTCAACGAGCTGAAGAAGGTGGCCAAGAGCGCCGACAAGGTCTTCCTGGCCACGGACCCGGATCGCGAGGGTGAGGCCATCGCCTGGCACATCCACGAGGAGCTGGCCCACAAGGACGCCTACCGGGTGCTCTTCAACGAGATCACCAAGAAGGCCATCCAGGAGGCCATCGCCCAGCCGCGGCAGCTCAACCAGGACAACTACGACTCGCAGCAGACGCGGCGCATCCTGGACCGGCTGGTGGGCTACCAGATCTCTCCTTTGCTCTGGAAGAAGATCCGCCGGGGCCTGTCCGCCGGCCGCGTGCAGTCGGTGGCGGTGCGGCTGATCTGCGAGCGCGAGGAGGCGATCAAGGCCTTCATCCCGCAGGAGTACTGGACGCTGGACGCGCTGCTGGAGGGGAGCGCCGGCCCGCCGCCCTTCAAGGCCAAGCTGTCCAAGGTGGACGGCAAGAAGGTGGAGCTGAAGGAGCGCGCCACCACCGAGGCCCTGGTGGCCGAGCTGCAGGGCGCCGACTTCACCGTCTCCAAGGTGGACCGCCGCGAGCGGCGCCGCAACGCGCCCGCGCCCTTCATCACCTCCAAGCTGCAGCAGGAGGCGGCCAACCGGCTGTCCTTCACCGCGAAGAAGACGATGACGCTGGCCCAGCGCCTCTACGAGGGCGTGCCCCTGGGCGAGGAGGGCCAGACGGCGCTCATCACGTACATGCGTACGGACTCCACCCGCCTGTCGGACGACGCGGTGAAGGCCGTGCGTGACTTCATCGGCACCCAGTACGGCGGGGACTACCTGCCGGAGGAGCCGATGGTGTACCGCAGCAAGAAGAGCGCCCAGGACGCGCACGAGGCCATCCGCCCCGTGTCCCTGGAGTACCCGCCGGAGCGGGTGCGCCCCTTCTTCGAGCAGATGGGCGAGGAGGACATGTTCCGCCTCTACGAGCTGATCTGGAACCGCTTCGTCGCGTGCCAGATGAAGCCGGCGGTGTATGACCAGACGAGCGCGGACATCACCGCGGGCCGGGCCACGTTCCGGGCCTCGGGCTCCACGCTGAAGTTCCCGGGCTACCTGAAGGTGTACGGCGCGGGGCTGACGCCGGAGGAGGAGGCGGAGAAGGAGAAGGCCACCGCCGCGGGCGAGGAGGGCGCCGAGGACGTCACCGGCGAGCTGCCCATGCTCAACGACGGGGACAAGGTGCGCCTGCAGAAGCTGCTGCACGATCAGCACTTCACCCAGCCGCCGCCGCGCTTCTCCGAGGCCACCCTGGTGAAGGAGCTGGAGGAGCAGGGCATCGGCCGGCCCTCCACCTACGCGGCCATCCTCTCCACCATCCAGGACAAGAAGTACGTGGAGAAGATCGAGGGCCGCTTCCGCCCCACGGATCTGGGGCAGATGACCAACGAGATGCTGGTCAAGCACTTCCCCAAGGAGATGGACGTCGCCTTCACCGCCAACCTCGAGGAGAAGCTGGATCAGATCTCCGAGGGCGGGGCCAACTGGAAGGCCGTGCTGCACGACTTCTACGGGCCCTTCAAGGAGACGCTCGAGAAGGCCGAAGCGGAGATGCGCGACATCAAGCGCGAGGAGATCAAGACCGACATCCCGTGCGAGAAGTGCGGCAGCGTGATGGTGATCAAGTTCGGGAAGATGGGGCACTTCCTGGCGTGCTCCAACTACCCCGAGTGCAAGAACACCAAGGACTTCAAGCGGGACGCCGAGGGCAAGATCGTCATCGTGGAGGAGGAGACCACGGACGAGAAGTGCCCCAACTGCGGCAAGCCCATGGTCATCAAGCGCGGCCGCTTCGGGCGCTTCATGGCCTGCTCCGGCTACCCGGAGTGCAAGACGTCCAAGCCCATCTCCATCGGCGTGGCCTGCCCGGACTGCAAGCAGGGCTACCTCACCGAGCGCCGCAGCGGCCGGGGGAAGATCTTCTTCGGCTGCAACCGCTACCCGGACTGCAAGTTCGCCGCGTGGGACAGGCCCCTGGCCGAGCAGTGCCCCAGCTGCCAGTCCCCGTACCTGCTCCAGAAGTTCTCCAAGCGGGACGGCGCGTACGTGGCGTGCCCGAACAAGGAGTGCGACTACCGGCGGGAGCTGCAGCAGCCAGGAGAGCTGACCGCTCCCTCGGCCGCCTGAAAGTCCCAAGGATTCCGGGAGGGTAGCCCGTCCGCGCCTTGACACGCTCGGCGGGCGCCCTCTAAGAAGAGGCAGCCCGCTCCCTGCCTGGGAGACCGCCGCCCGTGCTCGCAAGGGTGTGCCCGGCCAAGGGCGTTGAAAGGATTCGCAGCGCGATGATCCCCATGGTGAGCGAACTGCTGGACGGGGTGCTCCTGGCCGCCACTGCCGAAAAGCTGGGTGTCGTGGACTCCGTCGTGAAGTTCTTCAAGGACGGCGGTCCGTTCATGTTCGTGAACCTGTTCTGGTTCGCGGTCTCGATCGGGGTGGCGGGCGAGCGGATCTACACGCTGATGTTCCGCTACAACCTCAACGCCCCGCCCTTCATGGAGCAGATCTCCAAGCTGGTGATGACGGGCAACGTGGACCGGGCGGTGAAGTTGTGCAGCGCGGCGCCGCACGCCCCCCTGGCCAAGGTGATCCGCTCCGGGCTCACCCGCGCCAACCGCGGAGAGATCGAGGTGGCCAAGGGCATGGAGGAGGCCATCGTCGAGCACACGCCTGGCGTGAGCGCCCGCATCCCCTGGCTGTGGTCGCTGGCCAACATCGCCACCCTGGTCGGGCTGGTGGGCACCATCTTCGGCCTCATCGGCACCTTCCAGGCGCTGGGCAACGTGCCGGCGGAGCAGAAGCAGACGCTCCTGTCGGATGGTATCTCCAAGGCGATGAACAACACCGCCTTCGCGCTCTCCATCGCGGTGATCTGCATCATCTTCCACCTGATCCTCACCTCGTACGCCAAGCACATGGTGGAGAGCGTGGAGCTCAACGCGCTCAAGCTGGAGAACCTGCTGTCGCGGCGGCACGGCGGGGACACCCACCTGGACGGCGAGTCCCGGGCGGCCTGAGCGCCGCCCCACCTCGAGCGCTGAGTCGGAGGCACTCGCATGGCTTTCTACTTCTCGCGCCGCAAGCTGAAGCCTCGTGAGGAAGAGGAGTCCGGGGAGCTGAACATCGTCCCCTACCTGGACATCCTCATGAACCTCATCATCTTCATGCTGCTGTCCATCACGGGCCTGGCCTCGTTCGGCATCCTCAACGTCAGCGCGCCCAACTACGGCGGGCCCTCGGCGGCGGTGCAGCCGGAGAACGCGGAGCAGCCCAAGCTGACGCTCAGCGTGCTGATCTCCAAGAAGGGCTACTTCGTCAACAGCGAGAACGCCATCCTCGGCGAGGCCGGGGCGCCCACCATCCCCGTCAAGGCGGACGGCACCTACGACTACGAGGCGCTCAGCGCCACCATGCTGAAGATCAAGCAGGCCTTCCCCAGCGAGACCAAGGTCATCATCGCCGCGGACGCGGACGTGCAGTACGAGGCGCTCATCGCGACGATGGACGCGTGCCGCGAGACGCAGGGCAAGGAGCGCCACACCCTGTTCCCGGACGTCACCCTGGGGGCGATGTGAGCAGCAGCGACGCGCCCACGCAGCCGGAGCGGCTGTCGCCCGAGGCGGAGGAGCAGCTGCAGCGCATGCGCTTCCGCAAGGCGCTGGCGCGCAAGAAGCGCAAGGAGCGCGAGGCCGCCGGCGAGATCAAGGAGCTGAACATCACCGCGATGATGGACATGATGACCATCCTCCTGGTGTTCCTGCTCAAGTCCTTCGCCTCGTCCTCCGCGGCCATCACCGCCTCCGAGGACGTGCGGCCCCCCGTCTCCTCCACCCGCGCCTCGCCCAAGGACACGGTGGCCGTCACCATCACCCCCAAGAACATCATGGTGGGCGACAAGGAGGTGGTGCGGCTGGTGAATGGGGTGGTGCCCCCGGAGCAGCTCCAGGGGCGGCTGGTGGTGTCGCTGGACGCGGCGCTCAAGAAGGAAGTGGAGAAGCTCAAGTACATCGCCGAGCGCAACCCGGCGGCCCCCTTCAGCCGGGAGCTCTCCGTCATCGGGGACAAGAAGGTCCCCTATGATCTGCTCCTCACCGTGCTCTACACCGCCGGGCAGAACGAGCTGGAGAACTACCGCTTCGTCGTCCTCAAGAAGGAAGGCGGGGACTGAGCAGGCGGGGGCGGCGGGCGCCCCCTCGCCTCGGGGTGGACTACAGGGACGGCGTGGCGCTCGGGCCCCCGCGCGTCTCCAGCTCGTGGCGCGTGGCGTCCTCCTCGCAGCGGATGGCGAAGGGCAGCACCTCCAGGCGCTCGATGGGGATCTCGTAGCCGCAGTCCACGCAGTCGCCGAAGACGCCCATGTCCATGCGACGCAGCGCGGCGTCGATCAGCATGATCTCCCTGCGCTGGGCCTCCATCAGGCTGGAGAGCGTGTAGTCGGCGAGCTCGGCCTGGGCGTTCTCCTCGTACTCGGGATCCCGCTCCTGGTCCTTCAGGGACGTCAGCTCGCGGTGGGCGCCCAGGTTGGCGCTGAGGATCTCTCGGCGTCTGCGCTGGAGGAGCTCCCGGATCTTCAGCAGTTCGTTGGCTCGGGTCATGGCCTGACTGGCTCCATTAGGGTGTGGTACGGCGCTCGCCCGGACCGTCTTCTTCGAGCGATGAACGCGAGAAAAGTAGGGGTGCTCGGCAGGTAGGGAAACCGGAGCGCCTTTGTGACGGGTGGGCCGGGCTGGAGGACGAGCGGGCAGGCTGCTTCTTCCAGGCGACGGGCTGGCGCCCCGCGCTCTTTCAGCGCTGGGAAAGGGCAGGGCAGTCCTGCTAACTGTTTTCGGATGGGCCCCGAAGCGGGCCCCAGGGAGTGTGTGATGGAGGCAGTGAAGCCACGCGTGACGGTGATCGGGGGCGGCCTGGCGGGCAGCGAGTGCGCCTGGCAGCTCGCTCGGCGAGGCATCCCGGTGACGCTCCGGGAGATGAAGCCGCAGAAGCGCTCGCCCGCGCACAAGACGGACCAGCTGGCGGAGCTGGTGTGCTCCAACTCGCTGCGCTCGGACAACCCGGAGAGCGCGATTGGCCTGCTGCACGCGGAGCTGCGCGCGCTGGGCTCGATCGTCCTGGGCAGCGCGGACACGCACCGGGTGCCCGCCGGGGACGCGCTGGCGGTGGATCGCGAGAAGTTCTCCGACGCCATCACCCAGGCGGTGCGCGAGCACCCGCTGGTGGAGGTGGTGCCCGGGGAGGTGGAGGCGCTGCCGGACGGGCTGGTGGTGGTGGCCACCGGGCCGCTCACCTCGGACGCGCTCACCCGGGAGCTGGAGCGGTACGTGGGGCAGAAGCTCTACTTCTACGACTCCATCGCCCCCATCCTCTCCGGGGACTCCATCGACATGAACATCGCCTTCCGGCAGAGCCGCTACGGCAAGGGCGAGGGGGACGACTACCTCAACCTGCCGATGAGCCGGGAGGAGTACTACCGCTTCATCGCCGAGGTGAAGGCGGGCCAGAAGCTGACGCCGCACGCTTTCGAGGAACCCAGATACTTCGAAGGCTGTCTGCCGATTGAGGTGATGGCCGAGCGCGGAGACGACACCCTGGCCTACGGGCCGATGAAGCCGGTGGGGCTGATGGACCCTCGCACGGGCCAGCCGCCGTACGCGGTGGTGCAGCTGCGCATGGAGGATCGGGCGGGCACCGCGTGGAACATGGTGGGCTTCCAGACGCGGCTCACCTGGGGCGAGCAGAAGCGCATCTTCACCACCTGCATCCCCGGCCTGAAGGACGCGGAGTTCCTGCGCATGGGGCAGATCCACCGCAACACCTTCATCGACTCGCCGCGGCTGCTGGAGAAGGATCTGTCGCTCAAGGCCGAGCGGCGGGTGTTCTTCGCCGGGCAGATCACCGGGGTGGAGGGCTACGTGGAGTCCGCGGCGAGCGGCGGCCTGGTGGCGCTGGCGCTGCACGCGCGGCTGACGGGCAGCGAGTTCGTCCCGCCGCCGGCCACCACGGCCCTGGGGGCGCTCTACCGGCACGTCACGGGCGAGGCGCACCCGCCGGACCACCCCCACCAGCCCTCCAACGTCATCTTCGGCCTGTTCCCGCCGCTGCCCGGGCGGGTGAAGAAACAGGACAAGCGAGCCAGGTACGCGGCGCGGGCCCAGGAGGATCTGGCCGCGTGGCTGCCTGGCGTGGCCGTCCCGCAGTCCCTGCAGAGGAGCGCATGATGCAGCTTCGGCGACTCGTGGTGATGGGGGCGCTCGTGGCGCTCTCGCTCTCGGTGGTGGGATGCAAGCGCGAGAACTCCGGGGGGGGCGGAGGCGGCGGCGGGAAGAGGGCCGCGGTGGGCGGGCAGGGGGCGCTGCTGGCGGCGGGCATGGCGGCGGACCTGCGCGTGTCGCCGGATGGGCAGTTCGTCACCTACCTGCTCGAGGCGAAGAAGCCGCGGCTGGACGGCATTCCGTCGCAGATGCTGCTGGGGGAGCTGTACGTCGCCCCGGTGCCGGGAGGCTCCCCGCGCAAGGTGGGGGCGGGCGTCACCAACGTGCCGGGCGGCCAGCTCTTCTCGAAGGACTCGCGCTACCTGCTGTTCCTCACCGGCTACAACCCGGCGAACCAGGCCGGCGCGCTGCACGTGCTCTCGCTCACCGAGCCCACCGCGGATCCCCTGAAGCTGGGCGAGGGCGTCTCGTACATGCTGCCGAGCCCGGACGGGGAGCTGCTGGCCTTCGTGGACAACGGCGTGCTGAAGCTGGGGCCGCTGCCCGCGGGGCCCTTCCAGGACGTGGGCGGCGAGGTGTCCACCGCCCAGTTCACCCCGGACGGCAAGACGCTGTTCTTCAAGCGCCGGCTGGCGGCGGCCGGCGGGCTGGCCGCGGTGTCCGCGCAGAAGCCCGAGGCCCCGCGCAAGCTGGGGGACTACGTCGGAGACTACGAGGTGTCCCCGGACGGCCTGCACGTGGCCTGGCAGGTGCGCAGCGAGGCCGAGCGCGGCATGTACGATCTCCACCTCGCGGCCCTGGCGGACCTCAAGCCCCGGAAGGTCGCCACCGGGGTGCGCGTGTTCGGCTTCTCGAAGGACGGCAAGTGGCTGGCGCGCACGGAGAACGGCAAGCCCGAGCTGCTGGGCGATCTCCACGTGGGCCCCGCGGATGGCAGCCCCGGGCGCAAGGTGGGCGAGCGGGTGGAGGAGTTCTCCTTCTCTCCGGACTCGCAGGCGCTGGGCTTCCTGGAGAAGTACGATCCCTCCGCGCGCGCGGGCCTGATGGCCGTGGTGCAGCTGCCGGACGGGGAGACCCGGCGCGTGGGTGATCGTGTCCCCAACTTCACCTGGGGCTCGGACGGCCGCTACGTGGCGTTCCTCTCGCGCTTCCTCAAGCCCATCTACTCGGTGGACCTGATGCTCTACCCGGTGGGCGCCGAGAAGGCCGAGAAGGTCCACGCGGGCGTCTTCGGCTACGGCTTCACCCCGGGCAACGCCGAGGTCATCTTCCGCACCAACTGCATCCGCGAGGGCCGCGCCTGTGACTTCAAGGCCCTGCCGCTGCCCAAGTCCCAGCCCGAGCCCGTCACCTGGATCCAGGGCATCTTCAGCTACAAGCTCTCCGGCGACGGCCAGCGCTTCCTGGTCACCTACGCCCGCATGGACTCGGACACCTACGACGTGGCCGTCTACGACATGAAGTCCAAGGCCCGGAAGACGCTGGACCAGCGGGTGCAAATCCCCGCCTATTTCGCGGGCTCGGGGGACTCGCACGTCGTCTACCTCGTCACCCAGAGCCAGAAGCCGGGCGTCTATCTGGCTCCTGCGGCAATGTAGGTGAATGTAGTTTTTAGTGGGTTTCCGTAGTCTAACTGGGCAGTTAGGTGGACCTCTGTCGCTCAAGGTGGGGATTCGGTCGCCAAAGGTGAGTCGTCAGGCAACATTTGCCTACACGGTGAGATAATGTGGATATAAAGCCTCACGGAGAAATTCCGAGGGCTTCCAGACCCTGACCCCGAAGGTACCCACCATGAACTCGAACACGATGAAGTACGGCAACCTGCAGATGTCGCTGCCTGAGGGTTGGTCGGACGCGACGCAGATCGTGGCTCAGGGTCCGGTGGAGGAGGGGTTCCGCAGCAGCCTGACGTACGTGGCCGAGCCGCTGAAGGCCGGGGAGACGCCGCCGCAGTACGCGGCGCGGATGCTGGGGGTGCTCAAGGGCGCGGAGCAGTTCCAGCTGGTGTCCGAGAAGCCCGCCAACTTCGGCAAGGTGAAGGGCTTCCTGCGCGAGTCCACGCACCAGGCCAAGGGCATGAAGCTGGCGCAGCTGCACTTCTACGTGCTGCAGGACGGGCAGGTGCACACGTTCACGTTCACGCAGCGGGCCGAGCGCCTGCAGGCGACGCGGCAGGTGGCGGAGCGGCTGTTCGCCTCGGTGAGCCTGGGCGGGGGCTCGACCATGGCGGGCGGCCCCGGGCTGGCGGGTATGCGCCCGAAGCCGAAGTACATCGAGCCGCGGCACCTGCGCATCATCGCCGCGTGAGCGGGCAGCGAGGAAGCTTGCGGCGCGCGTGGGCGCGTCTACGCTGGAGGCCATGGAGGCGCTGTCGCCACTGCTGGAGAAGTTCCGGGCCCACCTCGAGCACGAGAAGGGCGCGTCGCCGCACACGGTGCGCAACTACCTGATCGATCTGGTCGACTTCGAGCGCTACCTCGTCGAGCGGATGAAGCTGAGCCTGCTGGCGGGGACGCACGCGGCGATCCGGGGCTACCTGGGCACTTTGGCGGTGGACCACGCCCCGGCGAGCCGCGGGCGGCGCCTGGCGAGCATCAAGTCCTTCTACAAGTACCTGGTGCGCCAGAAGCTGCTGCCGGCCAGCCCGGCGAAGCTGGTGAAGAGCCCCAAGCTGCCCAGGATCCTGCCGAAGGTGCTCCCGGTGGACGAGGTGTTCGCCATCCTGGAGATGCCGTCGCTGGAGACGGTGCTGGGCCTGCGGGACAAGGCGATCCTGGAGATCCTGTATGGCGGGGGCCTGCGCATCAGCGAGCTGTGCGGGCTGGATCTGCTGGACGTGGATCGGCGCGGGCGCATCATCCGGGTGATGGGCAAGGGGAGCAAGGAGCGGCTGTGCCCGGTGAACGCGCAGGCCATCCGCGCGCTGGAGGCGTACCTGATGCGGAGGGGGGAGCTGCTGGCGACGCCTCGGCCCGGGCAGGCGCCGGACGCGCTCTTCCTCAACTACAAGGGCGGCAGGCTCACGCCGCGCAGCATCGCTCGGCACCTGGACACCTACGTGGTGCAGTGCGCGCTGGTGCGCAAGGTGAGCCCGCATGCGCTGCGGCACTCGTTCGCCACGCACCTGCTGGGCGGCGGCGCGGACGTGCGCAGCATCCAGGAGCTGCTGGGGCACGCGAGCCTGTCCACCACGCAGCGCTACACCCAGGTCTCCGTGGAGCAGCTCCAGGCGATCTACGACAAGGCGCACCCACGGGCCTAATAGGGCTTCTGCCCGATGACGTTGCCCGGGGGCGCGTAGTTGCAGACCCAGAGCTCCCACGTGGGGAAGTCCCTGCCGAACGGCGAGCTCTTCGTGCACGTCCGCTTCGCGCAGCCCACATGCGTGGTGTTCCTCCAGACGAGCTGCGTGTAGTGGCCGCACACCTTGCCGCTCGCGCAGTTGCTCCGGGCGAGGTTGTAGTGTGCGGCCTCGTTGGCCCAGTCCTTCACCACGTCCTGCGTCTTCCACGCGCCCGGAGTGGCCGCGGCCAGGTTCTCGCCAAAGGGCCCGCGCTCCGGGTTGTGCTCGAAGGTGCAGCGGGCGGCCCAGGCTTCGGCCCGCTTCGCGGCCTCGGCGGACCACTGGAGCGGGGGGAGGGGAGGCTGTGGGGTGGGGCGCGCGTTGGCCCGGGCCTGGTTGTGCGCCTCGAGCATGTCCCGCGCGAACGCGTTGGGCGGAGGGCTGCTGCGGGGAGGCGCCTGGCGAGGCGCTGCACGGGGAGGCTTCGCGAGCGTGGACTCGGGGCGGCGCTCCTGTGCGCCTGCGCTGCACGCCGCGAGCCACCCCATGAGGCAGGCGAGGGCGAGGCGGGCAGTACAATGGAGGGGATGGACGGGAGAGCTTCTTTCCATGAGGAGAGGGTGGATGATTTCGAGGCGGGAGTCGACGTGACGCACTCGACCAGCGCGCCTGGGGTGTGGGGAGCGTCAGGTGGGGGGCAGTGCAGCGCCTGCGAGGAGCTGCCATGAGGCCCCTGCTGGGTGCACCGCTCCTGGTCCTCTCCGGGCTGGTTCTCACTGGGGGGATTGGCCTGCTGCTCCGGTGGCGCGTGCGCGCGTGGCTGCGGATCGGTGGTGGTCTCTTGCTGGGGGGGCCGGGGCTCATCGGGTGCGTGGTGGGGGGCTACTGGCTCTGGTTCACGCACCGGAGCCAGCCCGAGGCGGTTCGCGAAGAGTGGTTCGCGGGCGTGCGGTACGAGCGCGTGGTGTTTCAGCAGCCACGTCCGGTGGTGGCGCACCTCGTTCGCATCGACCTGGAGGAGGCCGGCATCGACCTCCTGGTGACGCCGGGCGAGCCTTCGGGGGAGGGAGACGTGTTCGCGGACACGACGAGCGGGTTCGCGGCCCGGCACGGGGTGCAGCTCGCGATCAACGCGAACTACTTCTACCCGTTCCATAACACCCACCCGCTCAACTACGCGCCACATGTCGGGGATCCGGTGCGCGTCGTGGGCAAGGCGGCGTCTCGTGGGAGCGCCTACGGCAACGAGGGCAAGGCCATGGTGACCCTGTACCTGTCGCGGGATCGCCGGGTCAGCTTCGAGCATCCCGTGGGCGAGGTGTGGCACGCGATCTCGGGCATGGGGTACGTCGTGCGAGACGGCGCCCCGGTTGCTTTCGCGGAAGATGGCTTCAGTCGGGTGCCGTACCCGCGAACGATCGTCGCCGCCGACGCGACCGGCCGCTACCTGTGGCTGCTCGTGGTGGATGGCAAGCAGCCCGGATACAGCGAGGGCCTCACGCTGGAGGAGGCGGCGGGCCTGCTGTTGAAGCAGGGGGCCCATACCGGCATCCAGCTGGATGGCGGTGGCTCCGCGACACTCGTCCGGCAGGACACGCGCGGACGCATCCAGATGGTCAACACCCCGACGAACTTCCGCATCACGTGGTGGGAGCGGGTGGTGGCCACCCACCTCGGCGTCTACGCCCGTCCCCTTGGGCGGTGAGAGCCGTGGGGTGGTGAACAGAGGGCGTGGCTGCTCGGGTAGGAGGCCGAGGCCGCTGTGCCAGCCTGCGCCATGGATGTCTCTTTCGGAGAGGGGCTCTGTGATGCGCAGGCTGCTGTGCTGGTTGCTGGTCTTCTGCCTGATGCCAATAGGGTGTGCCTCGGAGAACTCGGCGATCCGAGGCAGGGAGGGGCCCGTTGAGGCACCTGGAGTCTTCCTGCCAGCAGAGCTGCTGGAGTGGGAGGAGGGGAGCGCAGAAGCTTGGGAAGAGGTGGGGTGGGACGTCTTCTTCGTGGAGGCGGAGCCCGCGGCGGGAGTGGAACTGGCGATGGCGCGGCGTCCGCCACGCAGGGGAGGCCGCGGCGGATTGCCAGGGCGGCTGTCCGCACCCCTGCTCAACCCTCGGCCTTCGAGAGAAGAGATCGCCGCGAGGCGGCGGAGGACCGAGAATGATCGCGCGGTCAAGCTGGCGCGGGAGCGGTATTACGAGGCGCTGGCAGAGGCCCGAGCGCGCTACCCCGAGCATCAGGGGTATCAGGACCACCACTTCATTCCCATCTACCTGGGAGGACCGGAGAACGGAGTGAAATACCGGCTTCCGTCCTTCTACCATCAAGCCATCACCCAGGAGTTCCGAAGGCTCCGGGCGTATGGCCAACGAAAGCCCAGTTCAGAGGAGCTTCAAGAGATCCTGCTCAAGGTCTATTCCAAGTACCCCATCCCGCAGCTCATCGGAATTACTCCTTAAGAACCATGCGAGAGACGATCGAGTTTCGAGTCCCCGCGGAGCAGGCGAACATGTTCCTGGAACCCGACCTGGGGACGTGGTTGGGAGACAGCGTTCGCAAGGTCGTACTTCCAATGGAGGACCCCCGCGTCAAGTTCATCGGTGATCTCAATCGGGAGTTCCGCAAGAAGGGGCGGGCATTCTTCACGGGCTGGGAGATCTCTCGCCACTACACCCGACGGGAACTGGAAGCTGCGGAGGTGCTTCAACTCTTGATTCGCACGGTCTTCGAGCCCGAGGGTGAAGCTTGCGGGACGAAGTACGATGACGCTGCTGCGTGCCCGCTTTGTGGAGCCGGAGCTCCACAGCTGACGGAGCTGCATCTGGACGTGCGGCGCATTCCCAGGAAGAAGGATCTGGCCGTTACCATCGCCGGAGAGGTCGTGCTCTCCGGCCGGCTGGTGAAGGCGTTGCGAGAGCACGGCATCACCGGGGCGGAGTACCGGCCCGTGAGGCACAAGTCAGGGGCCGTCAGTGACGAGTGGCGCCAGCTCGTCGTGACCTCCACGCCCGTGGATATTGTCCCGCCCACGAAGACAGGGGCAGGCCCGTTCGACCTGGATGAACAGGGGCGCTATCGCTGCCCACGCAAGCACGTGGCGGGGCTGAATCTCATCTCGGAGCTCTGGGTGAAGCGCGCGGGCTATGACGGGAGCGACTGGGCACGCACGCGGCAGCTCATCGGGACAAGGCGGGGAGTCCTCAGGCCCCAGGAGCAGCTGCTCATCTCTCCCCGGCTGTACCGGCTGCTGCGGGAGTTGAAGGCCAAACGCTTCGATGTAGAGATCGCCCACCGGGCGTGATCCGCGCCTCGGGAGGTGTCGCGTGGAGCGCGCATGGAGCAGGATCTGGAAGGCCGCAGCGCTGGCCCTGATGGTGTCCGCCTGTGGCGGGGCACACGCCCGCTGCCTGGCCGCGCATGCGCCCTGCATGGGCAGCGGGAAGCTGGAGCACGGAGGCCGGACGCGGACCTTCCGCTACCATCTCCCGCCACAGGTGAAGCCCGGGGCCCCGCTGGTGCTGTCCCTCCATGGGAGGATGGGACAGGGGAAGGGGCAGGCGAAGCTCACGGGCTTCAACGCGGTGGCGGACGAGGGCGGCTTCATCGTCGTGTACCCCGACGGTGTGGACCGCTCCTGGGCGGATGGGCGCGGCACCACCCCCGCGGATCAGCTGGGCGTGGACGACGTGGGCTTCCTCACCGCGCTCGCCGATCACTTCATCGCGGAGTTCGGGGCGGACCGGCGCCGCGTCTACGCCGCGGGTATGTCCAATGGGGCGATGATGAGCTACCGGCTCGCCTGCGAGCGCGCGGACCGCTTCGCCGCCATCGGCCCCGTGGCCGCGCTGATGGGCCAGGCGCTCGCCGGCAGCTGTGCTCCCTCGCGGCCCGTGTCCGTCATCTCTTTCGTGGGAACGGAGGATCCGCTCGTTCCCTTCGAAGGCGGTCCGGTGCGCGGGGACCGAGGGCCTGTGCTCTCCGAGGCCGAGTCTCGCGAGAAGTGGGCTGCGCTCAACGGGTGCGAGGCGGGCCCTGCCGTCTCCCAGGAGCCGGACCGCGCACCCACCGATGGGACCCGGATCCGGCGCGAGGCCCATGGCCCCTGCCGAGAGGGCTCGGAGGTCGTCTTCCACGTCGTCGAAGGCGGCGGGCATGTCTGGCCTGGGGGCGCCCAATACCTCCCCAAGGCGATCATCGGCCGGCCCAGCCAGGAGGCTGACGCGAGCCGCGCCCTCTGGGAGTTCTTCCAGCGCTTCCAGCTCCCGTGAGGGGCGCGGCAGGCCCGCGGAGCGGGGGACGGGCGGCTCTGTCAGGCAGTGAAGGCTGGAGGGCGGACAGCCGGGCGCTCTTCCTTGGAAACCCGCTCCCTGCCTTGTTAAACCCCCTGAACCATGTTCCACGGCACCACCATCCTCTGTGTGCGTCGCGAGGGCCACGTCGTCATCGCCGGTGACGGCCAGGTCAGCCTCGATAAGACGATCATGAAGAACACCGCGAAGAAGGTGCGCCGCATCGGTGAGGGCAACGTGCTCGCCGGGTTCGCCGGCAGCACCGCCGACGCCTTCACCCTCTTCGAGCGCTTCGAGGCCAAGCTCAAGGAGCACCAGAAGAACCTCGCCCGAGCCTGCGTGGAGCTCGGGAAGGACTGGCGCACCGACCGCTTCCTCCGCCGCCTGGAGGCCCTGCTCATCGTCGCCGACCGGGAGAAGACCTTCATCCTCTCCGGCGCGGGTGACGTGATCGAGCCCGATCACGGCATCGCCGCCGTGGGCAGCGGCGGCCACTACGCGCTCGCCGCCGCGCGCGCCCTCATGGACCACACCCAGCTGTCCGCCCGCGAGGTCGCCACGCACGCCATGGCCATCGCCGCCGACATCTGCGTCTACACCAACTCGAACGTCACCTTCGAAGAGCTCTAGGAGCCCCGCCCCGTGGCCGATTCCCGAAAGATGCCCGCCTTCACCCCTCGCGAGGTGGTCAGCGAGCTGGACCGCTACATCGTCGGGCAGACCGACGCCAAGCGCGCCGTGGCCATCGCCCTGCGCAACCGCTGGCGCCGCCAGCGCGTCTCCGACGAGCTCCGCGAGGAGATCCACCCGAAGAACATCATCATGATCGGCCCCACCGGCGTGGGGAAGACGGAGATCGCCCGCCGGCTGGCGAAGCTCGCCCAGGCCCCCTTCGTCAAGGTGGAGGCCTCCAAGTTCACCGAGGTGGGCTACGTCGGCCGGGACGTCGAGTCCATGGTGAGGGATCTCGTCGAGTCCGCCATCTCGCTGGTACGCGAGGAGGAGACGGAGAAGGTCAAGCCCCGCGCCCTCGAGATCGCCGAGGATCGGCTCGTGGAGCTGCTCTCCGGCAGCGCGTCCAAGCCCCCCCCGCCGCCGCCCTTCGGCTTCACGCCGCCGCCCATGCCCCCGGGGCCCAGCCGCCTGGGGGAGAACGAGCGCGAGAAGCTGCGCGCCCAGCTGCGCGCCGGCACGCTGGACGATCAGTACGTGGAGGTGGAGACGGCGGACAGCAACCCCATGTTCCTGCGCAACTTCACCGGGCACGGCATGGAGGAGGTCGGCGTCAACCTGCAGGATCTCTTCAAGAACATGCCGGGCATGAACCGCACCAAGCGCCGCAAGGTGCGCGTGCCCGAGGCGCTGCAGCTCCTCCAGCAAGAGGAGGCCAGCAAGCTGGTGGACACTGATCGCGTGACGCGCGACGCGCTGGCCCGCGCCGAGTCCAGCGGCATCATCTTCATCGACGAGATCGACAAGATCGCCAGCCGCGAGGGCGGCGGCAAGGGCGGCGGCCCGGACGTGTCCCGCGAGGGCGTCCAGCGCGACATCCTCCCCATCGTCGAGGGCTCCACCGTCAACACCAAGTACGGCCAGGTGAAGACGGACCACATGCTCTTC
>JAFGNZ010000005.1 GCA_016926755.1 Myxococcaceae bacterium | reverse complement strand
TCTCCTCGGCCACCCTCCTCCTTCCCTCCTTCCCGAGCCTGTTTGACTTGGACCCGTTCATCTTTCACTTACACGTGAACGGGTACCATCGAAGAAGGCGAACCCCTTATTCTCACCGAGGATGTTCGCGCCATTCTGCGGCGCACCGCGCGCCAGGTGGCCATCGACGCCGAAGAAGCAGAACAGGCCCTCCATACAGTTCCTACCGCGACCGACCTGCTGCGGGAGCTGGCACGGCGCATCCGCGACGGCTCACAGCGACTCTCTCGTGCCATGACGCAGATGCGGCGCCTGCAGGAGGCGGGAGATCTCGATGGGGCGCGCCAGCAGATGCGTGACGTGCTCGCCGTGGAGGTCGTGCCCCACTACCGCGAGATCGCCGAGACCTCGCTTGAAGCCTTGGATGATCCGGAGGACTAGAACTGCTATCTGGGTCCCACGGCCTGACCTTGAACCAGGTGGACATCCCAGGTAGAGCCACAGCGGAGGCCATGCCATTGGATGGCTTCCATTTTCCCAGAGAAGGATGAACGAGATGACTGGCCCCGAATCGAGCTCCCCTGGTTTCTCCCCCGCGGAACTGGACCGGCTGAAGGTTGAAGGGGACCTGCGGCTCAGGGAAGCCGAGTTGGAACTCAGGAAGAGGGAGCAGGAGAGCAATCGAAAGACCGCGGCGTTGTCGTCACCTGTCATCGTCGCGGTCTTCTCAGCATTGTTTGGGGTGCTGGGGACCGGGCTGGGTGCGGGTCTGCAGGGTTACTGGAACGCAAGTCTTGAACAGCAAAAGTTCGAGTACGGCCTCCTTGAAAAAGCCCTTGTTACGGACAACGACCCTGCTACGGACGATCTCGATCTCGCCAAGAAGAAACTGCTGTTTCTCGTTGAAAGCGGGGTCATCAGCAGGCTCGATAGAGAGCAGATCAAGCGGATGGCGTCAGATCCCTCTCAACTGCCAGTGGTGCAGGGCCAACGTGACCGTGCCGCGGTCAATAGAATCGTTGATGCCATAAACTCCTACCAACGGAAGCACGGGAGCTATCCCGAATCGCTGACCCACCTCATCACTGAGTATCCTCAGCTCCCAGAGGAGATACCCATCCTCAGAAACTCAAAGATTCGCTATGAGCCAGATCCAGGTCGCGGATACGTGCTCACTTTCGCGGGTCAAGACGGGGCGCTTGATACACGTGATGACAAGATTCATGACAAGACGGGCCTGGTTCGTGATGTCCGGTAGCGTTGTTATCCCAACCGTGAGCGTACGATGTCGACCGCCCGCGTGACGAGCTTGTCGAGCCCCTCCGCACCCGTGTCGAAGCTCACCGAGTCGATATCCGGTGGCAGCAGCCGCCCTCGCTCCATGTCCCGGCGATCACGCTCTTCGATCCATGATGGGGCGCACCCGCGTCGGACTGCGCGGACCTCGATAGGGGCGGTGAGGAAGAACCTTGCCAGCGCATCACCGTAGAGGCGCCCCATGGCACGTCCAGTGATGACACAGCGCTCCTGCGTGAGCTCGTCGAGCAGCACAGCCATCTCCGCCACCTCGCGTGGCTCCCTGGCCACGTCCGCGCACGCACGCGCAATGTCCTCTCCTCCCAGCGCTTCGGTCACATCGCTCTCACCGACATGGTATCGGGGCTTTCCTGCCTCGACGCGCAGCCGGACAGGAGCCTCCCGCCTCTCTTTGAGCCAGCGCCACGCAAAGGCTCGCTGGAGCTGGCCGGTGTCCAGCAGTGTCCATTCCAAGCGTGACGCCAACGCCTGGCCAAAGGTGGTCTTGCCACTCCCAGCACCTCCATCCACCGTGACGAGCAGTCGCCGAGGTCCGGGCCTCTTCGCGACGAGCAGCCAGAACCGGGGATTGCCCGCGTCACGCGGATCCTCATGGAGCGGCTCGTGGAGCGCGATGAGCTCAAGCCCTACCTCACGGAGCAGCGCCACCCAGGAGCCCACGGTTCGGTGGTACACTCGGACAAGCGCGGGGTGTCCGAACCAGTGGAACGTGCGCCACCCCTCCTCCCCATAGTCGCGGAGCCGCGCTGCTCTCCCTCCGGCCTCCTCCACCCAGCGAGGCCCCGAGCGCGGCGCGGTCCGCAGCGGGTGCTCCGTCGAGACCACCAGCCGGCCATGGGGTACGAGGTGCGAGGCCAGCCGCCCCAGCACATCCGGGATCCTCTCGACATGATCGAGGGACATGCTCGCCAGCACCGCATCGAAGAGGCCTTCCGGCTGGTAGTCCTCAATGGCACCGCGAACAAGCCTGAACCGCTCCAGCCCCAGCACAGCCGCGGCGGCGGCCATGGGAGGCGCTGGTTCAACCCCTACGACTTCCCGGGCCCCCGCGGCGATGAGGCGCGCGGCCCAGCGTCCGGCACCGCAGCCCACATCCAATACCCGCGCTTGCTGGAGCCGCTCACCGGCTGGCAGCGCACGCGCGACGAGCGCATCCAGCGAGGTGTGATCACGCAGCGCACCCGTCTGGCTCGCCGCGAGGTAGATCGCCGCGAATTCAGGATCAGCATAGGCCAGGTCGTCTCCTTGTTTACCTGGACGAGGCGGGGCGAGCACAGCCTCGATGAAGCGCACCAAGGGGCCCTCGGGAGCATCAGCCGTACCCCACCAGTCCGGTCGAGCCTTTACATCTCGAGGAGGAAGCCCCTGTTCCGGGGGGACGATCACCTGGACCGGCACCTGTGCCTGAAGCTGGAGTTCAGCGACAGGCTGTTCGCCAATCCGGCACACCCCGATCGCACGCTCCACCCACCCCTCCGCCTGCCACCGGATGCGCAGGCGCCCGCGCGACCATGCGCGCAGTCGGTGGGCGAGGCTCGCGTAGCCCTCCTCCCCGGCACCATCATGAACGACGACGACCTCTTGAGGTGCCTCCCGATTGCCATCCCAGGGCTCAAACAGTGGATCCGTTCCTTGCTCCACGCCCAGTCTCTGCCGGAGGAGCTGCGCAAGCAGCGGGGTGCGCAGCGTCCGCGTAGCCGCGCGCTCTGGCCAGTCCGGCTCCTCGGGGAGCCTGAGCACCGGCACCCACTCCCCCACGGTGAGCCGCAGCGGTGTGAGCTCTTCGTCATGCGCGGCCGCTCCGCGCACGAGCACGAGATCGACAGGGAGTGCCAGCGCCTCGATGGAGAGCTGCGCGGGCTTCGTGGTCCATCGCCCCTGCGGCGACGCAATGAGCGCTGTCACGTGCACATGGAGCGCCGGAGGGCCCAACACGCGCCGGAGTGCTTCGCAGACGAGCCGGTGCTCTTTCTCCCCCGCCGTCCCCCCGACCTCCACGACGCTCGTCTCCACTCCCTGGAATCTGCTCCAGAGCACGGCATCCATGTCCTGGAACCTTGGGGCGGGCATTCCGCGGGTACGGGCCAGCACGTCCGCGAGCAATCGACCGAGAGAGAGGTCGGCCCTCTCCTCTGGTAGGAAGCCCGGCACATAGAAGGCCGCCCGAGCCACATCTCCATCGAAGCTCGCGCCCGAGGCGGTGTGGACGATCTCCCCGAAGAACGTATTCGGCAAGGACTCGATGCCACCCTGCAGACAAGGCTCCAGCTTCTGGTACGCCACACGCTGACCGGCTCGCGCGCAGGCCCGCGCCACCATCGCCGCTACGCAGCCCTTGCCAAGTCCCGAGCAGACGCCACCCGTTACGAGCGCCCAGCGCATGACTTGCCTCCAGGAGCCGGCACACGCTCCTCCTCGCCGGGCCGTACATCTCTCAACCAGTCCGCTTCCGCCGGAACCTGGCGCTCTCGCCAGTCGATCCCATGTGCCACGCACAGCTCGGCAATGAGGGCAAGGCTCTGCTCGAAGACTTCCAAGGGTCGTGTTCCTGCCTCCTCCTCAGTGGAAGTGGCCAGCCTCATCTCCACGAGGGAAGTCCCTGCCTGCTCGCACCACTTGCGCACGGCATCCATCCGCCCCTGCTCTGCCCCGGGCAGGCACAGCAACCTCACCCGATATGCCCCAGGCCGCCGCCAGAGCCGCGCATGCAGGCCGTGACCCAGCTCATCACACGAGGCGACCTCCAGCGGGAAGCCTTCCAGCTTGTGCCTCGCGGCGCCCACGAGCGCCCGCAGGGGCTCCACATACTGCTCCACGACCAGGATCTCGCTCCGCGGCTCGCGCTGGGGCACCCACGAGACAGGCCTTGCCGGCACTCCCAGCGCGAGGCCAAACACTCTCAGCGCCTCCCTCATGAATGACAGTGGCAGCCACTCAAGCTGCCCTAGATGAGGGACTTCGAGTCGCGGTACGGAAGTCCAATCCGGTTTTCGCCCCGCCTCGGTGATCAGGAGCGCAACAGGGATTCCTGGATCGCGCGCGGACTGGGACACCAGACAGACCTCTGCGCCGCCACACTGGGAGAGCGGGAGCGAGAGGGTGGGACAGCCTTGCTCCTCCAACACCGCCGCGAATACCTGGGCGAGAGCAAATGACGCACCGTGCCCTGTCCAGATCAGACGCCTTTTCTCACGCACGGACTCGGCGAGCCACGAGCGCCCTCCACCATCCGCAGATTCGACTGGCATGCCCCCTCGAATATCTGTCAGTCCGCCTTGCGCGGGGTCTCCGCTCATTCTACCCAAGCGCTTGCTGGTGAATAGGGCTCGGTGGGGCGTACTCGCTGAATCCCAAGGCCCTGGGTTACCGTGGCCCGCGGTGATCCGATGAGCTACCTGAGCCCCGACAACGGGGATCTGGCGACCACCAGGCGTCCCGACAAGCTCCGTCATCCGAGAGTTCTACCGGCGCGTCTTCGAAGAGTAGCGGTGGTTTCGCCCGATGAGGTACGGCCAGGGCCTGGCAGGGCTCTTCTGGCGCACCTTCTTCGGCCCGCCCTTCGTTCACATGTTCGGAGAGCGGCTCTGCCTTCACGGGCCTCGGCGGCGGCATCGTCCTGGTCCAGCGCTACGCGCTGCCCACCCAGGTTGGCACCCCCGAGGCCAGCTCCCGCGAGCGCCAGCTCATCGAGCACCTCGGCCCCGAGTGCTTCCACGAGCACTGGGAGCGCTCGCTCGGACTGGTTTCCAACAACGCGCACGTCCGGCGGGGCGGCTTCTTCCCGCCGCCACACTGGCACACCTTGTGCCAGGCCCCCCAAGCCCTCCTCGGGGGGGCGAGGGGGGGGAGGGATGAGGCGCTCGTGGACGTTCGCACGCCGCATCGGTGCAGGGCTGGTGGTCGTCGGGGGGGTGGCGTTCGTCATCCTCGTGACTGCCGTGCTCGCGGTGCGGAGCGTCAACGTGGGCAGCGAGCTCGTCAGCCGGGAGCTGGTCTCGGAGCTGCTCGAGGTCGACCGGCTGCGAAAGGCCTTCTACGACAAGGTGGGCAGCGAGCGAGGCTTCATCATCACCCGGGACGCCCTGTTCGAGGAGCAGATGGGGGCCGATCGCGAGCGCTTCCTGCTGGCGGCCGAGCGGCTCCGTCTTCGCTTGAGGGAGGCGCCGGGCCCGGCGCTGCTGGACGAGCTCCTCCGTGCCGAGCGTGAGCACGAGGAGGTGATGCGGCGGCTCCTGTGGTCGCAGCAGGACGCCCACAGCCAACAGGAGGTGGACGCGCTGCTGCGCAAGCAGGTGGGGCGCGCCCGCGCGCAGGTGGAGGTGGCGCTCGGGCAGCTGGCGAAGCACAGCCATGAGCGGCTGGAGCGCAGCTTCCGGCACGAGATCGTCGAGGATCATCGCGCGCTGGCCCTCATCATCACCGGCTCCGTGCTGGGCCTGCTCGGCATGGCGAGCCTGGCGTGGGTGCTCATCCGCAAGCTGCACCCGCTGCACCGCGAGGTGGAGGACGTCGAGCAGCGCTTCCGGCTGCTGGTGGAGGGCGTGCAGGACTACGCGCTCTACCTGCTGGATGCGCGGGGGCGCGTGGCGAGCTGGAACCCGGGCGCCGAGCGCATCAAGGGCTGGAGGGCGGAGGAGGTGCTGGGGCGCCCCAACGCCCTCTTCTATACGCCGGAGTCGGTGGCGGCG
The DNA here is from genome assembly GCA_016926755.1 of Myxococcaceae bacterium. GTDB lineage: Bacteria > Myxococcota > Myxococcia > Myxococcales > Myxococcaceae > Hyalangium. Next base: position 32,119 of record JAFGNZ010000005.1, on the reverse strand, counting down.
GGGGAGCCGGAGCGGGACCTGGCGCGCGCCGAGCGGGACGGGCGGCTGCGCACCGAGGGCTGGGGGGTGCGCAAGGACGGCACGCGCTTCTGGGCGGAGGTCATCTACACCGCGCTGCGCAGCGAGAATGGGGAGCTGAAGGGCTTCGCCAAGGTGACGCGCGACGTGACGGAGCGCCGGCGCACCGAGCGCACCCAGCGCCTCTTCGCGGAGGCCGGGCGCATCTTCAACCAGCTGCAGGAGCCGGAGCTGACGGTGGCGGAGCTGGCGCGGCTGATGGTGCCGGAGGTGGCGGATGGGTGCATCCTCTTCATGCTCACGGAGGGCGGCCGGCTGCTGCCGAAGGCGGTGACGCACGCCTCGGCGGAGAAGGAGCGGCTGCTGTGGGAGGTGCTCCGCTGCCACCCGGAGGAGCCGGACTCCTTTGGCATCTCGCGGGTGGTGCACACGGGCCGCTCGGAGCGGGCCGAGGTGGTGACGGACGAGCGGCTGCGGCAGGTGGCCCTGGACGAGGAGCACCTGCGCCTGCTGCGGCGGCTGGAGCTGGCCTCGGTGCTCATGGTGCCGCTGACGGTGGGCGAGCAGACCTCCGGCGCGCTGGTGCTGATGTCCTCCCAGCCGGAGCGCCGCTTCACGGTGACGGAGCAGGTCTTCGTGGAGGAGCTGGCGGGCCGGGCGGCGCTGGCGCTGGACAACGCGCGGCTCTTCCAGGAGGCCCAGCGGGCGCTGGAGCTGATCGGTGTCACCTCGCACGACTTGAGCAACCCGCTCAACGCGCTGCAGCTGCAGCTGGCGCGGCTGAAGCGGGTGGACCCGGCGGCCGAGCCCGAGCGGGTCCGCGAGGGGCTGGGGGCGGCGCTGCGCAACGCGCAGCGGCTGGGGCAGCTGCTGCACAACCTGTTGGATCTGTCACGGCTGTCCTCGGGGAAGCTGGTGCTGGACGTGTCGCGGGTGGAGCTCACGGAGCTGGTGCGCGAGGTGGTGGAGCGCCACGCCGAGCAGGCCACCGAGGCGGGCTGCCTGATCTCCTTCGAGGCGGAGGGAGAGCTCGAGGGGTGGTGGGATCGCCTGCGGCTGGAGCGCGTGGTGACGAACCTGCTGTCCAACGCGCTGAAGTTCGGGCGGGGCAAGCCCGTGGAGGTCCGCCTGGCGCAGTCCGGCGAGTGGGTCCGGCTGAAGGTGAGGGACCACGGGGCGGGCATTCCGCCGGAGGCGCAGCGGCGCATCTTCGAGCGCTTCGAGCGGGAGAAGTCCGGGGGGCGGCATGCGGGCTTCGGGCTGGGCCTCTACATCGTCCGCCAGCTGGTGGAGGCGCACGGAGGTTTCATCCGGGTGGAGAGCCAGCCGGGGGAGGGGGCGCTCTTCACGGTGGAGCTGCCGCGCACCCCGCCCGCGGGGGTGGAGCAGGAGCCGGGGTTCAGGCTGGGGCCGCACTGAGGCGCCCGCCGGGCGCGTGAGGACACGCGGCCCGTAGCGCAGATCAGGCGTGCAGCGTGGGGCCGGGCTCCAGGGGCAGCGTGCGCAGGGGCGAGTCGCTGGGCACCTTCTCCGCCTCCTCCAGCCGCTCGAACTCCACGGCGTCGTGGGCGCAGAAGACGGTCACCTCGGAGCCATGGCGAAGGACCAGCTCGCGCAGCCGCCGCTGGTTGTAGTGCCGCAGGCGCGCGTTCTTCTGCATCAGCGTCTGGTAGAAGCGCAGGCCCGGCGTGCAGCGCCGCCGCAGCGGATCCATCTCGCCGTGGTAGAAGTACGCGTCCCCCGCATGCAGCATCCAGCGCGCGCCCACGTGGAGCGCGATGCCCGCGTGCCCCAGCGTGTGGCCTGGCAGCGGCACCAGCAGCAGCTCCGACGGCAGCCCCGAGAGCTCGCGCACGCACTCGAAGCCGTACCAGCGCTCGCCGCCCTGGGGCGTGGGGTACGTCACCCAGTTCGTCTGGTGCATCCACTGGCGTGGCCGGAAGCGCCTGCGGTCCAGCGGCGTCTGCTGCGCCACCGCCCCCTGGTACTCCGCGTCCAGCAGGTGCACCCGCGCCCCGGGGAAGTCGTCCAGCCCGCCCGCATGGTCGAAGTCCAGGTGCGTCAGGAGGATGTCGCTCACGTCCGAGGCCTTGAAGCCCAGCCGCTCGAGCTGCCGGATGGCCGTCATCTCCTCATGGAGCTGGGGCCGGGACAGCACGTTCAGGAACAGCCGGCTCAGCCGCGGCCGGGGCTCGCGCACGTCGTTCAGCCCGAAGCCCGTGTCCACCAGCACCAGGCGCTGATCCGTCTCCACCAGCAGGCAGTGGCACACCAGCGCCGCCGGTCCGGACGCCCCCTTGCGTCCATCCGTCAGCCGCCCGCCGGGCGGGCACATCGTCGTGCAGTTGAGGTGGTGAATCCGCAGCGGCATGGCGTGGCTCCAGGGGCTCGGGGCCGGTGCGGCCCGGGTCCAGAGCAAAGGTGTGCCGTGATGTGCGCGGGAGGAATCCGTGAAGGGGCCGGCGCGGTAGCGCCTGGCTGCCCGTGCGGCAGCGGTGCTGGGGGAGCAGCCCTCGCGGGAAAGTCACGGATGACTGGCGCGCCCCCCGGGTGCTGCCTTAAGGAAGCGCTCCCATGGACATGGACCCCCAGATGATCCTGGAGCGGGTGATGCTGCTCATCCCGCTCGTGCTGTCGCTGACGGTGCACGAGTTCGCCCACGCGTGGAGTGCCTGGAAGCTGGGCGACGACACGGCGGCGATGCAGGGGCGGCTGACGCTCAACCCGGTGCCGCACATCGACCCGATCGGCACGCTGCTGCTGCCGCTGCTGGGGATCCCGTTCGGCTGGGCGAAGCCCGTGCCCATCAACCCGGCGCGCTTCCGCCGTGAAGTGAACATGACCACGGGGATGATGCTCACCGCCGTGGCCGGCCCGGCGTCCAACCTGCTGCTGGCCATCGCGAGCGCGGTGTCCTACGGGCTCACCTTGCGCTGGGCGCCCCACGCGCTCGCGGCCAACCCGGGCCTGCAGCAGTTCCTCTTCACGGCGATGGTGATGAACGTGGGCCTGGCCATCTTCAACATGCTGCCCGTGCCGCCGCTGGATGGCAGCCGCGTGGTGGAGGGCCTGCTGCCCTACCGGATGAGGGGGGCGTGGGAGCGGGTGGTGCAGCTCAGCCCGCTGCTGCTGCTCGCCGTCATCTTCTTCGGACGGGGGCTCATCTCCGGGCCCGCCCGCTACATGATGGGCTGGCTCCGAGAGCTCATGTACACGCTCGGGGTGAGCTGACCGCTCGCGAGAGGGGAGGCGCTCAGTCCGGGAAGAAGAGCGGCTCGCGCTTGCGCACGAAGTCCGAGATGAGCGAGGCCACCTCATCCGGCAGCTCCTGGAACTGCACCCCCACGCCCGGCATCAGGTCCGGCGTGTGGTCGTTCGGCTCGCGCAGCCAGCGCACCACGCCGCTGGCCTTCAATGGCCGGCCGCCGGGCAGCGTGAAGTCCAGGTCCACCTTCGTGCCGCGGGGCACCGTCTCCACCGTGGCGACGAAGAGGCCGCCCTCGCTGATGTCCGTGGAGAAGCCGGTGAAGAAGTTCGAGTCGCTGCCCAGGTGGATGTTCGTCTGCAGCCGCACGCGGGAGTAATGGCGGCCCTGCCCAGCCGCGGCGCCAGATCCGGAGCGGGCGGCGGGCATGGGGGCAGTATCGACGAGCGTCTTGGGGGCAGGCTCCCGGGCGCGAGCGGCCTCGGCGCGGGCCCGCTGGGCCTCCCGGGCGCGAGCGGCCTCCTGCTCACGACGGGCGCGGGCGGCGGACTCGACGACTCCCTTGAGGTGTGACTCCGCCTCGGCCAGCTCCTTCGTCAGCGCGTGGGTCTGCTGCTGGAAGGCATGCAGCGCGATCTGCATCTCCTGCGAGGCCTGGCGGCGCGCCTCCAGCGCTTTCTGCCGCGCGGCCAGGGCCTTCTCTCTCGCGGCCTCCACGGCCAGCTCGGGGATGGCGGCGGCCTGCAGCCGGGCGCCAATCTCCGGGAGGGTGACGTCCTCGGTGTGCTCGGACTGGGTCCGGCCCAGCTCGGCGCGCACCTGCGTCAGCCGCGAGGCCAGCGTGCTCGCCTCCTGGGTGGCGCGGACCACCTGATCCGCCAGGCGGGACTCCACGGCGGTCAGCTCGGACTCTTCACGCGCCAGCTCGGACTCGCGGGCCGTGGGGGGACGGTGGGGGGCGTTGGGCGACGGCATCTCGGCAGGCTCCAGACGAGGCGCCACTCTACCGCCCCTCCGCCCGCGCCACGAGCCCCCAGAAGGCCCCCCGGCCCTCCACCCGGGGCAGGCAGGCGAGCACCCGCTCTCGGCGGGGTGGGGGCCGCGCCTGGGGCCCTGCCTCAGTCCGCGCCCTTGATGCAGGCCACCGGCTTGAGGCGGCGCTCCACCCGGGCCAGCCCCGCCAGCTCCACCGTCTCCAGCACGTCGTCGAGGTTCTTGTAGCAGGGCCCCGACTCGTCCAGCGGCGTATTGCGGGTGTTGAGCAGGATGCCGGCCTCCGCCATGCGCCGATCCGTCTCCTCCTGGTGGAGCAGGCGCCGGGCCTCGCCGCGAGACAGCCGCCGGCCCGAGCCGTGGTTCACCGAGTAGATGGACCTGGCGGCGCCCTCCTCGGCGAAGAGGATGGCGCTGCCCGTCTCCATCGAGCCCGGGATGAGGATGGGGTGGCCCGTGTTCTCCCACGCCGTCTTCTTCAGCGCCGGGTGCCCCTTGGGGAAGGCGCGGGTGGCGCCCTTGCGCGCCACGAACTTCCCGGCCTCCTTCTGGATCAGGTTGTGGGAGATCTCATAGTAGATGTCCGCGGTGCCGCCGAACACCTCCTCGAGCGCGGCGCACACCGCCTCGCCGATGATGAGCCGGTTGGCCACGGCGAAGTTGGCCGCCATGTTGTGCAGGTTCCAGTACTCGCGGCCCAGCGTGGACTCCGCGTCCAGCCACACGAAGTCCTCGCTGCGGCTGCGGAGGCCCAGCGCCTGCGCGCCCGCCACGAAGAAGTGCTTGGCGATGTTCCACCCGAAGCCGCGGCTGCCCGTGTGCAGCATCACCCACACGCGCCCGTCCTCGTCCACCTGCATCTCGGTGAAGTGGTTGCCGCCGCCCAGGCTGCCCAGCTGATCGCGCTTGTCGTAGGCGCGCTCGGGGATGTCCACCCGGTCATCCTCCACGGGGATGAAGTCCCGCTCCGTGGAGGAGGCGTTGCGGCCCAGGGCCTTGGCGCCGTGGCGCACCACCTCGGCGAAGGACTTCGCGCTGACGTGGCGCTGCTTCTGCACCCGGCTGGCGCCCACGCCCACGGCGATGCGCTGAATGACTTCGTCGATCCACCGCCGGCGCTTCTGCTTGTCGGCCACGTCCTCGGCGGTGAGCGTCGTCTTCAGCTGCACCATGCCGCAGCCGATGTCGTAGCCCGCGGCGGTGGGCAGCAGGATGCCGTCGGTCTCCACCACGGTGCCAATGGGCACGCCGTAGCCCACGTGGCAGTCCGGAGTCACCGCCACGCGGGTGACGCCCGGGAAGGTGGCGGCGTTGACGACCTGATCGAAGACGGCCTCCTCCAGGCCGGGGACGTCGGGGGGCTCGCCGTAGAGGAGCTTGTCGGACAGGAAGAGATCCGCGTCCACTCGCATCGACTTGGTCTTCGGCAGCACGTAGTGGCCTTCCGAGACCTTCTCCAACCGCTGGATCCAGCTCATGGCGCGAGCCTCCCGGGGGTATTCAACACGCGCCAGGGACGGGACCGTCCAGGGAAACTGACTGTGGGAGAACAGGCGCTTGGACCTTCGGGAGGGGCTGGCTGCTGCGCGAGCGAAGTTCCGCTCGCGCACATCTGGATCCGCTCTACGGGAATGAGGGCTTGCCGGAGTCGCGCCGCGTTCCCATTCATTCCCTCACAGCATCATGGGGGTTGGGCGATGGTGACTCTGGGTGGGTTGTTCCTGGCGATGGCGCTGCACACGGCTCCTCCGGTGCCGACGGCGGGGCAGATCTTCGATCCGCAGGTGTGCGCGAAGAAGCGGGTGGACGCGTGCGGCTGCCATCACGTGTATGGCATCCGGCACTGCCACCCCAACCGCAAGAGCGACCACTGTGAGGCGCCCGTAAAGGCCCCCGCTCCCGAGAAGGAAGCGAAGGACTCCGTCTCGCTCTGAGCCTCCGCTCGGGTGGGCGCTGGCTGGCAGCCCCTCGGGCGAGGGGGGGTGAGGAGAACCTTCGTCAGTGCATCGAGCTGGAGGCTGCCTCGGCCGCGGCCCCCACCGTCATCTCCGGCGCGAGGTCCCGCATCATCGGCGGGAGCCGCTCCAGGTCATCCACGACGTGCAGCTCGAGCGGCGTGTGAGCGCGGATGAGCGCCCAGCCGTCCGTGGGCGAGCAGCGGAACGCGATCGCATTCGAGGACAGGCGCCGCACCTCCAGGCGAGGACGAGGTTCCTGCGCGGGCTCCGGAGCCACGGCGGCAGCAGTCTGGGCCAGTGACGCTCCCAGGTCGTGCTCGAGGATCGCCTCCTGAGGTGGCGGCGGGGTGATGGAAGGCGGGGGCGGAGGAGGCGCACTCGGGTGGCTCGTCGTGGCCGAGCGCGGCGGCTGCGGAGTCGGCCGGGGAGCCGCTGCCGCTGGCTGGCCCGAGGCCGTGGGCGTCACGTTCGGGGCGGGGAGCAGCACCGGCGGCACGAGCGGCGGCACCGACGGCGCGGCGGGCAGGGCCCTGTGAATCTTCGGCAGCGCTGGCGTCCGCGAGAACGCCTCGGGCCGCAGCACCCTCACCGGGCGCGGAGCGGGCGGAGGTGGCGGCGGAACAGAATCCATGCCGGACTCCAGGGGCGGCAGCAGGGGCAGCTCATCGCGCTCCCCGTAGTAGCGAGGCGCGTGCGGCCCCAGGCGCGCAATGTCCACCTGCAGGATCGGATCTCGCGGATCCAGCTCGAGCGCGGCCTTCAGCGCTCCACGCGCGCGGGACTCACAGCCGAGCTCCAGCAGCAGCTCCGCCGCGGCCCGGTACGAGGCAATGGCCTGCAGCCGATCCCCCGCGCGCTTGCAGGCCTCCGCGTGCCGCACGCGCATGTTCGGATCCCTCGGCGCCAGGCGAAGGATCTGATGATACGTCTGCGCACACTGCGCGAACTTTCCTCGCACGAACTGTTGGTGCGCCACTTCCTTCAGCTCCCTCAACCCCATGGACGCCCTTCCCCTGCGCTCCTCCACGGACGCGCGCCTGATCACTGCAAGCATTCAATGTGCCGGTGAGCCGCCTCGCGCGAAGGGTTCAGTGGTCGGCGAAGCCGCGCCCGGCGGAAGGCGCGGATGTCCACCCACGCGCCGGCCGAGCCCCCTCCAGGGCTGTGAGATTTCCTGCGCTTTCCCTGGATGCGCCCGGCCACCCTGTAGAAGCGTCAGGACCGCGCTGTAACAAAGACAGGGGGCACCGCGGGGTCGAGAAGTGAGCAGCGCGGAGGGGCCGCCCGCTCCGCGAGCTTCGCGGCAGCTCACTGGTAGTGCTTCACGCTCGGCCAGATCGTGGCCATGGGCGCCTTGAGGTCTCGGCAGAGGTAGAGCGGGAGCTGATCCTCATACGGCATGACGTAGGGGTTGTGCGGCAGGCGCGCGGCCAGCTCCAGGCGTGAGCACGCCTGGGCGTGGTCCTCGGCATCGCCACCGATGATGAGCACCACCCGCGGCTCGCTGTCTCCGGGTCCCCACAGGAAGTAGTGGTTGTGACCGGAGCGGGCCGGCGGCAGCCCGTGCGCGCGCCCCAGCCAGTCGATCGCGCCTGCCTGGCCGTAGTTCTGGGCGTAGATCATCGTCCGCGCCTGCTCCTCGGGAGGCAGGCGCCGGTACACCTCCGCCACCGCCGCGGCGAGCTCCCGCCAGCCGTGCTGGTCCGCGTAGTGCTGGGGCAGGAGGCCCAGTTGGTGGCGCTCGGTGCGTGGGGGCTCGAGGCCCAGTGTGCGCTGGTAGGCGATGAAGGTCTCCACCGGGAGCACGGGCAAGGCCAGGGGCACGAGCGCCGCGCCACCGGCCAGCAGCACCGTGAGCACGGCCGCCCGTGGGAGCGCACCGCGCACGGCGCGCTCGAGGACACCGGCGCCCGCGGCCAGCAGCATGGGGTAGGCGGGGGCCAGGTAGTACGCCTTGGCCTTCAGGGCGATGTACAGCCCGAACAGCAGCAGGAAGCCGAGCCCCAGCGCGCGCCAGGCCCGCCCCGAAGGAGCGAAGAGCAGGAAGCCGAGCCCGGCGAGCCACAGCGGCGCGAAGAGCGGGTGGAGGTTGAGCAGCTGCCCGGAGAGGAACTCGCCCAGGGTGAACGGGGCGTTCTTGTAGAGCTGCCCGTTGCGGAGCAGCTCGAACATGGGCCAGCCGTGCTGGAGCTGCCAGAGCACATGAGGCAGCACGAGCAGCACGGCGAGCAGCCCGCCGAGCACGAGCCACCGGCTGCGCATCAACCGCCGCTGGGGCGTGAGCAGGAGCCCCAGCGCGAGGCACACGGCGAAGAAGCCCATGGAGTGCTTGTTGAGCACGCCCACGCCGACCAGCGCGCCCACGGCCAGCCACAGCCGTCGCTCGCCCGTGCGGATCAGCTCCACCAGGAGGGCCGCGCACCCCGTCCAGAACAGGGGCTCGAAGGCGTTCATCGTCAGCGTATGGCCGCCGAAGAGGAAGAAGGGCGCCAGGGCGAAGGCCACGCCGGCGAGCGCCGCCGCATACGTGCCGCCCCCAAGCCTCCGCGTGAGCCACCCGGTGAGGGCTACCAGCCCCCCGGCGGCGAGCGCGGGCAGCGTGCGCAGGCCCACCAGGGACTCGCCGAAGAGGGTGGCGGCGAGCCGCGCGGCCAGGGCGATGAGGGGCGGCTGATCCACATAGCCCCACGCGAGGCGCTGGCCACAGGCGATGAAGTACAGCTCGTCTCGGAAGTAGCCGTAGCGTCCGGCGAAGAGCAGGTGGAGGGCCACGGTGCCTGCCGAGAGGGCAGGGAGCACCCAGGACAGGCGCGACGCCTCGGCGGATGGCCCGAAGGGGAGCTCGTGACGCGGAGGGGGTGCTGGCATGGGAGGATCCGCTCGGCCCTGGCGGAAGCCAGGGAGGCCGCTCCCGGAATATCACCAGAAGCCCAGGGCGGGGTGAAGCGCTCGGCGCCCCATCCGGGGCACGCTCACGCCGCCGGTAGCGAGCCCGTGGCGGGAGCGGCCGCCAAGGTGGCGGGGGGCATCGGCTGCGGCGGCATGCGGGGCAGGTGCACCGTGAAGCGCGTCCCCTTGCCGGGCTCGCTCTCCACCTCGATGCGGCCGCCATGGGATTCGATGATGCCATGCGCCACCGCCAGGCCCAGCCCCATCCCCTCCCCGGGAGCCTTGGTGGTGAAGAAGGGCTGGAACAGGTGGCGCAACGTCTCCGCGGACATGCCCGCTCCCGTGTCGCGGATCTCCACCCGCGCCCCCTCGCCCTCGTGGTGCGTGGACAGGTGCACCTTGCCGCCCAAGCCCGTGGCCTGCCCGGCGTTGACCAGCAGGTTCACCAGCACCTGGACGATCTGCTGCGGCCGGCCCATCAGCCTGCCCACCTCGCCCAGCTCCACCTCCATCCGGCAGTGGGTGAGCTGGCCGTGGGCGATGCGCAGCGCCGCCTGCACCTCGGCGTTCAGCGCATACTCGGAATGCGCCTCCGCGTCTCCCCGCGCGAAGCGGCGCAGGTCCGACACGATGGCGTTCACCCGCCGGATGCCATCCAGCGTCGCCGGCAGCACCTCCTCCACGTACTCCTTGAGCGGCTCGGGCAGCGAGCCCTGCCGCTGGAGATCCTTGTAGAGGGAGTTGACGTTGCTGGTGACGAAGCTCATCGGGTTGTTGATCTCGTGCGCGACGCCCGCCGCCATCAAGCCCAGGCTGGAGAACTTCTCCTGGGCCAGGGCGCGCTCGTGGACCTGCTGCAGCTGCTGGTGGGCCCGCTCCAGCTGCTCGCGTTGCTCCAGCACCTGGCGCAGCGCCTTGCGCAGCAGCGCGGCCCGCTTCTCGGTGAGCAGGTAGGCGAAGGAGCCCAGCATGCCGAGGGCCAGCAACAGCTCCGGGGAGGCCCCATCCCGCAGCGCGAACGCGCTCGTCACGGTCACATACATCACGAGCCGCGGGCGCACCCACGCGTCCAACCCGTAGAACCAGAGCAGGTTGTAGGGCAGGTAGATCAACACCAGCGGGGACCACTGCGTGACGTGCCCGCCCACGCAGAGGCCGATCGTGTTGGCCACGATGCGGAGCCACTCCGCGACCGTTCGGCTGTGCCACCGCGCGCACCACTCGACGAACACCATGTTCGTCAGCCCCAGCAGCAACGCCATCACCGCCAGCACGCCGACCGTGCGCCACTGCCCCCAGTGCCAGAGGATCATGGTGAGGTTGAACACCATCGGCCCCAGGCCCCCGAGGGCCTGCGTGCCTTTGTGGACGTGCTCCGGATCCGTATCCAGCGGGAGTTGCTTCGGCGGGGCGCTCATGACTGTCCTGACGAGGAGGCGCGCCCACTGTTCGTAGAGGTGCCAGGAGTGGCCATGGCTCGACTTTACTGGACCCGTGCGGGGTGCCCCACAGCGGCAAGGCAGGCAGGGGCTGAGACGGCCGAGGAGCCACGAGGGAAGTGAGTTTGAGTACACCCAGGGTGATGAGCGACCTCCCGCGGGAGGCAAGCTAGTATCCGCCCGGCTCGAGCCCCCAGGAACACCTCGTGAACCGACTGCTGCCGTTGCTGTGCTCCCTCTTCCTCATGTCCGGCGTCGTGCGCTCCGCGGGCGCGCAGACGCCTCCCGCCGCTCCCCAGGCCTCGCAGGTGGACGCCGGTACGCCGCAGGGCGCTGGCTCGCCGGATGCGGGCGCTCCGGACTGGAGCGTCAACGCTCCGGGCTTCCCCTCCACCGAGGTGCCCCTCGACGTCACCGAGGGCACGTGGATGAGCGTGGACGTGAGCCCGCGCGGGGACGAGCTCGTGTTCGATCTGCTCGGAGACCTCTACACGCTGCCCATCACCGGCGGCGAGGCCCGGCCGCTCACCCGCGGCATCGCCTGGGACATGCAGCCGCGCTACAGCCCGGACGGCAAGGCCATCGCCTTCACGAGCGATCGCGGCGGCGGCGACAACCTCTGGGTGATGAGGCGCGATGGCTCGGAGCCGCAGCCGGTGACGCAGGAGAAGTTCCGGCTGCTGAACAGCCCCGCCTGGTCACCGGACAGCCAGTACCTCGTCGGGCGCAAGCACTTCACCTCGCGGCGCTCGCTGGGCGCGGGGGAGCTCTGGCTCTACCACCGCTCCGGCGGCGAGGGCGTCCAGCTCACCGAGCGCCCCACCGAGCAGAAGGACGTGGGCGAGCCGGTGTTCTCCCCGGACGGCCGCTACCTCTACTTCAGCCAGGACGTCACCCCGGGCAAGACGTTCGAGTACAACAAGGATCCGAACGGGGAGATCTACGCCATCCAGCGGCTGGATCTGGAGACGCGGGAGCTGGAGCCGTTCATCACCGGCCCGGGCGGCGCGGTGCGGCCCACGCCCTCGCCGGATGGCAGGCAGCTGGCGTTCGTGCGCCGCGTGCGGGGCAAGACGGTGCTGCACGTGGCGGACGTGGCCTCGGGCGCGGAGCGGGCGCTGTTCGACGGGCTCGATCGCGACATGCAGGAGACGTGGGCCATCCACGGCGTGTACCCGGCGATGGCGTGGACGCCGGACAGCCAGGCGCTGGTCTTCTGGGCGGGCGGCAAGCTCCACCGCCTGGACGTGGCCAGCAGGCGCCTCACGCCCATCCCCTTCCACGTGAAGGACACGCGCACCCTGGCCGAGGCCGTCCGCTTCCCGCAGGCCGTGGCCCCCGAGCGCTTCCCGGTGAAGATGCTGCGCTGGGTGCGGGTGTCGCCCCGGGGGGATCGCGTGGTGTACCAGGCGCTCGGGCACCTGTACGTGCGCGAGCTGCCCCACGGCGCTCCCCGCCGGCTGACCCGGCAGGCGGAGCACTTCGAGCTGTACCCGTCGTTCTCTCGAGACGGGCGCTTCATCGTCTACACGACGTGGGATGACGAGAAGCTCGGCAGCATCCGCGTGGTGCCCGCCACCGGGGGCGAGGGCAGGGTGGTGAGCGCTCAGCCGGGCTTCTACCTGGAGCCGGTGTTCTCGCCGGATGGGCGCTTCATCGTCTACCGCGCGGCCGGCGGCGGGAGGCTGCTGCCGGGGGTGTGGAGCCGCGACCCGGGCCTGTTCGTCATCGGCCGGGACGGGGGCAAGGCCCGGCGGCTGGTGAAGGAGGGCCAGGGGCCGCACTTCGGGGCGCGCTCGGACAGGGTGTACTACCTGGCGGTGGAGCAGGGCGACAAGGAGGACAAGCGCGAGCTGCGCAGCATTGGCCTGGACGCGAGCGAGCAGCGCACGCACCTCACCAGCAGCGAGGTGGCCGGCTTCCGCGTCTCGCCGGACGAGCGGTGGGTGGCGTTCCGGGAGAACTTCAACGCGTACGTGATGCCGCTGCCGCGAGGCGGCAAGGCGGCGCCGGTGAGCAGGGAGGGCAAGGCGCTGCCGGTGGCGAAGGTGTCCCGGGATGCGGGCGAGTACCTGCACTGGTCCGGGGACTCGAAGCGGCTGCACTGGGCGCTGGGGCCGGAGCTGTTCACGCGGGAGCTGCGCGAGGCGTTCCGCTTCATGGAGGGCGCGCCGGAGAAGCTGCCCGAGGCGCCGGAGAAGGGCGTGAACATCGGCTTCGAGGTGAAGGCGGACGTGCCGGCCGGCGCGGTGGCGCTGGTGGGCGGGCGGGTCATCACGCTGCGCGGGGACGAGGTGCTCGAGGACGGCGTGGTGGTGGTGCGCGGCAACCGCATCGTCGCCGTGGGCAGGCTGGGGCAGGTGCGGGTGCCCGAGGGGACGAAGGTGATCGACGTCCGCGGGAAGACGGTGATGCCGGGGCTGGTGGACGTGCACTGGCACGGGCAGATGGGCTCGGAGGGGATTGTCCCGGAGCAGAGCTGGGTGAACTACGCGTCGCTGGCGTACGGGGTGACGACGCTGCACGATCCGTCCAACGCGACGGGGGAGATCTTCGCGGCGAGCGAGCTGGCGAGGGCGGGGCGCATCGTCGCGCCGCGCATCTATTCCACGGGCACCATCCTCTATGGAGCGCAGAGCGTGGGGGCCAAGGCGCCCATCGAGACGCTGGAGGATGCGCGCGCGCACCTGCGGCGGATGAAGGCAGCGGGGGCCTTCACCGTGAAGAGCTACAACCAGCCGCGGAGGGATCAGCGGCAGAAGGTGCTCCAGGCCGCGCGCGAGCTGGGGATGATGGTGGTGCCGGAGGGCGGCTCGCTCTTCCAGCACAACTTGACGATGGTGGTGGACGGGCACACGGGCGTGGAGCACTCGCTGCCGGTGGAGCGCGTCTACGCGGACGTCTTGCAGCTGTGGAGCAGGAGCGGGACTGGGTACACGCCGACGCTGATAGTGGCGTACGGCGGCCTGTGGGGCGAGGAGTACTGGTACCAGAAGACGGACGTGTGGGCGGACCCGCGGCTGATGTCCTTCGTGCCCCGGCGCATCGTGGACGAGCGGAGCCGGCGGCGGACGATGGCGCCGGAGGAGGAGTTCAACCACGTGAAGGTGGCGCGGGCGGCCAAGGCGCTGAATGAGGTGGGGGTGAGCGTGCAGCTCGGGGCGCACGGGCAGCGCGAGGGCCTGGGGGCGCACTGGGAGCTGTGGAGCTTCGGGCAGGGGGGGATGACGCCGCTGCAGGCGCTGCGGGCGGGGACGCTGGCGGGCGCGCGGTACCTGGGGCTGGACAAGGAGCTCGGCTCGCTGGAGCCGGGCAAGCTGGCGGACCTCATCGTGCTGGACAGGAACCCGCTGGAGGAGCTGCGCAACACCGCGTCCGTGCGCTACACGATGGTGAACGGGCGGCTGTTCGACGCGGCGACGATGAACGAGGTGGGCAACTCGCCGCGCCCGCGCGCGAAGTTCTTCTTCGAGCGCGATGGTGGCGAGACCTGGGCGCCGGGTTCAGCCACGACGGGGCACGACTGAGCGGCGCCGGAGACAGGCTCTCATGAGAGCTTCCGAGGTTGTGCGGTGTAGCCCATCCTGTGGCCATCGGGCAGGGTGCCCGCGATCGTCATGCGCTCGCTGCTCTCCACCAGGCGCTTCGCCGGCGAGTCAGGGCGGGCGGCATCGGCCACGTAGAGCTGCGGCAGGCCGTCCCGGTTGGAGATGAGGAGCACGCGCTTGCCGTCGCGCGTGAGGATCGCCTCGGAGTTGGTGAACGCATCCACCAGCGGCGCCACCTTGCGCGCGAGCTCGGCGGTGCGCGCCGCGTCCGCTCCGGAGGGCACGTCGGGCGTCGCCTTCTCCACGCTCCCCGAGGGCGCCGGGGCGGCGGAGGCCTGCGCGCCACCGCTCTCGGGCGCGGGGGTGGAGGCCAGGGGCGCTGAGGCTGGAGGGGGCTGTGGCGAGCTCGCGCACGCAGCGAGCAGTGCCGGCAGGACGAGCGGGTACGGGAAGGGTTCGGAGGCTACCGGGGGACGGAATACGGGCTCTGTTTGAAGACGAAGGGGTATTGCACGTCGACCCACCCACCCTGAGCCCGGGATGGAAAGCTCCAGCTCTTCACGCGCTCGACGATGCAGGAAGCCATGGTCGCGTCTCCCAGAGTGCTTCGAGCGACCTCCGAGCGGGAGACCGAGCCATCCGCGCTCACGATGAACCTCACCGTGAACGTTCCCTCGAGCGCGGGCTTCCGCTTGAGCGCCTCCTCGTAACACCAGCGGAGCTGCGCCTGATGGGAGGCGATGACGGATCGGATCTCCTCCGCGCTCTTCCTGCCCTCCGGCGTCGAGGGTTCTCGCTGAGCCACCACCGGAAGGGCAGACAGGGAGATATCGATGGAGGGCTTGGGAGAGGGCTTCGGAGGAGCCGCCTCGGGTTCTTCCTCCGGGTAGAGGGCCATGCGCTCGCGGTACCTGTCGTCGATCCCTTTCAGCACCTGGGAGAGCGGAGTGTCTTCCGTGCTACCCAGTAGGCGGGAGAGAGGCGTCGGGCTTCGGCGGTCCAGCAGTTCCAGCGGCTCCCAGAACGCTAGGTCCTCCGCGTCATCCTCGAAGGCCGGGCTGAGGGTGTCACCGCAGGCCTTCTCGCGCAGTTCTTCAGTCTGGCGCTCGTGGGAAGTGGCACTCGCCTTCTCCACGTCGGGGCTGCAGAAGTTGTGGCACCCGGCGGTCAACCTGCTCCGGCAGGCCTTCTCGAAGAGCATGGCGGCGCGCGGCTTGTCTGCCTCCACGCCCACCCCCTCCATATAGAGGAGGCCGACTGCATTGCAGGCGAGGGCCTTTCCTGCCCGGCAGTCCTTGTCCAGCTCCTTGAGGGTGACAGCCGCGTCGCGCTCCTTGCCGCTGCCACTCTCACGGTAGACGAGGTCCAGCACCATCATCAGCGCGATGCGCTCGTCGGGGCCGGAGGCCAGCTTGCTGAAGTCGTCGCGGGCCTTGTGCGCGTCCCGCGCGCGAGCAAACACCTTCACGTAGTCCAGGAGCATCGGGTCGATGAGCTCCTGGTCACGTGCGCTGACGGCCTTGCGGCGAGCCTTGGCCCGAAAAGAGATCACCGCTGCCATCCACGCAGCCTGGGTGTCCGTCAAGTCGTCCAGGTAGAAGGAGCACCAGCCCTGCATGGAGAGCGCCGCGGGCTGGACGGGGCTGCCTGGGAAGTCGGCCGCCTTCTTGTAGGCCTCTCGAGCCTTCTCCAGCTTCGCGGGCTTCCCCTTGGTGCGCACGAAGAGATGCTCACCGACGGCGAAGTGCGTGGCCGGAAGGAATCGCGACTTCGGATGCTCCGCGATCAGCTGCTCGTATACCTCCACCGCCTTCTGGGTTTGATTGTTGTTCAGGTACAGCTGAGCCAGGAGGGAGAGCGCCTCATCCCGGCGCTTGGAGCGAGGAAATCCCTCGATGAGCTTCGTGTACTGCTCCGCTGCCTTCCGGCGTGCCTCCTTGGCATGCGTGAAGTGCTCCAGACCGCTAGAGGAGGTGCCCCTATCGCGCGTCGGCTTGTAGAACTCCGATGCCTCCTGGTGGAGCTCACCCAGACGCAACAGCAGAGCCGGCAGCCTGGCGTCCCCTTGGGGCAGCGCGTCGATCTTCTTCTCGAGCGCCTGAATCTCTTTCTTGCATTCGCCACAGCTCTGCGCACTGGGATCATCCGCCGAGGCGTGAGCGGCGGTGAGCGACAGGAGGCAGGCAAGGATCGTCAGGCGCATGAGACGCCTTATACATCCCCCCTGGCGAGCTGTGGAGGCAGGGGCGTACAAGCCTGCGCACCGCGCGCTCCCGCGCCTCGGGCGACAGGTGCGCGTACCTCATTGTCATCTCGATGGTCGTGCCCCACCTGGAGGAGTGATGCCGGACGATGCTGCTACCGCCCGAGCGTGCGCGATGCTCTTTGCCCCTTCGCGGCGTAGGTGATGATCCTTGCGGACGCGCCTGAGCAGCCCCTCCACCTCGGCCAACATGGCGAACGCCTGCCGGCCTTGCTTGGGGAAGCGCGGCAACGCTTGGACGAAGAGACATGCCACATGGACGTGATCCCCAAGGTCTGTAAACCCGAGTCGTTGGCAGCGGCGGAGCAGGGGACCAAACTCCTCCCACGGAGCGCGCGCCATGTACGCCTCGGTTAGCACCTCCTTCGCGGTGATCTGCTGAAGGTGTAGGCGTTCGGCGGGCGTCCGCGCCTCGCGCAGGAGTTCCTTTTCCTGCTCCAACACAGCACGCTTGTAATCCTGATAGGGGGCTTTGGCTTCGATGAGCTTCAAGAAAAGTTGCTCTCGCCGCTGCGCGATGCTGTGCCACCACTCCCTGCGCGTGAGCCTCATGGTCACCCTCCCGGGCATGGCTTGTCGTTAGCCTCTTCTGGCCACTGTCCGGTGCGGCGGCACAGGTCCCAACATGCCTGGCACTGGCTCTCGCTGAACTTGCGCCCCCATCGTTTATACCTTGAAAGGGATAGTCCTTAACCTCGAGTGCCTTGAGCGCTCGACGCTCTCGTGGGAGGAGCTAGACTCCGCCGCCTTGCCAGCAGGAGGAGCGCCGTCATGAAGGTCGTACGCACGAGTGACATGCCGTGGCAGAACGCGTTGATGAAGGGGGCCTATGCCAACCGCCGCAAGGAGCTGGGCGGAGAGCGGCTCGCGTGTGGGCTGTGGGAGCTGGCGCCGGGAAAGAGGTCCTTCCCGATGCACACCCACCTTGTCACCGAGGAGGCGATGTTCGTGATCTCCGGCCGCGGGAAGGTGCGCACGCCGGAAGGTGAGACCG
This sequence comes from Myxococcaceae bacterium, assembly GCA_016926755.1. GTDB lineage: Bacteria > Myxococcota > Myxococcia > Myxococcales > Myxococcaceae > Hyalangium. Next base: position 14,812 of record JAFGNZ010000005.1, on the reverse strand, counting down.
CGCTGGCGCCAGGCGACTTCGTCTCGTTCCCGGCCGGTGGCCCCGCGCACCAGCTGATCAACGACAGCTCGGAGCCGCTCGTCTACATCGCCATGTCCGCGACCCAGGGCGTGGACGTGGTGGAATACCCTGAGTCGGAGAAGCTCGCCGCTGCGGTGGGCAAGTTCCCCACCGGTAAGCGCTACATGTTCCGCGTGAAGGATCAGGTGGACTACCTCCACGGCGACCGCGACGCCGAGGAGTGAGGGGAGCGGCGCGATCTCCCACAGCCAACGCAGCGCGAGCATGGGACCGGGTGACGCGGGTGCTCCTGGCACGGACCCACGCTCACGGAAGCGCAGGTCGCGGGTCCCTCGCTGCGGGGCGGGTCCCCCCGTCGCTGCGGGTCCGCCCGCCCCGGCGTCCCGCTCTCCAGGAGCCCACCGTCCGCCAGCGTGAGCGCTGATCGAAACGCTTGCGAGGATGCGTGTGACGCCGGAGAGTGTGGCGCCTCGCTGGGAGCGTCACCGTGCCTGTGTCCAGTCTCGTCCTGTCCTCCGCGTTGATGATGAACCTCCTTGCCACGCCCCCGCCTGCCAAGGCTGGCGCGGCGAGCACTCCGGCAGCACCCGCCACCAGAAAGGCAGGGCCCACCGTGGCGCAGCTCCAGGTGGCGGAGCGGCTCGTGGGCCCCGCGCTCACCGAAGGCCATGCCCTTGCCCGCCTCGCCGAGCTCACCGATGGCATCGGCCCGCGCCTGGCCGGCTCCGAAGGCTCCGAGGCCGCCGTGCAGTGGGCCCTGCGCTCCTTCAAGGCCGATGGCGTGAAGGCGTGGACAGAGCCCGTCAAGGTCCCCCACTGGATCCGAGGCGAGGAGCGCGCCGAGCTCATCGCCTCCGAGCGCTTCCGCGGCCGGCCGCTCACGGTGATGGCGCTGGGCAGCAGCGTGGCCACTCCCCCCGAGGGCATCACCGCCGAGGTGGTGGAGGTGCGCTCTCTCGAGGAGCTCGCCGCGCTCGGTGATCGCGTGAAGGGCCGCATCGTCCTCTTCAGTCACGACATGAAGGGGCCGGAGGACTATGGGCGCTTCGGTTCGCTCCGCGGGCGCGGGCCCTCCGCGGCGGCGAAGGCCGGAGCCGTGGCGGCCCTGGTGCGCTCGCTGGCCACCGCGTCGCTGAGCACTCCGCACACGGGGGCCACCCGCTTCGAGGACGGTGTCACGCCCATCCCCGCCGCCTCCGTCACCGTCGAGGACGCCGAGCTCCTGCACCGCCTGCTCGCCGGAGCTGGCCCGGTCAAGGTGCGCCTGGTGCTCGGGTGCAAGGAGCTCCCGGAGAAGGACTCCTTCAACGTGGTGGCTGAGGTGAAGGGGCGCCAGAAGCCCGAGGAGATCGTCCTGATCGGCGCGCACCTGGACTCGTGGGACGTGGGCACCGGCGCGCACGATGATGGCGCAGGCGTGGTGATGGTGATGGAGGCCGCGCGGCTGCTCGCCCGGCAGAAGCCCGCGCCTCGCCGCACGGTGCGCGTGGTGCTCTTCATGAACGAGGAGAACGGGCTGCGCGGCGCCAGGGCCTACGCCGAGGCCCACGCCGCCGAGCTGCCGCGCCACGTGGCCGCGATGGAGATGGATGCCGGCGGAGGACAGCCGGTGGGCGTGGTGCTCCGGTCGGCCGAGGGCGCCGCCGAGCTGGTGCGGCCGTGGCTGAACCCGCTCGTCGCGCTGGGGGCCGGGACGCTGCTGCCCGCGGAGGCCGGTGGAGCGGACCTGTTGCCCCTGCTCCCCGCGAGCGTGCCCTTCTTCGGCGTGCGGCAGGACAGCAGCCGCTACTTCGACTTCCACCACACCCACGCGGACACGCTGGACAAGATCGATCCCGAGGCGCTGGCCAAGAGCACGGCGGCGGCCGCGTGGATGGCCTACGTCATGGCGGAGCTGCCCGAGGTGCTGCCTCGCCCGCCCGCGGCGCCGTCCCCCTTCGCTCCCGCCGCTGGAAATGTGAAGCCCCCGGCCCACTGAGGCCGCCTACTCCATGGGCGGCGACGCGGGCCCCGGGCCCTGCCGCAAGGGACGCTCGGGTAGCAGCGCCGTCAACAGCAACGCCAGCAGCGCCACCAGGATCGCCAGCTGGTACACCGAGGAGGTGGCCTCGGTATACGCCTCCTTCATCGCGTGGCTCGGAACGAAGCCCTCGGCCCCCGCGCGCTCCGCGCCTGGGGCCCCCGCCGACAGGTGCTCGCGCAGCTCCGCGGGAGGCTCTCGGGCCACCTGCTCCGTCCGCTCCCGCAGCTCGCTGGAGAGCGTGGTGGCGAAGGCCAGGCCCGCCACCGCCACGCCCATCGTCGCGCCGAGCTGCCGGAAGAACGTCGCCATCGAGGTGGCCACGCCGATCTGCCGCGGAGGCACCGCGTTCTGGATGGCCAGCGTGTACAGCGGGAAGGAGGGCCCCAGCCCCAGCCCCATGAGCACCATCTTCGCCGTCACCGTCGCCTGGGTGGCGTCCGGCGTCAGCGTGAAGGCCATCAGCGTGAACCCCCCGCAGAGCACCACCAGCGAGCCCAGCATCAGCCTGCGGTAGTGCCCCAGCCGCGAGGCGAGCTGCCCGGACAGCACGTTGCCCGCCACCACGCCCAGCGTCAGCGGCGTGAGGGTGAGCCCCGAGCGCGTCGCCGACAGCCCCACCCCGTTCACCATGAAGAGGGGCAGGAAGGTGACCGCCGACAGGAAGCCCGCGCCGATGAAGAACACCGCGGCGTTGCCCAGCGCGAACGTGCGATCCTGGAACAGCTTCAAGTCCAGCACGGGCTCGTCCGCGTGGCCCTCCACGAGCACGAAGAGCACCGCGCCCACCGCGGACAGGGCGAACAGGCTCAGCGCCTGCCACGAGCCCCAGGCGAAGCCCGGCTCGCCCGGCGCCACGTGGCCTCGGCCCAGGCTGAGCGCCAGCAGCAGCGGCACCACCGCCAGCACCAGGCCCCCGGCCCCCGCCAAGTCAAACCGGGGCCGCCCCACACCCTGTAGCCGCAGCGCGGGCATGCGCAGGAGGATGACGGCCAGCGCCACCGCCCCCACCGGCAGGTTGATGTAGAAGACCCAGTGCCACCCCAGGTGGTCCGTGATGAAGCCGCCCGCCAGCGGCCCCACCACGCTGGACAGGCCGAACACCCCGCCGAAGAGCCCCTGGTACTTGCCGCGCTCGGCGGGCGGGAACAGATCCGCCACCACCGCGAAGGCGCTGGTGAAGAGCGCCGCGCTGCCCAGCCCCTGCACCGCTCGGAAGAGGATGAGCGGCACCGTCCCCCACGCCACCCCGCACAGGAAGCTGCCCCCCAGGAAGACGAGGATGCCGGCCACGAGGATCGTCCTCCGCCCGAAGAGATCCGACAGCTTGCCCCACAGCGGCACCATCGCCGTGGAGGCCACCATGTACGAGGTGGTGAGCCACGGGTAGAGGGAGGCAGGCATCCGAAGATCCGCCTGGATCGCGGGCCCCGCGGTGGCGACGATCGTCTGGTCCAGCGCCGCCAGCAGCATCCCCAGCATCGAGCCCAGCAGGGTGAAGGCCTTCTGGGCTCGGGTGAAGGTGAAGGGAGCTTCGCCCGGCGGGGCCATGGGAGACGCAGCGTCCATAATAAGGATGCGGGGAAGGTGGGGATGCCAGGGTGCTCGGCGCACCTACCTGGAAAACCCCAACCTAATGCTGACAGCGCACGGTTGTCTGCCTCTTGGGCGAAGCACCGCACGCCGCCTAGGCTCGGCTGCTGCCTGTACGTCCTCGAGCCTTTCGACTCAACGCAGTCCTGACTGGAGGTACCGATGCTCCCGAAACGCGCGCTCATGCTCGCCGCCCTGGTGACGGCGGCCACGGGCTGTGATGACCCGAAGCCCCCCGAGAACCCGGAGCCAGCCCTCTCTCAGGAGCCGAGCTGGTCGCTGGAGCAGGACACCCTGAATGGCACGTCCTGCTTCGGCACCTCCCTGGCGCTCGGTGACTTCAACGGGGATGGGCGCAAGGATCTCGTGGCCGCGCGGCCTCCGTGCAACTGGGCTGCCGGGCAGCTCGCGGGCCGCGTCGCCATCCACGTCGGCACCGAGTCGTACTTCTCCGCGGAGGCCGTGTCCGCCGAGATCAACTGGCAGAACACGCACTCGCGCACCTCCGGCCGCGGCATCGCGGTGAGCGTGGGCAATGTGAACGGGGATGCGTACGCGGACCTGCTCGTCCGCAACGCCTTCGGCGTGCAGATCTTCACCGGCCAGGCGGACCTCGGCGCGATGCTCGCGGCGCCCACCTTCCGCATCCCGGCCAACGGCACCTTCGGTGCGGCCATCCTGAGCGATGTGAACGGCGATGGGCTGGATGATCTCGTCAGCGTCAGGTTGGGCAACGCCTCCATCTACCTGGCCACGCCCCAGGCCCCCGAAGGACTGTTCACCGTGGCCCGGGAGATCCCCGGTTATGGCGTGGCCGAGCTGGGGGACACCAACGGCGACGGCGCGGAGGATCTGCTCGTCCTCTCGGGTGACGAGTCGCGCCTCCACCTGGGCTGCAAGCAGGGCAGCTCCCTGACGTGCGAGGGCCCGGCGACGGCGGAGCCCGTGTGGAGCACGACCCTCACCGTGAGGGCGGCCTTCCCCGACCAGAACGGCGATGGGCGCATGGAGCTCTTCCTGGGCGACAACGTCGGCGGCCGCGTGTGGCTGCACCTCTCGGAGGCCTCGGGAGGGTATGCCTCCGTGCCGGTCTGGTCCCTGGGCGGCGACCCGCTCTTCCCGGGCTTCGGGAGCGGCATCACCCCCGTGGGGGATCTCGACGGGGACGGTCAGCACACCGAGTTCGTGATGGGGGCGCTGGGGCGCATGTACCTGTTCACCCCGCAGGCAGGCATCTCCGCGGACCTGCGCCCCAGCTGGGCGTGGCCGGGCTCGGACTCCTTCGAGGGGCGCGAGGGGGGGCTGTCCACCGTGCGAGGCCTGCCCGTGGGAGACCTCGACGGGGACGGCCGCGATGAGCTGCTGGTGGCGAATCCGCCGGCCTGGGAGAGCACGAAGCCGGGGCGCGTCATGGTCTTCAGCGGGGGCAAGGTGCCGGCCGACTTCAAGCCGCCGTACCTGCCGGAGCCGCGCAACTGCGGGGTGAACACGAGCGGCAAGCCGGATGTCACGGTGGACGCGGATGTGCTGAGCCGCTCGCTCTACATCGAGCGCAAGCACTTCGAGGCGACCTCGTGCGAGGTCATCGAGGGCTGCGTGGGCGGCACGGGCGAGCGGCGCCTGCTGCGCTTCAGCGTCTCCATCCCCAACCTGGGCGCGGGCGAGGTGCGGATCCCGGCCTCGGACACGGCGCCGGAGCTGTACCAGTGGGACTCGTGCCACGGGCATGACCACCTCATCGGGTTCGCCGACTACACGCTGCGCGACGCGCAGGACACGGTGACGGCCACCGGGCGCAAGCAGGGCTTCGCGATGATCGATTTGATGGCCTACTGCATGGACGCGGGGCCCCCTTCGCAGATCGGCGTCGAGCAGGTCATCTCGCCGGGCTGGTCGGACATCTACACGTCGGACCTGCCGTGCCAGTGGCTGGACATCACGGACCTGCAGGACGGCACGTACTCGCTGCGCGTGGGCGTGGACGAGAACAACCTCATCGATGAGCAGGACACGCTGCCCAACCACGCGAGCGTGAAAATACGCGTCGAGGGAGATACCGTGAAGGTGGAGCCGTAGCCGCGCTCCCGCACGCCACGCCCATGCCAAGCTCCGAGCGACCGATCTACCTGGACTACAACGCCACCACGCCGGTGGCGCCCGAGGTGCTGGAGGCAATGCTGCCCTTCCTGCGCGAGGAGTTCGGCAACCCCTCGAGCACGCACCCGTACGGCCGCCGTGCCAAGGCGGCGGTGGAGCGGGCGCGGGCGCAGGTGGCGGCGCTGATCGGCGCGCGGGCGGAGGAGATCTTCTTCACCTCCGGGGGCACCGAGGCCAACAACCTGGCCATCCGCGGCGTGGCCGAGGCCCGGCCCGAGCGGCGGCACATCATCACCTCCACCATCGAGCACCCGGCCACGGCGCTGCCGTGCCGCTCCCTGGAGCGCCTGGGCTGGGCCGTGTCCCGGGTGGGGGTGGACGCCGAGGGGCGGGTGCGCGCGCAGGAGGCCGACGCGGCGTTTCGGGAGGACACGGCGCTGGTGACGGTGATCCACGCCAACAACGAGACGGGCGTGCTGCAGCCGGTGAGCGAGCTGGGGGCGCGGGCGCGCGGGCGCGGCGCGGTGGTGCACACGGACGCGGCGCAGTCGGTGGGCAAGGTGCCGGTGAGCGTCGAGGCGCTCGGGGTAGATCTGCTGACGGTGGTGGGGCACAAGCTGTACGCGCCCAAGGGCGTGGGCGCGCTGTACGTGCGCACGGGCACGCCGCTGAAGCCGTTCATGCTCGGAGGTGGGCAGGAGCACGGGCTGCGGCCGGGGACGGAGAACGTGCCGTACATCGTCGGGCTGGGCGCCGCGTGCGAGCTCGCGCAGGGGCGGCTGGAGCGAGGGAGGGTGGCGCTGGTGGAGCTGCGCGAGCGGCTCTGGGGGCGGCTGCGGGCGGAGGTGCCCGGCATGCGGCTCACCGGGCACCCCACGGAGCGGCTGCCCAACACGCTCAACGTGCGCTTCCCCGGGGTGCGTGGCAGCGCGGTGCTGGCGGGAGCGCCAGAGGTGGCGGCCTCCACGGGCTCGGCGTGTCATGAGGGGGGGGAGACGGCCTCCTCCATCCTCCTGGCCATGGGGCTGCCCGCGGAGGAGGCGCTGGGCGCGGTGCGGCTGACGCTGGGCCATGGCACCACGGCGGAGGAAGTGGACGTCGCGGCCTCGGCGCTGGCCCGGGCCTGGCGAGCGGCGGCGGACCCAGGCGGACGCTGAGCCCGGTGGAGGGGAGCGCTTCACCCTTCCGTCACGCGTGGACCGTGGCAGAGTCCTCACCTTCACCGCTCCCGAGCGCGACTATGGGCCTCGCTCCTCCCGGGCGGAGCGCTCGCTGTCCACCTTGAAGCTGCTGCGCTGAAGGCCCTGTCTACCGAGGCCTCGGCCCGCCGCCCGCCCACTGGTAGCCCGCGCTGGCGCCCGCGCCGATGATGCCCAGCGCGATGAGCTGGCGCGCCCACTTCAGCTTCGCCCCTGGCGCCACCAGCCACTCCAGCAGCCCGTGGGTGGCGAGGCCGAGCAGCATGCCCACCGCCGCGCCTCCCATCGCGCCGAGGAACGCGGCGCCTGGCTTCCGACTGCCGTGGAAGGCCGCCTCGCCCATGCCCCACGTGCCGAGCGCGCTCATCACCGGCGTCAGCACCAGGCCCACCCCGAAGGTGGCCACCTCCAGCTCCATCCAGCGAGGCCCCGACGCCTGGGGGCGGAGGAAGAGCAGCCGTGAAGGCAGCCACCCCGCCACCATCCCCGCTCCCGCCTGCGCGCCCGTGGCCCAGAGGCGCTCGTCTCCCAAGCGGCTCGTGGCATACACACTCCCCACCGGCAGCAGCGTCAGCGTGCCATGCGCCACCCAGGCCCCGGCGGAGAGCGGCGCGTCGGTGGCGCCACGCTCCGCGATCCGGCCGCTCGCTTCCGGCGCCGGCCTCCCCCGGAGGGAGGTGCCTGGCTGCGCCAGCGACAGGGTGGCCCAGAACAGGAGCCAGATCAGGACGACGCTTCGGGCCAGGGAGACGAAGGAGATCTGCATAGTGGCTGGCCGCGCACGCCCCCGCAAGCAGTGCGTCCACGGCGGCCCAACGGGTAGGCACGGCGCGCGTTGATCGCCACCGGTGCCCCGAGGCGGGTTGCCACTCACGGCCGACCAGCCGACAGAGCCCGGCGCGAGCCGTTGATTGCCGCACGCCGCGAAGTGTCAGCTGCCATCCAGTTCCGGCTTCGAGGCGCGCGGGCCAGGAGCCCGGCCAGGGCTCGGGACATAGCTTCTGGCGGTGAACCGCTGCTGGCCCGCACTCATCCTCGCCTTCGTATGCCTGGGGTGCCCCTACCCCAACCATCGTCATGATCTGCGCCTCCGCAGCGTGCCCGAGGGGCCGGAGGGGATTTCGCAGGCGTTCTTCCAGTCCATGGGCGTGGCGCTGGAGCCGGGCCACCGGGTGGAGCTGGTGGACAACGGCCGCATCTTCGACGTCATCGAGGAGGAGGTGCGCGCGGCGCGCTCCAGCATCCACATCCTCAGCTACATCTGGCGACCGGGAGACGTCTCGGATCGGCTGATCCGCGCGGTGCGCGAGCGCGAGCCGGGCGTGGCCTGTCGGGTGCTCGTGGATCCGCTGGGCAGCATCAACTTCGAGCCCGTGTCCAAGGAGCTGGTGGCCGCTGGCTGCGAGACGCGCCTCTTCCGCCCCATCCAGGGCTCCATCGCCTCGCTGGACCTGAGGCGCATGCTGGCGCGGACGCACCGGAAACTCGTGGTGCGTGATGGAGAGGTGGGCGTCACGGGCGGGTTCGGCATCTGGAAGAGCTGGGAGGGGAACGCGCGCAACGCGGAGGAGTGGCGCGACACGAACGTGCGGGTGTGGGGGCCGGCGGTGCGAGGCATGCAGCAGGCCTTCGCGGAGAACTGGCAGGAGGCGGGTGGGGACTACCTGCCGCCCGAGTGCTTCCCTCCGCTGGCGCCCGAGGGAGAGGCGCGCGCCGGCTTCGTGGGCAGCACGGGGGAGACGTTCCTCTCGGACGGGCGGCGGATGACGCTGGTGGCGATCGCCGCGGCCCAGCGCCGGCTGTGGATCGCCAACTCCTACTTCATCCCGTCCGATGACATCAGCGACATGCTCATCCTGAAGGCGAAGCAGGGCGTGGACGTGCGGGTGCTGGCGCCGGGCCGCCACCACGACATCGCCCCGGTGCACGCGGGGCAGCGGGCCTCGTACGCGCGGCTGCTGGAGGGCGGGGTGCGCATCTGGGAGTACGAGCTGTCGATGATGCACTCCAAGACGATCCTGGTGGATGAGCGGCTGAGCGTCATCGGCTCGACGAACATGGACCCGCTGTCGCTGGATCAGGTGGAGGAGGGCTCGCTGGTGGTGGAGGACGCGGCGCTGGCGGCGGCGCTGGCGGCCAGCTTCGAGCGGGATCTGACGCACTCGCGCGAGATTCACGCGAGCGGCTGGCGCCGGCGGGGACTGTTTCGCAAGCTGGCCGAGCAGCTCCCGCGCCTCATCGGCCGCTACCTGTGAGGCGGCGGCGCCGCGGGGGTGGATGAGCGCACCCGTGCGGGCGAGCGCTGTGACGCCAGCCCTCTCCTCGAGAGCCCGCGGGGAGGCTGCGCGCTCGTTGGACCCGGCCGGGTGGCGCCCGAGCGCTCCTTCTCCTGGCCGCGGCCAGCGGGAAGCAACCTGAGCAGTGCCCCCGTTGATGCCGGCATGTCATTCATGAAGCCCGCCCTCGGCCTGCTGGTGCTGTCCCTCGCCCTCCCTGCCGTTGCCTCAGCCCCGGTCGCCTGGGGAGAGAGCGCGATGGTCAAGCTCCGCCCCGACGCCGCGCCGCGCGCCCAGTCCGAGCTGCACCTCACCGGCGCGCGCAACGAGTTCGTCTCCTTCCAGGTGGGGGTGCACGGGGGAGACACCGGGCTGCGTGATGTGAGCGCGAGCCTGAGCGGACTGGAGGGGCCCGCGCGCATCTCCGGCGCGGACGTGACGCTGTATCGCGTGGCGTACCTGAACACGAAGCGGGCCTCGGTGCCCGGAACGCCGGTGGGCCTCTGGCCGGACGGGCTGGTGCCCGACGTGGACGAGATCGCCGGTGAGCAGCGCCGGGCCTTCCCCTTCGACGTGCCCGCGCGCGAGGCGCGCGCCGTCTGGGTGGATGTGCACGTCCCGGTGAACGCGCCGCCGGGTGAGTACCGCGGCACCGTGGCCGTGACGGCCCAGGGCCACGCCTCGGAGGTGCCGGTGCGGCTGACGGTGGTGGCCGCGGAGCTGCCGAGCACCCCCTCGCTGGCCTCGGCCTTCCTGCTCTGGCCGCCCCACGTGTGCCTGGCGCACACGGGGAGCCCGGACTGCTCGGTGGAGCAGCAGGAGGCGCTGCTGCCGCGCTACCACCGCATGGCGCTCGAGCACCGCATCACGCTCTCCAGCGCCTTCCCGCGCGTGCCTCGGCCCTGGAGCACCTTCGACGCGACATGGGGGCCGCTGCTGGACGGCACGGCGGAGACGCGGCTGCCGGGCGCGCGGATGACGAGCGTGGAGTACGTGGGCGAGCCCTCGGAGCAGGGCGTCGCGGACTTCGCGGCCCACTTCCAGGAGCGCGGCTGGCTGGAGCGGGCCTACGACTACGTGGGGGACGAGCCGCCCCATGGCATCTCGTTCGAAGCGCTGCGCAAGCGCGCGGAGCTGACGCGGCGAGTGGCGCCAGGGCTGCGCACGCTGGTGACGACGAACGCGCGCGAGCTGGCCCGCTACCGGTTGGAGGAGCTGATCGATCTGGCGGTGCCGCTGGTGAACCACATCGACGGGCAGCGCTCCACGTACGACGCCTTCCTGGCGCGGCCGAGGCGCGAGCTGTGGCTCTACCAGAGCTGCATGAGCCACGGCTGCGCATACGGGACGAACGCGCCGGAGAACAAGCCGGGCGCCGGGTGGCCCTCGTACATGGTGGACCGCTCCGCGGCGAAGGCCCGGGCGATGGAGTGGGTGAGCTTCCTGGAGGGCGCGACGGGCGAGCTGTACTACCAGACGGTGGGGATGCTGGCGTCGGCGTGGACGGACCAGTTCCGCTACAACGGCAACGGGGACGGGACGCTGTTCTACCCGGGGACGCCCTCGGCCATTGGCGGGGCGACGGATGTGCCGGTGGCCTCCATCCGGCTGAAGCTCATCCGCCTGGGCGTGCAGGACTACGAGTGGCTGAAGGCGGTGAGCGACGCGGGGGATCCTTCCTTCGCGCGGAAGATCGCCCGAGAGCTGATCCCCTCGGCCTCGCGCGTGACGGATGACGGCGCGGCCTTCGAGCGGGCGCGGTTGGCGCTCATCGAGCGCTACCTGGAGCTGACGGGCGGGACCCAGCCGGCCACGGGGCCGAGCGCGCCAGAGGCTTCGCCCGCCCCCGGGACGAGCGCTCCGCCGCAGGCAGGGGCCCCTGTGACTTCGGACCCGCGGTCGCCCGGGGCCTCGCTGGACCCGGAGGCGGAGCCCGCGGCCGGGTGCAGCACGAGCGGAGCCACGGAGGCCGTGGGCGGTGCGCTCCTCTTGATGGGGTGGCTGCTGCTCGAGCGCCGCCGGGCCTTCGCCCGTGCTCGCCGCCCAGGCCGGGGCGGCTGAGGTGTGATAGAGCGCCGCCCATGAGCGACACGAGCGTGGCGGGCCGGGCGATCATCCGCGAGGCCCGGCCCGAGGATGACGTCACCATTGGCGAGCTGCTCATCGAGGCGTACGTCACCCAGTACGCCAGGAAGATGCCGGAGGTGGTGTACACGGAGGAGCGCAAGCGCGCGCTGCGGGACGTGGCGAGCAAGCGCGCGGTGGCCACGGTGCTGGTGGCCGAGGTGGACGGGGAGGTGGCGGGCACGGTGTCGCTCTTCCCGCCGGGAGCCCCTGGCTCGGAGGCCTGGACGCCGAGGAGCGTGGATCTGCGGCACCTCGCCACGGCGGTGCGCTACCACGGCACGGGCCTGGGGCGCCCGCTGCTGGACGCGGCGGAGGGCCTCGCGCGCCAGTGGGGCGTGGACGCCGTGGGGCTGCACGTGCGCAGGGGCGTCCACGGAGTGGTGAGCATGTACCAGCGGCGCGGCTACGTGCGGACACCCGAGGGAGATCTCGACTACCTGCCCCTGGTGTACCTGGAGGCCTTTCTCCTGCGGCTGAAGGGCTGAGGCTCAGCGCATCACGGCCGCCAGCACGCCGCCGACGAGGATGAAGATGCCGCCGATGCCGCCGAGGATCATCGGGACGAGCCACACGTTGGAGAAGGTGTGGATGCGCACGTTCGTGGGGTTCGCCGGCTCGTACAGGATGACGACGCTGTCGCCCTCCTTGTAGCGAGGCGGGTTGGAGCCCACGGAGGACGTCACCTCATGCGTGGCCCCCTTCTGCGTCCGGTAGCGGAGCACGGGGAAGTACGCCCGGCTGCTCTGGGTGCCTGAGCTCACGTGCATGCCGATGACTTCGGCCCGGGCCTCTTGAGCGGTGGCGAGGAAGCGCTTCGTGCGAGAGGCTGCGACGATGCTGCCCACCACGAGCCCGATGCCCACCACCGCCAGGATGAGACCGATGATCCACACGCTGTGCCTCCAAGCTGAATCCGCGGGCCAGCAGAGCCCAGGTCGAGACCTGGCGCAATCAGACTCCACGGGCAAAGTACTGCCAGCCGAGGAGATATGATTCGCAAGGACTACATCGAGAGGCTCATCGAGCAGCTCGCCGAAGCGTTCGCCGCCCTCATGAAGGCCCGGCGCGAGCAACGGGCGGAGGACGCCCGGCAGCTCATCCGCGACACGGCGCTGACGGTGCTGGGCATGGAGTACGGCGTGCTGACGATGGCGGACGCGGCCTCCACGGCGCGGCTGCTCGGGCACCCGCTCCGAGTGGTGGGGCTGGCGCGGCTGGTGGCCGAGGAGGGAGCGCTGCTCCAGGAGCAGGGAGACGGCGCGCGGGCGGCGCTCCGGTGGGGGCTCGCGCTGGAGCTCTTCCTGGAGGCGCGGGAGCTGGGGGCGACGCTCGAGGGCGAGGACGCGCGGGTGTTCGCCTCGCTGCGGGCCAACGTGGCGCCCACGCTGCTCTCCGAGCATTACCAGCGGCTGCTGGCGGGCGGGCCCCCCGGCTGAGCGCGAGGGCTCAGCGGCGCAGCGGCAGGGAGAACTCGAGGTGGAAGCGGGTGCCCGCCTGCTCGGGCCGCACCACGGCGCCCACCTGGATGAGCTGGCTGCCTCCCTCGCCCGGCACGAGCTGCGCCTCCAGCTTGCCGATCTCCTGCGAGCCGCCGAAGAGGAAGATCTCCGCGGCCTGGGAGAACATGGCCGACATCTCCTGCGCGCTGGAGCCCGCCGGGAGCTGATCCCTCACCCAGAGCGCGAAGCGGACGATGCGGCCGGTGAGGATCTGCGCCGGCAGCGGCATCACGTGGGGGTTGCCGCACGCCATGGGCGCCACCGAGAGCAGCAGCATGTCCGTGTTGCGCCCGCTGCCCACGCCGAGGAGGCCCAGCTCGGACAGGCGCGTCTGCGCGCGGATGGAGAGGAAGGCCTCGGTGGGGTAGGCCGAGCCCGCGTCCTTCCCGCTGGGGGGCTCCCACGTCCCCGGGGCGCGCAGGCCGCCCGCCTGGCCGGTGATGCGCGCGAAGCCCGTGGTGGCCTGGAAGCTGGCCGCGAGCATCGCCGCCACGGCGAACGCGGGGCTGGCGAAGCTGGCGCGGTTGAGCACCCCGCGCTTCTCGCTGGCGGCCACCATGCGGTTGAGGACGGGGCACAGCCAGCGCGAGCCGTCATCCTTGCGCAGCTCGGCCCAGTCTCCCTCGGTGCCGAGCTTCGCGTCGTCCAGCGCGGTGGGCAGCTCCGCCAGCGTCGTGCCCAGCAGCGCGGGCGTCACCGCCACCACCACGGGCACCTGCGCCTCCTCGCCAATCGAGCTCAGCTTGCGCAGCCGGGCCACCTCGTCCGTGGCGTCGACGACGAAGCACACGTCCGGGCGCTCGAAGGGCTCGGCCTCCACCGCCTTCTCCACCGCCTCGGACACCTGGGCGGGCTCCACGTCCACCACCTCGACGGCGATGCCGGACGCGGTGGGGCACTGCTCCAGGAGGAACTTCAGGCCTCGCCACCCTGCCTCGATTCGCGCCACGGGCTCGGCGGCCAGCAGGTCCTTCGCGGTGTGGATCAGCGCCAGCTCGATGGCGTCGCGCACGGCCCGGCGCGCGTCCGGGCTCATGCGAGCGGGGCCAGCGGCCTTGGGCGCCATGGCGCGCACGAAGGCATCCACGCCCGCCTTGGCGGTGGCGGTCGCCGAGGGGGTCTCCGCCTTGGCGAGCAGCTCATTGACGAGATCGCCTCCACCGCTGGCCTGAGCGGCCGGGGGGCTCGCGGTGGCCTGGGCGACGGGCTCGGGGGTGCCGCCCAGCGCCGCGAAGACGGCGGAGGACAGGCGTCCGGCGCCCACCACCTCCGCCACGCGCGCGGCGCCCTCCTCCGGGGTGAGGGGGCGAGAGGGGTCCGCCTTCATGAAGCCCTCGGTGAGCGCCTGGAGCTTCTTGAGCTCCGGCACCGCGGCGATGAGGTCCATCACCTGGAAGGCGCGCAGCTTGTCGAAGGACAGCTCGAAGGAGCGCAGCTCGGCGTCGCCCAGTCGATCCGGCACGGTGACGCGCAACCCGGAGGCGGCCTTGGCCAGCTCCGCGGCGAAGGAGTCCCCGGTGAGGAGGAACCTGCGGCCCGAGGGCGAGGCGGTGAAGGCCCCCGCCACCAACAAACGCACCCGCGCACTCTCTGGACTCATGGTCTGGCTCATGCCCTCTCCTAGGGCCATCGAATTGATATCTCCAGTGATTCCGAGAGGTTGACTGGAGATTAAAAATCGGAATTCATGGAATATTTGATTTGCTCTGAGCCCCTAAGCTACAGGACCCGCTACACAGCAGCAAGTTAGCCGCACCTTAGCCGGAAGGGGTATGGCTCACTGGGGCGACCACGGCGCTACCACCGGCGCCATACACGGGATGCTGGCCGGACGGGCGTCACGTCGACGTGCTGCACTTAAGTGGTCGGAATTACTCGCCTTCAAACTGATCGGTGCCCTAGGAGCTTGTCGGCGAATGAGGCAGAGCGAAGAGGGCGCATAGGAGGCACCCCATAGGCTCCAGGCGGACGGCTCAAGAG
>JAFGNZ010000052.1 GCA_016926755.1 Myxococcaceae bacterium | reverse complement strand
GGTGTCCGAGAGCATCATCGCCGTGGCCAGCGCCTTCTCCAGCAGCGCCGGGTGGTCGCCACAGGCCGCGAGCGCCCGGTCGAGGAGGTCTCGCGCCGCCTGGAACTCCTTCACCTCGAAGAGCACGTCGGCCAGGGTGGCCCAGTAATCCACGTTCTTCGGGGCCAGCTCCTTCGCCCGCTCGAAGGCCCGGAGCGCGTCCTCGTACCGGCGCGCCTGCTTGCAGGCCATGCCCAGCGTGTAGAAGCCGTCCGGGTTGTTCGGCTCCAGCTCGGTCGCCTTCTTCAGCGGCACGATGCCCTCGGCGGGCCGGCCCGCCGCGGCCAGCGCGCGCCCGAGGTTGAACTGGCAGAGGAAGACGGTGGGAGAGAGCTCGACGGCCTTGCGCAGGTGCTGCAGCGAGGCCTCCAGCTCCCCGTCCGTCTCGTGCACCAGGCCCAGGAGCATCCAGGAGTGGCCCAGCTCCGGCCCCAGGCGCACGGCCGCGGTGGCGTGGACGCGCGCCCCTTCACGCTGCCCCGTGAAGAGGCTGATGCGCGTGAGACCGAGGTAGACCTCGGGAAGGGACGGGTTGCGATCGAGCAGCTGCTCGTAGAGCCTGGCCGCGCCGCCCACGTCGCCCTGGGCCAGGCGCGTCTCCGCCTGGCCCATCAGCGCCTTCGTCTCGGCGGCAGTGCCGGAGGCCTCCTCGTGGTCGCGGAAGAGCCGCTTCGCCTCGTCGTAGTTGCCCGCCTTCAGCTGCTCGTACCCACGGCTGTAGAGTTCGCTCTGGACCATCGGTTGGAAGTGCCCTCGCGGTTAGAGGCCGAGCCAGCCCAGGACCTTCTTCTTCGCGCCATCCACGGCGGCCTTCGCGTCATCCAGGCCCAGCTTGCCGTCGTTGTTGACATCCGCCGCCTTGACGGCCGTGTTCTTGGCCATCTCGCCGATCTGCTTGACGTCGATCTCCACCGTCACCGCGCCGCCCGCGCCCACGCCGAGCGCCGCGCCGGCGCTGCCGCCGATCTTGATCTTCCCATCCTGGTAGCCGATCACGCCGCTGGCCTTCGCCTCGGCGCCAGCGCTCGCGTACGCGCTCGCGTTGACCGTGAAGGGGCCGGCGGACGCCTTGATCTGACCCTCGATCTTCGCGACGGCCGAGGCGCCCACGGTGCCCTCGGCGATGGCCGTGGGCGGGTTGCGGGTGACCTTGACGTTGCCGGTGGCCTCGGCGGACGCCTCGAGGGAGGCCCGGGCCGTGCCTTCGGCGGTGGCCTTCACGTCCACGCCGCCGACCTTGATGCTCTTGCTCTCCACGGTGCCGTGGAGCGTGGCCTCGACGGACGCGCCGATCTTGGCGTTCACGCTCGCGTCCAGGCCGTTGGCGTCCAGCTTGCCCTTGGCGTCGATGCTGGCCTTGAGCTCCGCCTTGGCCGAGGCGTCATAGGACGCGGTGCCGTACTTGCCGCTCGTCGAGCCCTTCGTCTCGGCGTAGGCGCCGAGCTTGCCCTCGCGGTTGTAGGAGGCGTTCACGCCGTCCGCGCCGATGCTCAGGCTCTGCGAGCCGGTGTAGCCCTTGCGCGTGCCGACGAAGGAGTTGGGATCCCCCTGCAGCAGGTTCTTCTCCGTCATCTTCTCGGGGGGAACCTCGTACTTCCACTCCTTCTTGGCGCCCATCGCGCCGAGCAGATCCCCGCCCGCCTGCGCGATCCCCAGCTTGTCGCTCTTCGCCTTCTGGGTGAAGCCGCTGTCCTGGGTGCCGGGCTTGACCTCGATCTCCTTGTTGTAGCTCGTCTCCTTGTTGAACCGGGTGTTCTTCCAGTCCGCCGACTCGTTGAGGGTGAGCGTCCCCTTCTCGTACGTGGCGCTCGAGTGGGTCGTCAGCTCCTTGCCGCCGGACTCCTGGGTCGTCTTCGTGACGGTGGTGTTGCCGTTCTTCTCGACGGTCTCGGAGCCCTTGGTCCACGCCTTGTTGCCCAGCGAGTCCTTGGTGTCCGACTTGGAGGTGGTCTCCGAGTTCTCACCGTGGGCGATCGTCGTGCTCTTGGCGTCGACGTTCTTCTTGATGCCCCAGCGATCCACCGTCTCGTTGGTGAACTTGTTCAGCGTGCGGTCGCCATGCTGATAGGTCGCCTCGCGCTGGTGCGAGGTCTGCGCCCGGCCGAACAGATCCGTCTCCGCCGTATACGTGTTCTTGATCGACGCGCCACCCGTCTTCGAGGTGGTGGTGTACTTGAGGTTCGTCTCGCCGAGCTTGCCCTTGGAGGTGGTGAGCTCCTGCGTCCGGGTGGTCTGCCCGCTCGTGCTGGTGCGCGAGCGCGTCACCGAGCCGTCCTTGTTGGTGGTGACGTCCGCCTTCTTGGAGGTGGCGAAGTGCTCGATGTCGCTCTTCGCTCCCGAGTTGAAGCTCTTGATGGCCTTCGTCGAGACCTGGTTGGCGGGCTGCGAAGTGGGCGGCTTCTTCCCCGACTCAAAGCCGTCGGAGGGCCGCTTTGCCGACGAGGCCGGCTTCGATGCGGGCTTCGTGGGCGCAGACTTCGCGGGAGCAGCGGCCGCGGACTTCGGCGCGGGACTGGACGTCTTCGGGGAACGAGAACCGTTATTCTTGATAGGTGCCACGGGGATCCTCACCGGGAGTGCTTTCCTGAGTTATCTCCAATCTGTCCGAAATGTTGTGAAGGGGCTGGCGTTTTTGCGGCCGCACCGAGAGTGTGTAGGCCTATGTAGTCGAAATCTGGACGCAATTCTTCGCGGCCGTTCCAGATAATCCACACAGGCGCACATTTACCCAGACTCGCCTACGTGGAGCCCCCCATGTCCGTCTCCAGAACCTCGTCCAGCAGCCCCAAGCCGGAGCCCCAGCGCTCCGAAGAGCCGAAGCCGAAGGACGTCGCCACTGCCCCCAAGGCGGCGGAGGCGAGCGCGAAGGAGGTGAAGGCAGGCCAGGATCAGCGGAGCACGCAGCCGCGGAACGTGGCCCCCCGCGCCTTCACCGCGGATCACTTCGAGGCCGCGGGCGGCTCCGGGCCGGCGGTGCGTGCCACCAAGGCCGCGGACATTGATCCCCGCATCGCCACCGAGGCCGGGCTGAACGTGACGGCGCAGCCGCACAGTGCGGGGGAGCGAGGCACGTTCACCGTCGACACGGTGCGTTACCAGAATAACCAGCAGTCCGGCGGCAACCACAACGTGTACGTGCGCGTGGTGGATGCGCACGGCAGCGAGCTCTCTCCGGCGGACGTGAACCGCTACTTCGACGTGCAGTACACGCCGGGCCCGGGGCAGGCCGTCGTCTCGGCGAGCCCGAAGATCCAGGATGCCTATGGGGTGGCGAAGGATGCGTGGAGCACGAGCGCCAACACGGGCGGGGCGACCGGCGCCTACTTCGACGCGCCGATGTACGGCGGCAACCAGACGATGGTGTGGGTGACACCCAAGGACGTCCCGGGCAACCCCTACGCCGGCTATGGGAGCCAGGCCGTGGGGCCGTTCTCCATGCCGGCCAACCACCACGTGAACTACCTGGTCACCTTCCGAGCCACCCCCGGCGCCACGGACCCCACCGGCCCCACCAACCCCACTGGCCCCATCACGCCCACCGAGCCGCAGGCGTTCTCCACGGAGCAGCTCGTCGAGGACACCTACCAGCAGGTGCTGGGGCGCGCGAGCGATCCGGGTGGGAAGGCGAACTGGGTGGCCTATGCCAACCACCTGGCGAACCAGGGGCACTCCGAGCAGGAGGTGCGCGACTCCCTGACCGCCATGTTCAAGCAGAGCGACGAGTACCGGGCGCGCCAGGGCCAGGTGCCGGCGCCAGTCCCCCCTCCGGCCGGGCCGGGCGGTGGCACCTACGCTCCGGGGGAGACGCTCCAGGTGAGCGCGCAGGGCGGGCTGAACCTGCGCGCGGGGCCAGGCACGGCTCAGGCTCGCCTCAACGTGCTGGCGGATGGCGCCTCCCTGCGAGTGACGGCTCCGCCGGACGGGGGCGCCGCCTCGCGCAACGGCTGGGTGCACGTGAGCAGTCCCGCCGGGAGCGGCTGGGTCAGCGAGCAGTACGTCCGCAAGGCTGGCACTCCGGGCGGCACTCCGGGCGGCACTCCGGGTGATGGCCGGCTCCTCACCCCGGATGGCCGTCCACAGCACTACGTGGCCGGCAACTACACGGACCTCGGCCGCTCCAACGCCGGGCACATGCCGCACCCCATCCATGACGAGGCCGGCTTCCGGGCCGCGGTGAACCAGGACCTGGACCGGCTCCGGGAGATGGGCGTGGACAACGTCCGCATCTGGGCCGCCGACTTCCCCGAGAACCCGCTGGGCAACGACAACGCCGCGCTCGCCGCCCGCGTGCGCATCATCGCCGAGGAGGCCAGCCGGCGCGGGATGACCGTCACGGTGGACCTCTTCGACGGCGCCACCATGGACAAGGACGTGAACGCCTACCGGGGCCGGGACGCGGAGCTCGACGCCCGCATCCAGAGCATCGTCGGCGCCAACGCGGGCGCCTCGAACATCGTCTGGTCGGTGGGCAACGAGATCGGCGATCCCAACAACCCCTCGGGCTTCGCCGACTGGTACGTCGAGAAGGCCAACCTGATCCGCGACACCGTGCGCGCCAACGGTGGCGACGCGAACCGCCCGCTGATCAGCCTGCAGGTGACGCCGGGGGCGCTCGGGCACCCGACCCACGGCTGGGGCAACGCCCGGGCCGCCATGGAGCGCGTGGTGGCGGCCTCGGACATCATCTCGCCGCACTTCTACCCCACCGCCCTGCCCGGGCAGCTCCCGTGGGAGAACAAGCGCGAGGATGGCAGCTCGCAGGGCACCTTCCCGCAGATGGACTACGACTCGCTCAAGGTCTGGGTGGAGCTGGCCAAGAAGGCCGGCAAGCCGGTCACCGCCGGTGAGTTCAGCGTCCCTCGCGACACCCAGGCCACCCAGGATCTCTCCCCGCAGCAGTACGCCGAGATGACCGAGGCCTGGATGCGCGAGCTGAAGAACCTGGGCATCCAGCAGGTGAGCTTCTGGCAGCTGGCCAAGGATGACGTCGGGCACGTGGACCCCGCCTCCGTGGACGTGATCGTCGGAGACAACGCGGGCGACTCCCGCACGCTCATCGACCGGCTGCGCGGCAACGGCTGGTTCAACCCGTAGGCGCCGCCGCACGACTTCGATTCCCTTCGTCCGGCGGATCAGGCGTGGCCCTGCTCCGCCGCGCGCTCTCTCCACGGCATCGTCGACATCGCCACGCCGGTGGCCCAGGTGGCGACGAAGATGAGCGCGAAGGGCAGCCACGTTCCGAGGACGCTCTCGAACATCTCCAGGTTGCGCTGCACAAGCCCGGCGACGAAGACGAGGTCGAGCAGGGCCACGCTGGCCGTCCAGACCATGGCTGTCGGCAGGGGATCGCGGGCACCGCGGGAGCGAAAGTAGTGCCAGGCGACCGCGGTGAAGATGAACGGTACGGTGACGACGTGGACGACCTGCGCGGCGGTGCGACTCACGAGCAGGAGAAGGGGGACCATGATCGCGGCGCAGAGGGCCCAGCCAACGACAGCGTGAGCGAGCAAGCGTGGGATGGAGCCCGCGCGATGCTCGACAGGCGTTCCGGGCGTGGCGCGGGGGAGCTCGGCGGCGAGCCTGGCGGCCCAGGCCCGGATGCGTTCGGGGTTGCGCCAATCACCGCTGCCGGTCTTGGCCATGCTGCTCGCAGGGAAGCCCTTGGCATCGCGCTCGAGGCGACCGCCGAAGGTGATGTGGCCCCTGGCGCCAACCCGTTCGGCGAGGACGCTCACCTGGTTGGTGGCGGGGATGTCCTGGCGCTCCGCGGAGTCGTCGAGCGGCCCACTGGAGAAGAACCAGACGGGGACTTTGCGCAGCTGCGCGCGGTGGCGATGGACGAAGCGGCGCGCGTTGGATGGCCAGCGGTTGCCGTAGAGCGCTCCTCCGACGATCACCGCATCGAAGGTGTCGAGGCTCGTGACTTCGTCCACGGAGGTGGTCACAACGGCGAAGCCGTGTTGCTCGAGCGCGTCCCCAAGGATACGCGCGATACCCTCGGTGCCGCCGCGTTTCGATCCCCAGGTTACGAGTACGCGCATGGCGCTCTCCCGTCGTTCAGCGGGTGCTGAGCCGAGCCCCGCGCTGTCCGACAACCTTCCGTGTGCCTGACACCCGCGCGCCCGCCCACCTTGAAGCTAGGCGTGCATGGCACGTGGCACAGGGCAAGGCAGGCAAGGGGCTGCCTGGGTGGCCCGGAACTGCTCGATCAAGGAGGCGCTTCGAGCACCTCCGCTCCGCGTGAACCGGGGCATCTTCGGGTGGACGCTCGCCTCACCCAGGTATCCCATGGCTGGTGCGCACCGTCGTGCCAAGCATGGGATACATGCAGAGGCGCCATGAGCTGGATCTGCTGCGCGCGCTCATGGTGCTGGGGCTCGTGTTCTTCCATACCGCCCGGGTCTTCGACATCCTGCCGTTCAGCATCAAGAACGGCCAGCAGAGCATCGGGATGACCGCCTTCGTCCTCTTCTGCTCCCTGTGGGGGATGCCGCTGCTCTTCCTCATCGCGGGGTTCAGCTCCCGGTTCTCGCTGGGCCGGCGCTCCTGGAGCGGCTACCTCCTGGAGCGCACCCAGCGGCTCCTGGTCCCCCTCCTCTTTGGGCTCCTCGTCGTCGTTCCACCTCAAGGTTACTGCACGTACCTGGCCCGGACGGGCGCTCACCTCTCCTACTGGGAGTTCTACCCACGGTTCTTCGCCGTCCACTTCGAGCCTGCCTTCCCTGGGTTCCTCGAGGCGCGGGAGCCGGTGGGGGGGTTCGAGCTCGCGCACCTGTGGTTCCTGTACTACCTCTTCCTCTTCTCGGTGCTGCTGTTGCCGCTCTTCCTCCTCCTCCAGCAGCAGGAGCGCGGGCGGCGCATGGTGGCCCGGCTGACCGGCGCGGCCGAGCGTCCCGGGCTCCTCTTCCTTCCGGGGCTGTGGCTTGCCTTGATCGAGGCCACGCTGGGGACACAGATGGAGGGGGGATGGAACATCTGCGTCTATCTGCTCGTGTTCCTCTACGGCTACCTGCTGGCCTTGGATGCCAGGCTCGAGCAGGCGCTGGAGCGACGTGGGGGGCGCGGGCTCGTGCTGGCCCTCCTGTCGAGCCTCACCGTGCTGGGCGGGTACGCCCTGTGCCTGAGGACGAACATCGATCCGGCCAGCAGCCATGCATGGCCAGCCCTCCTGCTGAGGTTCATCAAGGGCTGGAGTTGCTGGTTCTGGCTCGTTGCCATCCTGGGCCTGGGCAGGAGGCTCTCGCGAGCCCTCGGGCCGGCGCTGGCCAGCGCCGGGGGGCCTCAGGAGGCGTCGCCGCCTCGTCCCTCCTCGCGAGCCGCCGCGCTGATCCTCCGGGTGATCCGCTACACCAGCCCAGCCATCCTGCCCATCTATGTCCTTCACCAGACGGTCATCGTCGTCATCGCCTTCCATGTGGTGCGCTGGGAGGCAGGCGTGCCCGCGAAGTTCCTCGTGACGAGCGTGTCCTCTCTGGTCATCACGCTCCTCCTGTACGAGCTGGCCGTGAGGCACCTGCCCCCGATGAGGTTCCTCTTCGGGATGAAGCCGCGCTGCGCTCGCTCGTGATCTGGATGCGCGGGCTGAAGAACCTGGGCATCCAGCTTCAGCCGGATGGGGACTCGTCGCATGATAGGGGCTTCTCTGCCGCAACGCCGGAGGCCACCCTGGAAGGCAAGCCCGAAGGAGCCCTCCTCTTCGAGGAGGTTCAGCGCTGGCGCTCCCGTTGGCCGGGGCTCCTCATCCTGCTCGGGGGAGTGCTGATGGCTTCGTTCGGCTATCAGGCCCTTGACGATGTCAGCTCCGGCGTTCCGATTGATCAGCGCTCGGAGCCGCGCGGTCTCCTGCTCCTGCTCGGGGTCGGGCTGTCCCTGCTGGGCCTGTGGCTGATCGCGCTGGCGAGCGTGGGCGGGCTCATCGTCCAGGTCCGCTCGGATGGGCTCTACGTCCAGCACCTCCTGCTCACGCGCCGTCACCGCATCCCTTACGAGACGATTGCCTCCTGCGAGGCGCGGACGTACCGCCCCATCCTCGAGTTCGGGGGCTGGGGGGTCCGTTTCGGCTGGGGCGCGCGCGGCAAGGCCTACAACGTCTCGGGCGACCAGGGAGTGCAGCTCGTCCTGACGAACGGGAGGCGCCTCCTCCTCGGCTCGCGGAAGGCGGTGGCGCTCGCGCGCGCCATCAACGAAGCACGTCGTTGACGAGGCAGGAGAACGATCCGATGTGAACTCAGGGCGATAGAGGGGAGGCGCGTCCTGCTCTTGAGGGTGTTGAGCAGGAGCAGACAGGCAGGCGTATGACCTGACACCCGAGCAGAGCCGTTTGCAGAGGAGTCGAGCCAACTCCCGGCAAGAGCCCGCAGGGTCTGGCACGCACGGCTGCCCCGCGTGCATGACTGTTCGAGAATGTCGGGACTTTTCGGGCCCAAAACCCCCGACATTTCCGAACAGTTGCTCACCGGGATGGTCCGACCCACGAGGGATGAAAGGTAGTAGCCTATCTGTGGCGTTGGCTCAGATCTGATGAAAATGAGAATCCTGCCACTTGTACTCGGGTGCGCCCTCACCACTTGCGTTCTGCGCCCAGATCCGCGCCCGGTGCCGGTCGAGGATGATCGCTCGATCGTCTTCCCCCAGTTCTTCGAGCGGACAGCCGTCGAAGTGGGGACGCAAGGTGCACTCTACGAGTTGGAGGGCGTCGTGCTCCAAGCCGTCATGATCGCCGCCAATGACTTTCTGCCGCCGAGCGCCAAGGAGCGCCCCTGCTGGGACAGGCAAGAGGCACATCGCTATCGTGTCATTCGTCAGGGCAACGTCATCTTCATCCGAATCGACGAAGACCCTGCCTCTTGTGGCGGAGGCTACGTGCCGTTGGATTCGGGCGCGAAGTACGCCGTCAGCACGGATGGCCGGATCCTCCGGCGTGTCGTGGATGGCGAGCCCGAAGGGCCCCTCGGACCAGCCGCACCCGACGCAGGCAAGCCGCCAGCTCCCGCCAAGCCCGTTGACTCTTCCGCTGGGGATGCAGGGCCACCGCCGGGCTCACTCGATGGCGGCCTCCCATGAAGCCCCACCCGTCCATGGGCGCGCTGGATAACGAGGCGTTCGTGCGACAGGCCCTCGGCCTGGGTTGATGCTGCCCGGGCGCGCCTGGGCACGGTGCTTGCTTCGTGGCCTCTCCAGCCGGAGGCCGATGCCGTGGTGGCTCTGCCTTCCGGTGAGCAGCGCAGGAGTGGGCGACACGCCGTCCGGCAGCGCTCACGAGCCTGCCAGAAAGTCACGCGAGGCAAGCCGATGGATCCGAAGATGACGAAGAAGCAGCAGCGCCGCCGCAGCCGCGGCATGACCCTGATCGAGATCATGGTGGTGATCACCATCCTGGGCCTCATCGCCGCGGCGGTGGGCGTGGCGGTCATCCCCATGCTCAACCAGGCGCGCCGCGACCGCGCCGAGCTGGACATCAAGAACATCCAGAGTGGACTCAAGCTCTACTACACGCGGAAGGGCCAGTACCCGGACACCAGCACGGGCCTGCGCGCGCTGGTGGAGCTCCGGGTGCTCGAGGAGATCCCGAAGGACCCCTGGGGCAACGAGTACGTGTACATGAACGAGGGCGGCAAACCCGTTCTCATCTCCTACGCCGCGGACGGCACCTCGGGCGGCGAGGGCATCGACGAGGACATTTCGTCCAAGGACGCCCGCGAGGTCGCGACAAGGTAGCCCTGACGAGCGAGGGAGGCGTGCCCCAGCGCCTCGCCCCACGCCAGTGAACAGCGTCTTCGGGAGTGGGGGAAGCCTCCGGGGCGTGCCCTGGCCGAACTGGTATGGTTGTCGGACAGCTTGCCCAGTGGCTGGGCGGCATCTCCGGAAGGAAGGAGACGGGTTCGAGGATGGGCATCGTCGTACAAAAATTCGGGGGCACCAGCGTCGGCAGTGGCGAGCGGATGCAGAACGTCGCCGGGATCATCCAGCGGACCCTGGCCAGACAGCCGGTGATCGCCGTCGTCTCGGCGATGAGCGGCACCACCAAGAGCGAGGGCACCACCAGCCTGCTGCTCGCCGCCGCCGACGCCGCGCGCAAGGGCGCCCCGTTCGCGCGGGAGCTCGAGCTGATCGAGCAGAACCACTTCAAGGCGGTTGGCGACAGCGTGCGCGACGCCGGGCTCCGCGACGGGGCGAAGCAGTTCGTCACCGACGAGCTCAGCCGGCTCAAGAGCTTCCTCGAGGCGATCTCGGTGATCCGCGAGCTGTCTCCGCGCTCGCAGGACAACGTGCTCGCGGTGGGCGAGAAGCTCTCGGCGCGCATCCTCGCCGCGGTGCTGAATGATCGCGGCGTGAAGGCCGTCAACATCGATCTCTCACAGGTGATCTCCGAGAGCGAGACGGCGGTGAACCCGGCCTTCTTCCAGCGGCTGCAGGGCCAGCTCGGCGAGAAGTGCCGGCCGCGCGGCGACGAGGTGCCGGTCGTCACCGGCTTCTTCGGCATGGTGCCCGGAGGCCTGCTCGCCGCGGTCGGCCGTGGCTATACCGACTTCACCACCGCGATGATCGCCGCGGGGCTCGGGCGCGATCAGGCCGACGAGCTCCAGGTCTGGAAGGAGGTCGACGGCATCTTCACCGCCGACCCGCGCAAGGTGTCGAGCGCGCGCGTGCTCTCGAGCATCTCGCCCGCCGAGGCCGCCGAGCTGACGTACTTCGGCTCCGAGGTCCTCCACCCGTTCACGATGGAGCGCGTCGTCTCGGCGAACGTGCCCATCCGGATCAAGAACAGCTTCCGCCCCGAGGCGGAGGGCACGGTGATCGCCCCCTACTCGAGCGAGCAGGCGGGCCGGGTGACCGCGGTGACGGTGAAGCGCGGGATCACCGTGCTCACCATCACGTCCAACCGCATGTACAACGCGCATGGCTTCCTCGCCCGTGTCTTCGGGGCCCTCGAGCAGCACGGCGTCGTCGTCGATCTCGTCTCGACGAGCGAGGTCAGCATCTCGTGCACCGTCGAGCGGCTCCCCGAGCCCGACAAGGTCCGCTCGGCGCTCGAGCAGCTCGGCGCCGTGGAGGTGACGCCGGGCCGCGCGATCCTCGCGATGGTGGGCGAGGGGATGAAGTTCGCCAGCGGCACCGCGGGCAGGATGTTCTCGACGCTGGGGGCCGCGGGCGTGAACGTCGAGATGATCTCCCAGGGCGCCTCGGAGATAAACATCAGCTGCGTGGTGCAGGAGGATCAGGCGGCGGCCGGCCTCAACGCCGTTCACGACTCCTTCTTCGGCAACGGCTGACCGAGCCGCGCCTCCACCGTCGCCCCTCCTCCTCCCGCGGCCCGGTTGGCTCTCGGCGCGCTTTCTTCTGTAGAATGCGGACAGGGCCTCCCGGGTGAAGAGCGCTGGAAGCTCGCCGCGGGCCATCGCGAGGCGGTTGAACGTGCAGAACCTGGCCAACAAACTCGGAACCGTCCTGGTGCTGGCCATCATCGCCGCCGCCATCTACGTCGCGGCGAAGGTGGTGCCCTTCTACGTGGACAATATGGACGTGGAGGAGGCGGTGAGCGCCACCTTCAACCTCGCCGGTCGTAACAACAACGACGGCATCCTGCGTGGGGAGATTCGCTCGCGCACCAACCGGATGGGGAGCCACGTGGAGACGGACAGCTGGGGCGTCGACCATGTCGTCCCAGGCCTGGGGCTGACGGACGAGCAGATCCTGATCGAGCGCAGTCACATCACCGACAACGTGCGCATCGAGGTGACCTACCAGCGCGAGGTGGAGTTCCCCCTCTTCAACTACGTCCACGTGCTGGAGCTTCGCGTCGTCAAGGAGGGCATCCCCCCTCCCTGAACTCTCGGGTCTGGCGAGGCACCTCAGTGGCCGATGCGGAAGGCGTGCGCGCCCGTTTGGACGTCGAACGCATCCAGCCGTCCCCAGCCGGACACGTAGACGTGCGTGCGCGAAGCGATGATGGACTCCCAGACATTCATCGTGCCGGTCGGGACCTCCACGTCCCAGACCCTGCCGCCGTCCGCCAGGTTCAAGCGGACCAGGCGCGCGCCGTCGTCCCGGCTCTCGTAGAGGGCGAACGCGCCGTCCTGGGTGGCGAGCGCGAGGGCAGGGGGCTCATCTCGCGCCAGCGCCGGTTGCTCGGGCAGGACGGTCATCCAGATCACGGCCTTGTCCTCCACGCGGGCGGCCACCGGGATCGCGCGCCCCGGGCCGCGCGTGCCCACCACCACCTGCGCGGTCTCCACCGCCAGGACGCCTTTGACGTGCATCCCCGGAACCCGGGGGCGACTCCGGGACAGATCGATCCGATCCGACACGAACTCGCCGTCGCCCGCCGCGTCGTTGACGAGCGGCTCGCACGAAGTCTCCCGGTTGATGAAGGAGGCCGTCCCCTTGGCGGGATCCAGCGCCCTGCGGTTCCCGTCCGTGGTCAGCGCCACCAGCGCGCCGCCTTCGCCCCGGCAGAACGCCTTCACCGGCTCACCCAGGTTCACCGCGAACGCCTGCTCCCCGTTCGCGCGCCGGATCCCGAAGACCTGCCCCAGGTCGTCCGCGGCCAGGAGCAACGTGTCCGCCGCCGCGAGCGGCTGCTGGTAGGTGGTCGAATACGTCCCAATGGCCGGGCTCTCCCAGAGCCGCTTCCCGCTCGTGGCGTCGAACGCCGAGACGGTCACCGTGTCCCCGGATTGCACGCGGCGGGTCCGGCCCACGACCTCCGGAGTGCCGTCACCGTTGACGTCCAGGAGCAACGCCGACCCGGTCCCCTGCCACTGGGCCATGCCCGCGACCACCTTCACCGTGCGTGGAAGCACCCGCGCCAGGGAGTACCCGCCCACTACCAGCCCGACGAGCATGGGGACGAAGAACTTCAGGCGAGTCTCCCAGCCCACGCCCGCACGGGCGCCTGTGCTCGCGGCAGGCACGGGAGGCGCTGGACGGCTCTGCTTGTGCCCACCCTCCAGCGCTGAGGTCGTCCCGCAGAACTCGCAGGTGACCGTGAGCGCGGACCCGTCGATCTTCAAGTTGGCGCCGCAGTGCGGGCACTTGATTCTGCGGGCCTTGGCCTTCATCCGTGCTTGCCTCCTCGTTCGCGCGCGCTCACGAGAGCCGACACCGGTGCGCGAGCCCGCATCATGCCATCACGCGGCTCCGCCCGGTGCCCGCCGCGGCGCTCTCAATCGCCCGCACGGCCGTGCTGACGCCGTCCTCGTGGCGAATCGCCTGCGCCAGCTGTCCGGCGCGCTCACGGAACCCGTCCTCGCTCAGCACGCGCTCGAGGGCCCGGTGCAACTTCCCAGCGGAGAGCCGGGTGTGGGCGATGGCTGGCGGTGCGACGCCGCGGCGCTCCAGGATCCGGCCCCACACCGGCTGATCCCCCAGGTGCCACACCACGACGGAAGGGACTCCAGCCCTGAGCGTCGCCGCGACGGTGCCGGCGCCCCCGTGGTGAACGACGCACGCGGCGCGTGGGAAGAGCCAGTCGTGGGGAACGAAGCCCACGCGCAGCACGTTGGGCGGCAGCTCGCCCTCCCCCAGGCTGCCCCAGCCGGCCTGGAGAATGGCCTTCCGCCCACTGCGGCGCAGCGCCTCCACCAGCGTGGCCGTCATCGCTCGAGAATCCGCGCCCCCCATCGAGCCAAACGTCACCACCACCGGCCGCTCCCCTTCGATGAACGAGGCCAGGGCCGCATCCGGGGTGAAGCCAGAGGGGGGCGTCCACCAGTACCCCGTCACCCGGTAACGCCCCTCCCAGAGCGGGTCCGGCGCGACGACCGACGGGCTGATGGCCACGAGGTTCAACAGCTCCGAATGGCCCGAGCGGAACAGGATGTCACGCCAGGGTGCCAGCCCCGCCGCCATCACGGCTCGGTTGAGGGGCGGGTCCGTGTATTGGCGCGTCATCGCCTCGGCCAGCCGCCACATCACCGCGTTCCCCAGGCGACCCAGGTTGCTCCCGAGCGGGGAGCTCCGCCGCTGCCGCAGCGTGTTGTGGAACAGGTGGCCCACGACCACGGGCTTCCGGTGGGCGCGCGCCGCCGCCGTGCCGGCCACGTTGAAGACATGGCTGACGACCAGGTCCACGTCGCGCGTCACCTCGAGCAGGCCGAGGACCGTGGCGGCGAGGTCCTCCTCGAGCAGCCGCGTGAACATCCCGGCCTGCCTCGCGGGGTTCCGCTCCCGGAAGGCGGCGGCCACCTCGGGCCCGGACTTGTCCACCCAGGGCCGCCCCACGGTCGCGTACTCGAGCCCGAGGGAGCGCGCCCGGGCGGCATAGCGGTCCACGCTCGCGAAGACCACCGCGTGCCCCGCCTCCCGCAGGCCCGTGGCGAGGGCGAGATAGGGGTGGATGTCTCCTTCGGAGCCGAACGTCGTTACGCAGATGCGCATCGCGGAAACCCGGGGTTCGAGCCTCGAGCGCTCAGCCTCGCCCCTCATCAAGGCGCACGTACCGGCACGGGCGCGGGCGTGGAGCTCCCCCGAGCGCGCGACCCGCCGGCCGAGAACGTGATGCCGAGCTGTCCGGCCCAATACAACAGCATGATGGCGTAGCTCGAGCCAGGCACCGGCCGCACGAAGAGCTTGACGGAGAGCAGCCCATCGCTCGCGGCGAACAGCAGCGCGCCCGCGAGCGCGGCCCACTGCTCGCGCCGCTCCAGCCCTCCTCCGCCCACCATGGCCGCTGAGCGCCACATCATCGCGCAGATGACGGCGATATAGGCCGTCACCGGCAGCGCCATGCCTCCCAGCTGGGGCCACAGGAGCACGCCCGCCCCCACGCCCACGAGCGCGAAGGGCACGCCCCGCATGAGGCTCGGGCTCCGGCTCACCGTCACATAGGCGGCGACGTACACGACGTGGGCGAGCAGGAAGGCCCCCAGGCCTGGGAGGAACAGGTCCCGGCTCGCCTCCAGCAGCAGGTCCCCCACCAGCGAGAGGACGAGGCCCGCACTGATCAGCCAGGCATAGCGCTCACGGGCCGGCCACAGCCACGCGAGCAGGCAGAGGATGGGAACGGCCTTGGCTCCCAGCCGCAGCGCTGGCAGCGCCAGCTCCAGCCCTACGAAAAAAGCCACTCCTCCCAGCACTCCTGCACTCGCGAGGATCCAGGTCCTGCTGGCCAGTCCAAAGCTCATGCGGACATCCTAATGGCTCGAGCAATTTCTGCGAACCGCTTCGCGATAGGCGCAGATCATGCGTGCCCGTCACCTGGGCGCTCTCTTTCGAGACGGCGATGATGCCTCGGGTGAGAGCGGATCCCCCGTTCGGGCCCTCGCGGCATGGTTCTGGCTAGGTCCTCTTCCAACCAGCGCGGGGAGCCAGTCATGGACATCGAATTCCACCACTACATCTGCCATCTCATCGCAGCCAAAGCGGGATTTGGCGCCGAGGAAGCGCGCACGATCGCCTACGCGAGCCAGTACGTCGACGACAACACCAAGGTCTACACGATCGACGAGGGGAGCCCGGCCGAGTACCAGAACTACATCAGCCAGACGGTCAACATCCTCAAGCGGCCGGCGGAGCTCCTCCGCATCTATCCGCTCTTCCACTTCCCCCCGGGTGACCCGATTGTCGAGAGTGCGCGACGCAAGGACGGCGCGATGCACCGGTTGAACACGACGCCGGACAGCCCCCACGCCAGGTGGATCCTCGACGAGGCGCTGAAGCTGGGAGATCTCTTCCGCATCGGCGTGGCCGCCCATACCTATGCCGATAGCTGGGCGCACCAGAACTTCGTCGGGTTCTTCAGCAGCTTCAACAAGATGCAGGGCACGCTGGATCGGCTCATCCCCGACATCGGACACGCGGACGCGGAGCACCAGCCTGACAGGGTCGGGCTGGTGTGGGAGGACTCGCGGCTGAGCAACTCCCAGGTGGACAACACGCAGCGCTTCCTCGAGGCGGCGCGGACCATGTTCCTACGGTTCGCGCGCTACGTGGACAAGGCCATCAGCGACAAGGCGCTCGCGCAGAAGGCCGACGAGCTGGTGCGGGATCTCACGCTGTGCATCGGCGGACCCGATCCGAAGCACGAGCTGAGCCGGGAGCGGATCAATCGCTACCGCGAGTTCGCCAGCAGCAAGGAGTATGGCGGCAGGATGCTCGCCGTCTACGACAAGGAGGCATGGTTCCAGAGCGCCGTCGATGACCACAAGCGCTGGAAGGAGCCGCAGGCGTATCAGCAGACGGACTGGTACCGCTTCCAGGAGGCGGTGAAGAGCCACCAGCAGGAGTTCCGGGAGTACCTCGAGGAGCGCGCCTTCAAGGGGATGGAGCTGCCCGCCTTCTGAGCCGGCGACGCTCAGGCCAGAGGGGGCCCCTTCTCTTTTCCGGGGAATCCGCCAGGATGCCCGCCATGACTCGCCGCTCGATCACGATCGTTGGATGCTGCGCCGCGCTGACCCTTGCCGCGTGTGCCTCGACCCCGCAGCCTCCTCCGCCGTCCCCCGAAGGACAGATGACTTCTGGCACCGAGCTCCAAATCACAGGGACAGTGACCTACCGCGAGCGTGTGGCCCTCACTCCGGAGGCCGTCGTCCAGGTCGAGGTGGTGGAGCTGATGCCCGACGCCAGCACAGGGGCTGTCCTGGGTGAGCAGACCCTCCGCAACCCGGGGCAGGTCCCCATCCACTTCTCGGTGGCCATTCCCCCGGAGCGCGTGCGCCCCGAGGCCACCTACGTCGCGAGGGCACGCATCACGGACGCCGGGCGGCTCTTCTCCACGCCCGCGCCCCTTCCAGTGCTCACCCAGGGAAAGCTGAGCAGCGACGTTCAGATCCTCGTGCGCTCCGGCAAGTGACGCCGGCGTACCGGCTCGAACAGAGGGACGGGGCGTCGCTCTGATCCGGGTCTCCCCGGAGTACCTCCGCACGCCGGATCAGGCGGTCGCGGTCGTGCAGGCGTAGATCGCCGCTGATCCGCGCCGCAAGGCCCCGCGACACTCGCCTGCCCGCCTCCACGGCTTGGGAGCTGGGGAACATGTATCTTGTTTTCAGGTTATCATGTTTCACGAATTCAGGAACATCCCAAGGAGGATTGATGGGGCTCCCCCCCGAAGAGACATCGCCCGGAGCAACCGCGCCAGGTGGTGGGTTGGCGGGTTTCTCGGCGCTTGAAGTCGCGGAGGCCTTCGAGGATGGGTTCCTCACGTTGACTCCAGGTTTGAAGGTCCAGGTCGCCAACCCAGCAGCCGAGCAGCTCCTCGGGCTGCCTCGGTCGAAGCTCATCGGGCGCACGCTGGAGTCAGCCCTGGGCGGGACGCCCCTCTCCCCGGCGTTGCTCGAAGGTTGCCGGCGCGCGCTCGACGGGCAGGTGCCCACGCGCCTCATCGAGCACCGCGCCTCGGCCGACCAGTGGCTGGAGGTCCGCCTGCGTCCCCAGAAAGGGCAGGTGTGGATCTTCCTGCGGGACGTCACGCACGAGCACAAGACCGTGGAGCGGCTCCGGGACTTCGAGCAGCAGCAGGCCGTGCTCCGCTACGTCATCTCCAACGTGCCCCACGCCATCTTCTGGAAGAACCGCGAGGGGCTCTACCTCGGCGCCAACCAGAACTTCATCAACGACGCGGGCGTTGGGACGCTGGAGAACCTCGTCGGCAAGACCGAATACGACTTCCTGGAGAAGCGCGAGGAGGCTGACTTCTTCCGCAAGATCGACCGCCAGGTGATGGAGACCGGCACGCCCATCCTCGATCTCGAAGAGCCGCTCATGCGCGCGGATGGCTCGCAGCGCACCCTGCTGACCAGCAAGGTCCCTCTCAGGGATGAGGTGGGCGCCGTCAACGGCATGCTGGGGCTCTACGTGGACATCACCGAGCGCAAGCGGATGGAGGTGGACCTCCAGAAAGCGAAGGAGGCCGCGGAGGCCGCCGCTCACGCCAAGAGCGAGTTCCTCACCGTGATGAGCCATGAGCTGCGCACCCCCCTGACGTTGATCCTGGGTCCGCTCGAGATGCTGCTCTCCTCGCGCTCCAGCGAGGTGTCCGACCACGCCCGAGTCGACCTGGAGCGCATCCGCCGCAACGCCGAGCGGCTCCTCCGGCTCGTCGACGACATCCTGGACCACCAGAAGGTGGACGCTGGACGGATGGAGGTCGACTGGGAGCCCCTGGAGGTCACCCCCATGACGGCCCACATCGTGGAGGACGCGCGCTCGGCGGGTGCCGCCCGGGGCATCGACGTGCGCTTCGAGGCCGACCCGGACCTGGGCACGCCGCCGCTCGACAGGCGCAAGTTCGAGAAGATCGCCCTCAACCTCCTGGGCAACGCGCTCAAGTTCACTCCCGAGGGGGGGACCATCACCGTGGCCCTGCGGGCCGTGGACTCGCAGCTCGAGCTGTCGGTGAAGGACACGGGGCCCGGCATCCCCAAGGATCGGCAGGGGATGCTCTTCCAGCGCTTCCAGCAGGTGGACGGCTCCACCACGCGCAAGCACGAGGGCACCGGCATGGGGCTGGCCATCGTGAAGGCGTTCACCGAGCTCATGGGAGGCCATGTCTCCGTGGAGAGCGAGCTCGGAGCGGGCGCGCGCTTCATCGTCCGCCTGCCGAAGAGCGCGGATCAGCTCGTGGCGCGCGGCCCCGGGAGCGGAGCCCAGGCGCGCCCGGGTGAGGGCTACCGCGCGCGGCTCCAGCCCGCGCAGGCCCCCTCTCCTCAGGTGACTCGCATGCCCAATGCCCCGGCGCCGCGCCT
The DNA here is from genome assembly GCA_016926755.1 of Myxococcaceae bacterium. Classification (GTDB taxonomy): domain Bacteria; phylum Myxococcota; class Myxococcia; order Myxococcales; family Myxococcaceae; genus Hyalangium. Next base: position 21,123 of record JAFGNZ010000052.1, on the reverse strand, counting down.
GCTGATCGCCGAGGACAACGCCGACATGCGCGCCTTCCTGGCCGAGATCCTGGCCGGTGAGTACGAGCTCGAGCTGGCGGAGACCGGCAGGCAGGCCTGGGAGGCCGTGCAGCGGCAGCGGCCGGACGTCATCGTCTCGGATGTGATGATGCCGGAGATGGACGGCACCGAGCTGGTCTCCCTGCTCAAGGGGGGCGCTCAGTATCGGGATATCCCCGTGCTCCTGCTGACGGCGAAGGCCAGCCGCGAGGAGCTGGTCGTCGGCCTGGAGGCAGGGGCGGACGACTATCTGGGCAAGCCGTTCGGCCCCGAGGAGCTCAAGGCCCGGGTGCGCGCGGCCGTGCGCCTGCACGGCGTCTACCTGCAGCTGGACGCCAGGAAGCGTGAGCTGGAGGAGGCGCTGCGGCAGCTCCGAGAGACGCAGGAGCAGCTCGTGCTGAAGGCCAAGATGGCCGCCGTGGGCACCCTGATCGCGGGGCTCTGCCACGAGCTCAACAACCCGATGGCCGCCATGCGCATGAGCATCGAGGCGATGTCCCGGTACGCGCTCGGCCCGGAGGAACAGCGCGCGACGCTCGAGGTCATTGACCGGCAGTCACGGCGCTGCGCGAGCCTGCTGAAGGAGCTCATCGAGTTCTCGAGCCGCCCGGCCGCCGTCCGCGGGCCGTGTGAAGTCGGAGCGGTGGTGGAGCAGGTCATCCAGCTGGCCCAGCCCGAGCTGGCCCAGCGTGGCGTGCGCCTCGAGCACCGGCTCTCGGGGGCCGAGCCTCCCTGGGTCCATGTGCACGCGGCGGAGATGGAGCGCGCGCTGTTCAACGTGCTGAAGAACGCCCTGGAGTCCAGTCCACCCGAGGGCACGGTGACGATCGAGGCCCGAGCCCTGGAGCAGAAGGGCGCGCAGGGGGTGGAGGTGACCGTGAGTGACAACGGGCCCGGCATCCCCGCGGAGCTGCTGCCGCGGGTCATCGAGCCGTTCTTCACCACGAAGCCGCCTGGCGAGGGGGTCGGGCTTGGCCTCTCACTGACACAGCGGTTCATCGAGTCCCACGGAGGAACCCTGAACATTGATAGCCAGATCGGCCATGGGACGACGGTGCGGCTGTGGCTCCCCGCTTCTCAGGCGGGCCTGCTCTCTCTCCAGTTCGCCAAGGGGGGCCGCGCGGCATGAACCTCTCGGACCTCTGGGATGACGAGGGCGCGAGCGCCCCGAGACATCACGAGCGCATCTGAAACCCGCCGGGCCACACCCCGCTTGCTCCGCGGCCCAGGTCTCTCTCGCAGCCCGTGACCGCCAGCCATTCGCGCGGGGCCAGGGGAGGCTCGGCTGCTGAACGCCTGGCTCCCACCTGAAACCGGCGGAGCCACGCTCGCCCCCCAAGCCGCTCACCGCTGTGGCCGACACGGTCACGCTGCTGCGCGCGCCTCCCTCTGAGCGGCCCCTGGTACGCGGCCTGCTCTAGGGACGGGCACGGCCAACTTCGGCCGTTCCCAAAGGAGAGCATCCCCCATGCGTTTCAGAAGTCTGCGGGCGGCAGCGTACGCCCTGGTCCTGGGCACGTCCCTTTGTGCCTCGGCGCAAACCTGCCCCAAACCCACCGTGTCCGAGTGCGTCGACGAGAGCTATCGCTCGGGCGCGTGCTTCCCCAACTACAAGTCATACTGCGAGTCGCTCATCGACACCGAATGGGAGACGCAGGTCGGCAAGCTTCCGCAGGTGCAGCGCCTGCTGCCGGACGAGCTCGGCGGCAGCGTGGCCGCTGTCGGTTCGCTGGCGCCGGTACAGCCGACGACCTCGAACTTCGCCGGCCTCACCACCCAGGTGTCGGGACTGGTCTCCGCCAATCAGATCCTCCACCGCAAGAACTTCCAGAACCTCTCGCAGGCCGAAGCTCAGCACGCGAAAGCGCTGAAGGAGTGGGAGGGCAACGGCACCCTCATCCGCTCCTGCCGCGAGTACGTTCACGAGAAGTACCTGGGGTACTCCACGTTCGAGGCAAAGGCGGGTGTGCACGGCGCCGACTTCCGCGCCCTGCTCAACCACGCGTTCTCGAACGACGGCATCGCCAACAGAACGCTCTACGGCAGCGATCAGAAGCCGCTCGCGCCCATCTTCGACGGGAAGGTGAAGGCCCCGAAGAGCGCGTACTTCCTCTTCCAGCCGGGCCCGTACCCCTCCGGGCAGCTGCCGTATGAGTTCAAGTCCGACGCCGCGGCAAAGGCCAACAACCCGACGGCTCGCAGCTTCTACGCCGTCACCGACTCGTGGCACGCGCAGATGAGCAAGCAGCTCGTCAAGGAGGCCGATGACGTCCTGGACGAGCTTCGCGTGAAGCAGCGCGACTTCGAAGACCTGCTCGCCGAGCGCCAGGGCATCTGGGACTCGTACCAGGCCGTCGTGAAGCAGGCGAAGAACCCGGAGGTGTTGGCCAAGCAGGTCGCGCAGGACCTGCGCACCGCCGATGCTCGCATCGAGGCCGCGCTCATCAAGGCCGAGCAGGACGGCTGCCTCGACGCGCAGGCGGTCACCCGGTGCGACTGGAGCCCGCGGCTCTACAAGGACATGGTGAGCCGGGTGATGGACCAGCGCCGTCAGCAGGACCTCACCCAGTGCCTGCAGCTGACCGCCGATGACTTCAGCGACACGAGCTTCGTGCGGAACGCGCTGCTGCTCAAGCTGCCAGGGCTGAAGCTCAAGGACTACACGCTCAGCCCCTCGCTGTTGGCCGAGTACCTCGCCATCTACTGGGAGTACATCGGGGGGCTCGGCGAGCCGAAAGATCCCTCCACCGGCACCACGCGGCGCGGCGGCACCTACTCCGACGGGGGCGAGTTCGGTGACCGCTCGACCTTCGGCGGGGCGCTGAACTACGGCGGCGAGTGGTCGGCGACCTGGGGCTCGCGCTTCTGCGACGCCGAGCTGCGCTTCGGCGGCCACGCCACCGCGTCGGCCTGGGTCTTTGGCGCCGGCGGTGAGGTCGCGCACGTCGAGGGCTTCCTCGAGACCGACAACAACGACATCCACATGTTCATCCTGGCGCGCCTGGGGGGCTCGGAGGTCTACCGCAATGACACGCGCGCGCCGGCGTTCCTCGACTTCCAGGTGGCCAACCCCACCTTCGTTGACGGCACGGTGGGAGAGGCGACCGGCACCTTCTGGATTGCCTTCATCCCGGTGACCGTGTCCGGCGGCATCTCGGCCAACATCGGCGTCGAGTTCCGCCTGGGCGGTCAGGTCTCTCGCGACTGCAGCATGGACATGGTGGGGATCGACCTGACGGGCTCCATGAAGCCGTACACCGGCGTGTCGGGCTTCGCGTCGGTGGCAGTGGGCATCCCGGGCTTCCGCGCGGGTATCCGCGGCTCGGTCCTCATCGCCCGCGTCGACGTGCCGCTGCGCGGGTCGGCGGGCATCTACCTGTCTTCGACGTCTGAGCTGATCCTGCGGCTGAGGCTGTCGCTGGCGATCAGGCAGCGCTACCTCGACGGGCGCATCTCGCTGTTCGGCGAGCTCGGGCCCTGCCCGTTCTGCATCCGCGGCGAGGTCACCATCGTCTCCTGGTCCGGCTTCGGCGGCCCCGAGGTCCCCATCTTCAACGAGTCGGTGGACGTACCGCTCACCCGCTTGTGAGCAGGTAGCTGTGACGGGGACCGCCGGTTGGCGTCGGCGGTCCCCTTTTCTCTCAATGAAGGAGCATGGGCGATGAAGCGGATCCTGGTGACAGTGTGCCTGGCGGTGGCGGTGCTGGTGGCAGCGGGCGTCCTGTGGGGCGCTGGAGCGGAATCTTCTGCGGTGGCCTCGCGCGTGCAGCGATGGCAACCGGGCGTCACGCGCGTGTATGCGCTCGATTGGCAGCAGCAGCAGACCTCGGCGATGCCGACCGGTGAAGGCATGTTGGCTGGCGGGCTGGCGCTCGAGGCCGACGTGAGCCTGACGCCGGGGGACGGCGATGCGACGCGCACGGGCGTGCTGCTCAAGGTGGAGCGGCTCTGGCGGTTCGACTCCGAGGTGCTGGGCCAGAAGCTCCCTGCCGAAGGGCTCGAGGGTGCCGAGGCGCTGGTGATGGTCGAGGAGAACGGCTCCATCGAATCCGTGCGCTTCGCCGAGAGCGATGGGGCGCTCAACCGCTACCTCTTGCAGGCCCTGGCGGCAGAGCTGTTCCCGCGCCTCCCTGGCGACGCGCCGCTCTCCTACACCGAGCGGCTGCCCGCGGGCGATGTCGAGAGCGTGGCTCACTGGGCCGACGACGCGAGGAGCACCCTGGCGCGCACGCGGACGCATTTCACGCAGCTCCGCCTCGCGATCGGCGCGCCGAAGGACATCCGGGTCGAGTCGCACGCCACGTTCCGCTTCAGTGGCGAGGGGCCGCTCGAGTCGGTTGACCTCCGCGAGAACGTCGAGGCCGGCGACGCCGCCGGCAAGCCGCTGCTCCGGATGACCCACTCCCTCACCTTGCGCTCGAAGGAGACCCGCAAGGCGTCGGTGGTGGCGGCGCGGCCCACGGACAAGCCGGTGGTGCGCACTCCGGGCCCGCTGGCCCAGGAGATCGACGTGAAGCGCGCGCTGCTCGAGTCGCGCGCCGGTGGAATCACCTTCGAGGACGTGCTGCAGACGCTCGAGTCGACCGACGACCCGAAGAAGCTGGCCAACCGTGCGCAGTTCGTCTGGCAGGCGGCCGGCTACCTGGAGCTCCACCCGGAGAAGTGCCGCGAGCTGGTGCCGGCCTTCGCCCGGCTCTCCTCCGATCCGATGCGCGCTCAGCTCGTGGACCTGCTGGTCTCGGCCGGCCACGCCGAGGCGCAGGCGGCGCTGCGGGCCATCATGAGCCAGGACGTGGCGAAGCAAGACCCCCGCGTCTTCGAGGAGCTCTACCAGCGCCTGGGCCTCGTCGCCCAGCCGACCCGCGAGGCGGTGCAGTTCGTGCTCGACGAGCACGCCGCCGCGCTCGCCGCCAAGGACGGCGCGCAGCGCCGCGTGCGCGCCTTCACCCTCGGCTCGATGGCCAACCGGATGCGCGGCAAAGACTCGGCGCTGGCCACGCTCGCCGGAGACGTCCTCCTCGACGACCTGCAGCTGGCGATCGACGCTCGAGACCAGGAGCTGGCCCTGCGCGCGCTCGGCAACGCTGGGGACCCGCGCACGACCGATGCGGTGCGAGACGTGCTCGCGTCGAATGACGACTCGCTGCGCGCCGCCGCGGCCATCGCGCTGCGCCGGGTCACCACGCCGGAGGCGACCGCGCTCTTGTTGGAGCGGCTCGGGCACGAGAGCTCGGCCGAGGGACAGGCCGCGCTGTTCGACGCGCTCCGCCACCGGGCGCTGACCGATGAGCAGCAGCTCGGCCTGCGCGACCTGCTCGTCGAGCGGCGCCTGGCTCCCGGCGCGGAGCGCACGCTCATGGCGCTGCTCAACGACGCCAAGACCGCCTCGCCCGCAGTCGTGCAGTCGCTGCAGGCAGTCCTCATGAACCCGTCGGTGCCCGCGGCGTACCGCGTCCAGGCCCGCGCGCTGCTCAACCGCCTCACCCTGTGAGAGGAACGTCCATGAATCGAAAGCTCACGTACTGCCTCCTGGCCGTGCTCACCGCGGCCACCGCGGCGCACGCCGATGCCATCGACGACGTCCGGCGCGGCACGAACCTCCGGTTCATCCATGCCCAGGCGCGCCTCGACGGCGAGACCTTCACGGCCGGCGAATGGCTCATCCCCAAGCCGGCCGGGACCCTCGACATCACGGTGCCGCTCTCCCACCTCGGCATCTCCCACCCCGACTCTGTGCGCCTCACCGGCGCGCGGAGCGGCAGCACCATCATCTGGACGTTCAACCAGAGCCTCTCGCCGACGCTGATCTCGGGCTCCACCCACATCGAGCGGCTCAGCGGCCAGATCGTCGCCCAGGCGCTCCTGGTGCCCGGGACCGCCACGCCCACGTGCGGCGGCGTAGCGTGTGCGTACGACGTGCTGCTCATCCCAGGACCAGGGTCGAAGATCTTCGTCGAGGGCTGCCAGTACGTCTGGCCGGCCTGCTGGGGCTTCAGCAAGGAGGTCGAGGTCCGCACCTTCCGCGCGTTCGGCGGGCTGCCGCGGCCGTTGCTTGCCTCGGTGTCGCTGGACCTGCCGGGCTCGCGCTGCGCGTCCAGCAGCACCACCTATGCCGGTGGCGTAGTCACACTGGAGTCGATGGCTCCGGCGGGCGGCGCGACGGTCGACCTGCGCAGCACCGACCCATCGCACGTGCAGGTGCGGCCGGTGATCGTCCCCGAGGGCAGGCGTTCCGCGCGCTTCACCGTGGCCATCTCCCCATCATGGACGGGCAGCGCGCAGATCGTGGCCTCGGCCGGTGGCGCCATCGGCATGGCGCTGGTGGACCGGCACGCGTGCTACATCACGATCCCGCCGTCGGTGCTCCGGCTGCTGCTCATGCAGGGCCGGCCCTTCGGCCTGCTCGCCGACGGCCGGGTGCTCTTCCGCGGAAAGGCGGGCGACGCGCTCTACGATCCGAAGTCGCAAGAGTCGGTGGACCTGTCATCACTCCTCAAGCTCAGCGACCCGACGGTGGTGGCCTACACGCCCGGCGGTGAGCTCCTGGGCAACGCGAAGCAAGGAGACTCGCCCGTCGCCTTCCTGTGGAACATGCACCAGGAAGAAGCGCGGGCGTACAAAGACGTGGAGCCCGTCGGCATCAACCCGCTGGGGCTGGCCCTGGCGCGGGACCTCACGGCCCCAGGCGAGTGGCGCGCGCTGGACGAGACCGGCGCGAGGCCGTTGCCCAAGCTCCAGTCCCTGATGCTCTCGCGCGCCGCGGGCAACAGCGCGGGCCAGTTCGCCGTCGGCTTGCTCTCGGACCAGAAGCCCATGCCGGCGCTGGTCTACGAGGACAGCGTCAGCGTGCTCAGCCAGTTCGAGGGCGAGGCGGTCGACACCATCGCGTCCGGCATGGTGGTGGGCCACGCGCGCAACGCCCAGGGGCAGATGCAGCCCTTCCGCTGGGAGCCGAAGAAGGGCCTCGTGTGGCAGCCGCTGCCTTCGGGCTGCAGCTCGGCCACGGTGAAGGACCTCAACGAGGCCGGCTGGTTCACGGGCACCGCCGACTGCGGCAAGAGCGGCCCCGTGCCGTACCTGACCGACAACGTTGGCAAGGTGATCCGGATCGACCAGGTGGCGCAGGAGAAGGGCGTCACCTTCGTCGAGGCGCTGGCCCTCTCCGACACGAACACGGTGCTGCTCCGCGGCCTGACCAGCGACGGCGCCGACGTCTACTACCTGCTGCACCCGTGAGGACACCTGCCATGAGACGTTCCTTCCTGCTGTGGTTTGGGTTGTTGAGCGCCATCGTCCTGGGTGGCTGCAAGTGCGGTGGCAGCGGGGGCTGCGACGAGTCGCGCCCTGGCGAGAGCGGCGGCTGCTGTCGGCCGGACGGCTGCAACGACGGCTTCAGCTGCGTGGAGACGAGCTGCCGGCCCTGTGGCGCCGCGGGGGCGGGCTGCTGCTACACCCCCACCTCCATGCACGGGGTCTGCGACTCCGGGCTTCGCTGCGTCAGCCCCGCGATGGGCCCCGAGGTGTGCCAGGCTTGCGGAATGCCCGGTGGCCCCTGTTGCGACGGCTCGGGATCGCCGATGTGTGGCGCCGGGATGGCCTGCATCGGCGACGTCTGCCAGCCGTCGTCGGGGCTCTGCCCGGCCGGGTCGGCGCGCTTCCCAGTCGGCATCACCGACCCGAACGGCTGCGGGCTCCGGGTGATCAGCGTCGACACCGACACGTTCGAGCACGCGGTGCAGTGCGCCAGCACCATGCTCGCCGCCGGCGAAGCCGTCTACTCCGACGCACCTGGAACGCTCCAGGACTACTCGCTGTGCGTCCACACGCGCATGGAGGGCGCCCGGAACGCGTCCGTCCGCGCCTTCGATGACCATGGAGCGCGCACCTGCGGCTGCATGGGCGTCATCCTCGGCTGCACTGTCGACTACACCGCCTGCCCCGGCACCTGACATCCGCCGACAGCGCAGCGCTCACGCCCACCCGCCAGGCGAGCAACCCTGGGACAGGGGGCCGCCGCGGCCACGCCAGCCGCGGCGGCCCCAGCCGGGCAGATCACGCTTTTCCCGTGATTCTGGTAAACACGGCGAAGGATGAGCACCGACGATCGCAAGACCATACCCCATGGCTCCTCGCAGCCGGCGGAAGGGCCGCGAGTGAGGCGCTTCAAGCTCTCCGTGCTCGACGGCGATGACGCGGGCAAGACGTACGAGTCGCGCGAAGACGCCTGCACCATCGGCCAGCACGAGTTGAACCAGCTCCGGCTGGCCGACGCCACGGTCTCGCGCTTCCACTGCGAGATAACGATGACGCCGAAGGGCGCGCGCATCCGCGACCTCGAGAGCTTGAACGGCATCTACGTGGACGGGCTGCAGGTGAACGATGGATACCTGCGCGGCGGCAGCCTGATCCGTCTCGGCCGGGTCACCTTGAGGTTCGACTTCTCGCTCGAGAGCAACCGGCTGGAGATCTCCGAGAACACCCGGTTCGGGTCGCTCAGGGGGAGCTCGGCCTCCATGCGCTCGTGCTTCGCGATGCTCGAGCGGGCGGCGGCGAGCGACGCCACCGTGTTGCTGCTCGGGGAGACCGGCACGGGCAAGAGCCGCGCGGCGCGGTCGGTGCACGCGGCCAGCGCGCGCAGGAGCCGGCCCTTCCTCACCGTCGACTGCGGCTCGCTGCCGGCGAACCTGCTGGAGACCGAGCTGTTCGGGCACGAGCGGGGAGCGTTCTCGGGCGCCCAGCAGCGGCGCATCGGCATCTTCGAGGAGGCGAACGGCGGCACGGTGTTCATCGACGAGATCGGCGAGCTGCCGCTCGAGCTGCAGCCCAAGCTGCTCCGCGCGCTGGACGCGAAGGAGATCCGCCGGGTGGGCTCGAACCAGTACGTGCCCGTCAACGTCCGGCTCATCGCCGCCACACACCGGGACCTGCGCACCGAGGTGAACTCGGGTCGCTTCCGGCCCGATCTCTTCTTCCGGCTGGCGGTGGTGTGCGTCATGCTGCCGCCACTCCGCGCGCACGCCGAGGATATCTCCTTCGTGGTGGAGGGCCTGCTCGATGAGCTGAAGGCGCCGCCGGACGTCGTCCAGCGGGTGTGCACCCCCGAGTTCGTCGAGCGGCTGCGGCAGGCCGCCTGGCCGGGCAACGTCCGCGAGCTGCGCAACTACCTGGAGCGCTGCCTCGTCTTCGAGCGCGAGCTCGAGCTGAGCCCAGCTGACCCCACCACCGACGAGGGCGGCGAGCTGATCATCGACGCCTCGGTGCCATACGCCGACGCCAAGCGCAAAGCCATCGAGGCCTTCGAGCGCGGGTACGTCCAGAAGCTGCTCGAGCTGCACAACGGCAACGTCACCGCCGCGGCGCAGGCGGCAGAGATCGACCGCGTGTCCCTGCACCGGATCATGCGGCGCAGCCGGCGGGCCGCCGGCTCCGAGGGCTGAGCGCCCCGTCTGCTCACCCGACGCGCGACGACGGAGGCCAGGCCGGCGGGCTCAGCACCTCGCCTTCGACCACCGCGCCGCCTTCGACGCGCACCGGCGAGACGTGCACCCCCAGCGACACCCGCGTCCCCCCCTGCGACGAAAGGCGCGCCCGGAGCTCGCGGGCGAAGGTCCTCCAGCGCTCCTCGAGCTGCGCGCGCTCACCATCGGCGACGCGGCAGCCGAGGAGCAGCGCGCTCTCGACGACGAGCTGAAAGCCGGCATTCGACAGCGCCGTCGCAGCGCCCCGTTCGAGCTGCTCGAGCGCCTCCAGGGTCTCGTCGTCGGCATCGGCATCGACATCGAGGCGCACCAGCACGCCCACGCCCAGCACCTCCGCGGCGGGCGACACCGCGCGCTCCCAGGTCTCCCAGAGCTCGCGCGTCGAGGTGTACCGCGAAGCGGCGTCGCGCTCGAGGCAGCGGGCCACCACCGCGTCCAGGGCCGCGGGCACCGACACGCGGCTGCTCAAGGGTGGCCTCGGCGCCGACAGGTGCAGCGCCTCCAGATCGATGAGGCGCGCGGCCTCGAACGGCGGGCGGCCGGCGAGGATGACGTGCGCCAGCACCCCCAGCGCGTAGACGTCGGTGGCTGGCGTAGGAGGCTCGCCGCGAATCTGCTCGGGCGCCAGCGCGACCGGGCTCCCCAGCACGTGGCCGGTGCTGGTGAGGCCAGCGGAGTCGGGCCCGGTCTGGCGGGCGATGCCGAAGTCGAGCAGCTTGACGCCGCCCCCCTCGAGATAGAACAGGTTCTCCGCCTTCAGGTCCCGGTGGACGAGCCCGGCGCGGTGCGTGGCGTCGACCGCCTCGCACACCGTCTTCATCACCGCCGTCGCCTCTGGCAAGGACAGCGGCCCTCGCTGCTCGACGCGCTGGGCCAGCGTCTGCCCCTCCAGCCACTCGAGCGCGAGGAAGGGCAGGCCGTCGGCCAGCTCGCCGCCGCCCACGCAGCCCACCACCGCCGGGTGGAGCACGCGGCTCAAGGCGTCACGCTCGAGGGCGAAGCGCGCCAGCGCCACCGGATCATGCAGGTGGCGCCGCAGCAGCACCTTCAGCGCCGCCCGCTCACCGCTCGAGGCGTGGCGCGCGCGGTAGACGGCCGCCATCGCGCCGCGGGCCACCCGCGCTTCGACGACCCAGCCGTCGACGAAGGCGCCCTCCCCGAGCTCGTCTTCCGCGTAGAGGAACATGGCAGTCACCAGCGATTACAGCTCTTGGGATCACCACTGGGGCGCAGGTCGCACGCGTGGTGGAGGAAGGTCGTGAGCCCGAACGACCAGGAAGAGGAAGAGGAGTCGTCCCAGCACGTGCGGAACTCCCCGTCTCCGGTGGAGTCGACCCCGCACTTGCTCTGGCACACACCGATCGAATGGGCCGCGCAGTAGCCGCTGGTGCAGACTCGAGTCCAGGCGTAGTCGGCCGACCGCTCCCAGGCCGCGTCGGCGCAGGTATGCATGCTCTTGTAGACGACCTTGCCACCACTGATGGGCGTGATGAGCTGCTGCCCCTTGTTGTACGTCACCTCGTACGCCAGCGACTCGGGCACGAAGATGTTGCCGAAGAACGCGCCCTCGCGCACCGCGAACTGATCCTGCTCGAGCGCGGGCGCACTGCCGAGCTCCCCGAGCTCGACCGAGCCGCTGAACTCACTGGCGTATGGCGCCTCCATCACATTGAACAGCCCGCTCGGCGGACAGGTGAAGTTCAGCGTCGGCTTGTAGAGATAGTTGGGGCACTCATACCCCTCAGAGGCGTCGAGCAGCTCGGGGGTGCCGCTGTCGCAGGCAGCCAGGCCCTCGCAGGCGCGGAGCACCATGTCTCCTGACGTGACCGCGCCGAGCGGCGGGTCGACGTTGCACCGTGCTTCGGACGGCGCTCCGGCGGCGACGGTGACGGTGGCGCCCGGGGTGCACGCGCGCACATGCCCGGGGCGGAAGCCGCAGTTCCGCGAGACGCCATGGCTCGACGAGCCGCACGCCTCCAGGCTGGACACGGTCCGGCTGCGGTCTCGCCAGTCGTACGCGCCGAACTTCAAGCCAGCCGCGAGCGTGGGACCGCCGGCCGAGTCGTCGCCGCGCACCGAGAGCGGCACGTGGAAGCCATACGCGTTGTTGCGCGCCAGGATGCACGCGCTGACCAGCTCCTGGCAGCCCGAACTCACGCGCGCTCCCGCCGACAGCTTCTGCCACTCCCCGCACAGGCCCGCCTGACCTTTGAACGTGTGAGTCACGTTGGCAGACGACGTCCACGATACCGACGTACTGCCCGACAGCGCGCACCCCACCATGTACCCGAAGAACTCGCGGGCGGCCGGGTCCTCCAGCGCTTCGCGCAGCACGGTCACGCTCGAGAACGTGGCGCTCGTCAAGGGGTTCTGGGTCAGCGCATCGTTCGCCGCGTAGTTGGTCGACAGCGCGTTGAACATGAGCGCGCGGGTGCTCAGGGCGTTCCCGACGATGATGCCGTCGTTGCGGATCGCACTCTCGGTGAGCTCCTCGGCGCTCGTCACCATGACCTCCGGAGCGCCGCTCGATTCATCCCGACTGGAACTCTCCACGCCACACCCCACCAGCACAAGGGTGACCGCCAGGGTTACACGATTCAACATCTTTGCCTCCTCAGCACTGGGTCCGGTGAGGATTTGTGCAAGGGGTGCGCCTACGACGCGTCGAGCTGGCTGAGCGCTCTCTGCCATACCCAGGTGGTGCCCGAGGAGCCACACCGTCGCGCTTCGGCGAGGCAGCGCGCGGCCAGCGCCCGGCGCCCGGCGCGCAGGTGGGCTCTGGCGGCTTCGGCCCACAGATCGGTCTGCTCGTCGGGCGGCAGGCCCTCGGCCGACTCGGCCAACGCGCTCCAGGCCCACGGCGATGGCTCGCCATCCAGCCAGAGTGAAAGCAGCTCGGCCTGGACCGCATCCGACGGCGAGAGCGAAGAGCGCCTGGCCAACACCGGCCGTGCGAGGCGTTCCGCGCCCACCGTGTCGTTCGTCTGGAACCGTAGCCGCGCCAGTAACAGCGTCGAGGTGGGAGAGATCCGGTCGCCATAGAACCGGACCCCGAGCTGGTGCGCGCGCTCGGCCAGCGGCAGCGCCTGGGAGGCATCGCCCAACCAGGTCAGGGACTGCGCGAGGTTGTGGCTGTTCCACCGCTCGTTCTGGGGCAGCGCGTGCTCGCGTGCCAGGTTCACCGCCTCGCGCAGCTCTCCGAGCGCGGCCTCGAGCTGGCCACGCGCGAAGTGCAGGTGGACGCGGTTGCTCAACGCGACGCCCAGGTGCACGAAGTCATGGTGTTCGCGGCAGCAGGCGATGGCCCGGGCGAACTCGGCCTCCGCCTCGCCCAGCCGCTGCAGGAGCACCAGCGTGGCGCCGAGCAGCGCGCGCGAGACGGCCTCGCACTCGGCGTCGAGGCCCTGCGCCCTGGCAGCGAGCGGTCCGAGCACCACGACCGCCTTCTCCCAATCTCCGAGGCGGAAGGCCGAGCGCCCCTCGGCCAGCGACAGCCGGAGCCCGGTCGGTTCAGGCAGTGAACCCGTGCGCGCGGCGCGCGCGGCCTCCTCCGTCGACGCCGTGCCGGCGGCGAAGTCCTCCAGCCAGTCTTGCGCGGTGGCCCGCTCGAGCAGCAGCTCCACGCGCGTCACCTCGTCGGCCCCCAGCGCGAGCGCCGCGTCGATGTCGTCGAGCGCCTCCCGGAAGCGCTGGCTCCTGCGGCGGGCCAGCGCCCTGAGCCAAAGCCACCGGGCCCTCGACCGCGCGGCGCCCGCGGGCTGTTGCAGCGCGGCGCTCAGGTATACCTCGGCGTCCAGGTCGCGGCGCGCGCGCAGGGCCTCGTCGGCCGCCGCGAGGTACTCCTGCTGGGCCGCCTCGTGCTCCTGCGCCGCCTCTGCGTGAAACGCCCTCCGCGCGCGTCCGGACTCCAGCGAGGCCGACAGCCACGCCGCCCGGTGCAGCGCGCGCCGCGCCGGCGGCGACAGCGTCCGCTCGAGCGCCTCCGCCATCAGCCGATGGTGGAAGCGGTACCCCGCGGCATCGAAGGCCACCAGGCCAGCACCGGCGACGCGCTCCAGCGCTCTCCGCGCGTCGAGCGAGGAGGCGCCCCAGGACCGCGGAAGTTGCGACAGCGCGCGCGAGAGCTGCTCGAGCGAGCCGTCGCCGAGCACCGCGCACAGCCGCGCCACGTCCTGGAAGTCGCCGGGCAGGTGCGAGAGCGCGTTCTTCGCCAGCGCCTCCAGCAGGGGCGTCGAGGAGCGGACGAGGAGGGCGTTGGGCATGAGGCGCCACTCGCCGGTGGCTGGATCGGGCGCGAGGGCGCCACTCCGCTCGAGCGCGCGCACCCACTCGATCAGGAGCCCCGGCACGCCGTGCGCGCGCGCGCGCAGGTCGGCCAACAGCTCGGCGGAGACGTACTCGACCGGGCGGATCAGCTCGCGGAGCAGCGCGTCGAACTCGGCCTCTCCCAGCGGCTCCAGCGTGTGCAGCGCGAAGGCGCCGGCGCGCTCGCCCAGCTCCGGCCAGCGGCGAGCCAGCTCCGCGCCCGCCACGACCGCGCCCACGCGCGCGCCGCGATCGGCGACGGTCACGGCCTCGATGATGTGGATCCACGACGCGTCCACTCGATCGGCGTCGTCGATCAAGAAGACACCCCCCTCCGCGCGCAACCGCTCTGCCTCGGCCGCGGCGTCGTCCGGGGCGCCGCGATCGGGCTCCGGCAACCACCGCACCCGGACACCTCGCGCCTCGAGCCGCGCGTGCAGCTCGCGCAGCAGCCGCGTCTTGCCCAGGCCGTCGGCGCCCGCGAGCGCGAACAACGTCGGCGGGCCGCTCGAGGTCGCGGCCGCCAGGGCCCGGACGAGCTCATCGACCCACTCGCCGCGGCCGACGAGCGGCGGCTCCGTCTGTGGCCTTGTCGCCCTGGGCTGCTCGCCACCGGAGCGCGACTCGAGCGCCGCGGGCGTGCGGCGTGGCCCGTCGCCGGCGCCAACCGCGGTGTCCCACCAGGTCGCGGGGTTCGAGACGTCAGGGCCGAGGATGCGAATCGCGCGCGCGCCCGCACGGACGCGCGCGGTGGCCACGTGCGTCACCGCCTCGCACGGACCGTGCTGCGAGGCGCGCTGGAAGACGCGCTCGGCCGCGGCGAGCCCGGCGGCGGCCGACGCGTGCTCCGGGAAGGCGAAGAGATACCGTCCCTCCCATGCACCCGCGAGCACGCCGCCTGCGTTCGCCGCCTCCTGGACCAGCGCGTCGACGGGCCAGCGCGTGGAGATGCCGAGCAGCGCGAGGCGCTGCGTGGCGGTGGAGCTTCGCGAGCGCTCTTCAGCCGATGGCGACGCCTCGCGCGCGGGCAAGGAGACGGCGCGAATCGCGCGAGCCAGCTCTTCGGCCGAGGCGAAGCGGCGCGCCGGATCCTTCTCGAGGCACCGCGCCAGGACCGGCTCGAGCTCGGGCCAGTCGGCGCCGAGCGACGCCAGCGTGGGCGGGCGCCGGTGGACGTGCGCGTCGCGGATCTCCGACGCGTCGCCCACGAACGGCGGGCGAAGCGCCACCAACTCGAACAGCACGGCGCCGAGCGCGTAGAGGTCGGCGGCCTCCGTGGCCGCGGCCGAGTCGACGCACTGCTCTGGCGCCATATATGCGACGGTGCCGACGCGCTCCTCGGCGCGCGTGAGGTCCGCGCCGCCGCCCGTCGCGGCGCCCGGCCCGGAGGGCTTGGCGAGTCCGAAGTCGAGCAGGCAGATCTCGCCCGACGTACGGATCCACAGGTTCTCCGGCTTCACGTCCCGGTGGCACCACCCGGCGGCGTGCACCACGGCGAGCGCGTCGGCGGCCCTCGCGGCGAGGCGCAGACATTCCGCCGGCGCGAGCCCACCGGGGCGCGCGAACGCGTCGGCCATTCTCGCGGCCAGCGAGGCCCCCTCGAGGCGCTCGAGCAACAGGTACGGCTGCGGTCCCACGCGGCCCGCCGAGACGAGCCGCGGCACATGCGGCGGACCGAGCCTCCCGAGGGCCGCGGCCTCACGCTCGAAGCGCGGGGCAACCTCCGCGCGGCCGACCTTCCACGCCAGCGGGACGCCGTCGTCGGTCTCCACCGCGTACACCACACTCGACCCGCCCTCGCCCAGCGCTCCCTCCAGCCGCGTGACACCGGGCGGCAGCGGCTCGGGTGGCGCGGGAGCGCCGCGCGCGGGGAAAGGCGCGACCTCCCCCGGGTGGGCCGGGCACGGGACGGATGCGGGGAGCCGCCGATGGCAGCGAGGACAACGCACGTCAGTGCGGGGACACAACGTGAGGGGAGATGGCCGCGCCGGCCAGCGACTCGCCCGTGATGAGCCCGATCTCGACAGGCCCGATGAACGGCTCGAGCAACGCTCTTCGGCGGCGGGCGAGCACGGCGGCGGAGAGCCGACCGAGCTGCAGCGTCACGCGGCCCAGCACACTTGCCATGGGGAACGGATCGTATGTGGGCGGTTCAGCCTGTCAACCCTCATCACGGCGTCTTCGCTCCGGGCGCGCACCTGCGGCCACCCCTGCTCCCTCAAGCGGGGGAGGTAGACAAGGATGCATTGACGCTGTGTTGCGCCGGAGCGGCGCGGAGGTGTCGACGGCCATCAAGCGCGAGCAAGGCATCACCTTCCGGATCCTGCTCAAGCCAGCGCCCGGGGAGTAGCCCGTTCTGCCGCCTCTCAGTGCTCCAGTCCCAGCTCCGTGAGGACGAAGGCCAGGGTGAAGGCCACCTCTCGCAGGAAGTCGTAGCGGCTGGAGTCCCCCGAGTGCCCCGCGGCCATGTCCACGTGGAGCAGCAGCGGTTGGCGGTCCGTCTTGTTCGCGCGCAGCCTGGCCACCCACTTCGTGGGCTGCCAGTACATCACCTGGCTGTCATCCAGCGCCGTCATCACCAGCATCGCCGGGTAGGCCTGTGCCCTCACGTTGGTGTACGGGCAGTACTGCTTGATGTACGCGTAGTCCTCCGGCTGAGTGGGATTGCCCCACTCCTCGTACTCGGGGACGGTGAGCGCGAGTGAGGGATCGAGCATCGTGTTGAGCACGTCCACGAAGGGGTAGTGCACCAGGGCCACCCGGAACAGCTCCGGGCGCAGGTTGAGCACGGCGCCCACCAGCAGTCCGCCGGCGCTGCCTCCCCAGATGGCCAGCCGCACCTTCGAGGTGTAGCCCTGGGCGATGAGCGCCTCGGCCACGGAGATGAAGTCGGTGAAGGTGTTCATCTTCCGGTGCAGGCGACCGCCGTCGTGCCAGGTCTCGCCCAGGTCCCCGCCGCCGCGCACGTGGGCCGTGGCCACGATCACCCCACGGTCGAACATGGAGATGTCGTTGGAGAAGAAGCCCAGCGAGGGCGTTGAGCCGTAGGCCCCATAGCCCTTGAGGTACATGGGGGCGCCGCCATCCCTGCGCAGGCCCTTGCGGTACACGAGGCTGACCGGGATGCGGGTGCCGTCCTCCGCCGTCACGTGCAGGCGCTCGGTGGTGTAGCGGGAGGGCTCGTACCCGAGGACGGTCTGCTGCTTGCGCAGCACCCGCTGGCGCGTCGCCATGTCGTAGTCGAAGGTGGAGGAGGGCGTGATGGGGGACTCGTATTGGAAGCGCAGGGTACGGGTGTCCCACTCCTCGTTCCGGTCGAGCGTCACCTCGTAGACCTGCTCGGGGAAGGCGATCCGATGGCGCTCGCCCGAGGAGAGCTCCGTCACCGCCAGGTACTGCAGGCCTTTCTCGCGCTCACTGATGACGAGGTGGCCGGAGAAGAGCTCCATCCTCTCGAGCATCACTGCCTCGCGGTGGGGCAGGAGCTCCTTCCAGTTCTTCCGCTCGGGGGCACTCACCGGGGCGGTGACGATCCGGAAGTGGGGCCCCCCGGAGTTGGTGCGGATGTAGAAGAGCTCGCCCCGGTGCTCCACGGAGTACCGATGGCCCTCCTCTCGTGGTGCCACCACCCGCGGCTCGGAGGTGGGGGCGTGGGCAGGCAGCACCCTCACCTCGCTCGTGTTGCGGCTGCGGCTCATGACGAAGAGGTACCCGCCCGAGCGAGAGCGCCACAGGTAGACGTTGAAGCGCTCGTCCTTGTCCTCGTAGACGAGCGTGTCCCGCTCCTCACCGAGCGTGTGGCGCCAGAGCTGGTGGGAGCGCTTCGTCGCGTCTTCGGTGACATAGAAGAGGGTGCGGCTGTCCGCGGCCCAGGCCACGCCGTCGGTGTGCTCGCGCCGCACGGGCAGCAGCGCGCCGGAGCGCAGATCCTTGACGTAGAGGGTGTAGTCGCGCGCCCCGGTGGTGTCGGCCGAGAAGGCCAGCAGCTGGCCGTCGTCGCTCACCTGGAAGGCCAGGAGCTTGAAGTAGCGGTGCCCCTCGGCGAGCGCGTTGAGATTGAGCAGCACCTCCTCGGGCCCCTCGGGATGGGCACGCCTGCGGCAGTGGATGGGGTAGGGCTTTCCGTCCTCGGTACGAGAGTAGTAGCGGTAGCCGCCCTTGAGGTAGGGCACGCTGGCATCCGTCTGCTGGATGCGCCCGAGCATCTCCTGGTAGAGCCGCTCCTGGAGGCTCGCGGAGGACTTCATGAAGGCCCGAGCGTAGGCCGTCTCGGCCTCGAGGTAGGCGAGCACCTCCGGATTGTCCTTCTCACGGAGCCAGAAGTAGTCGTCCTGGCGCGTGTCCCCGTGCAGGGTGACGGAGTGAGGCTGGCGCCTGGCAACCGGCGGCGCTGGCAGGCTGGACGTGGGAGTCCGTGAAGGGGAGGTCGCGCAGGCGAGCGCGAACAGGAGCACGAGCGGAGCGAGGTTCCTGGAGGCCATCACGGGAGCAGCCTAGTAGGGCGAGGTCGCGAAGACGTAGACGTACTTGTCGCTCGCGTAGTCCTTGGCTCAAGGGACCAGGAGATGCGGCCGAGCGGAAGCTCAGCCGCCACGAAAGTCCAATAGCCTGGAGGGCCTTCACGATGACTCCATCACGTCCAACATCGGCAAGGGGATGAGCATGAGCGGCTTCCTCTCCACGGAGGACGGGGAAATGACCGGGCTGGTACTGACCCAGGAGCAGCAGGCCGCCTGGGATTCCTCCTGGACCCGATGGAGTCCATTCCGTGGGCCGGGGGAGATGCCCATCTCGGCGCTGGTCTCCGGAGAGCTGTCCGACAAGCGGACGGTGTTGTGGGCCGGCACGCCGATGGCCGGGGATTCGTACGTCCTCTGGACGTGCCGGAAGCAGACCCCGGACTCGAACTCCGCGTGGACGGACTGGGCGCTGATGCCCTTCGCCAACACGGCCATGGAAGTGCCGAGGGCGGCGGCGCAGGAGGAGGAGGAAGTGCGCGCCGAGTGGCTCGACCGGGCAGGCGGCCGAGGTGAGGTGGGCGCTACTTCTTCAGCTCGTACTCGCCGCCCGGGTAGACAAAGGAGTCACGCGGGGAGTACCAGCACCAGCCCGTCACCGCCTGCAAGGCCTGGGTCGGCCGGAGCGCGTAGGTGGGGTGATCCTTGGCCAGGAACTCCAGCGAGAGCAGCTCGAAGGAGTCCGCAATCTCGCCGACGTAGGGGTAGTTGCCGGCCATCAGCTTGCCGCTGACGAGCGTCACGTACGTCAGGTGCCCGCGGGCCACGGAGGCGATCTTCTGGCCCACCCGTGCCACCGTCCGGATGATGGGCACATTCTCCACGCGCGTGGTGGCCACGAGCTTCCCAGCCTCCAGCTCCAGCGTCGTCGTCCCGGCCGAGGCCGGCACGCCCCGCTTCTGCACGTACTGCCGCATGCGCTCGGAGGAGTTGAAGTAGTGGGTGAAGAAGCGGGCCGGCGTCACCCCATCCGGCGCGGTATGGCCGGCGAGATCCACTCCCATGTACGTCAGCGAGTAGGCGCCGAAGCTGGAGGTCTGCTCCTCGGAGTCGACGACGTACTGGTTCATGTAGAGGGCCTGGTTGGAGGCCGGCGAGAGCCCCGGCGGCAGCAGGGCGGCGGCCGCCTTGGGATCCGCGGGGATCCAGCTCGAGTAGAGCATGCGGCTGTTGAGGACGAGTTGCGGCGCGGCGTATGGCATGTTGGCGGTGTTCCCCACTTGAGGTGACTGCCCGAGGTGATAACACGCCCCGCGAGTGGGCGCAGAGCCGGAGGTGGCGAGCCCGGAGGTCCATGTGAAACAGAAGATCGAGGGCTTTCATCTCGATGGCGAAGGCCACTGGGTGGCGGACCTCGCCTGCGGGCACAAGCAGCACATGCGCCATCAGCCGCCGTGGATGGAGAGGCCCTGGGTGCTGACGCCCGAGGGCCGTCAGACGCGCCTCGGCGTCGAACTCGACTGCAAGCGCTGCGACGAGGTCCAGGCCGCTGTCGCGGAGGCCACGCGTGCCGCGTGTCTCGAGGCGATGACGAGGGCCTATGAGGAAGGCGGGCTCAGCGGACTCTGCGCGGAGGGGCGCTGGGAGCTCGCGGTAGACGCCGTGAGGTCCTTGAATCTCACGGAGGCGCTCGCCACGAAACCCGCGAGCGCGCGAGTGGATGAGGCCGGGCTACCGGCGTAGGCGTCGGTCAAAGTGATGATTGCTGGGCTTCTCGAGATGGAGGCGGCGGGAATGACTTGGAGTCGTTATCCCGCCGCGTCCCGTGTCGTCCCGTCCTGTCCCAACCCATTCCGCAGGCTCCTGCGGCATACGTGCAACATGGCGCCCCACTCGTCGGCTGGCGGGGCCGCCGCTGCCGGTCAGGCTTCCTCGTCAGGAAGGAGCGTGCGGAGCAGTGCGTCGTCGGGGCCAAGCGGGCGCCAGCCAGCGGGTGGCGGATTGGCGAGAAGTGAATCGCCAGCCTGCCTTACCCGCTCCTCATGAGTCTCAGGGGCGTTGGCAGTCCACGAACTGAGCGCCATGGCGACCTCGAACCGGGCGTCGTCATCCAGCACGGCCGGCCAGCCGTTGGGGAGGATCTCGGACAGCTCACGCACAAGCACATCGCGAACGCATCGTGTGACCTGCTTGCGCTGCTCCGCCTCGGTGAGGAGCGCGCTCAGCACCTGCACGCCTGCGACGTCATCCTGACCAAGCTCCTGGGCCAGCGCCATCAGTGAGGCAGTGGGGCGTGCCTCAGCAAAGGCGGTGAGTGAATCGTAACCGCGCTCGCGGACCCGCTCATAGAGGCGGACTCTCCAGTTCCCCTGCCAGGAACGTCCGTCGGTCATCGCCTTCTCCCTGGAGTGAAGTTCATCGGGATGTCGTAGAACTTCATGCGCTTCGCGACGAGCTTCAAGATCTCGCTCCGCGTCAACATCCGGCCAGCCTTGGTCTCGGCATCGAGGAGCTCCGTCATGATCACCCGGTTCCATTCCTTGGGCCACAGGCGACCCAGGCGCCAGTTACCGCCTCCGTGAATCGCTTGGTGGTGCGCTTGCTCCAATTTGACGCAGAACTGGTCGATGCTCATGGCGCCCGTGAAGCCGCGCTTCTCAAACCACTCGCGGAACTCATCCGGCAGGACATGATGCCCCGGTGACTCGGCCATGCCAGCCCCCGCTTTGCCGGTCACACGCATGCCGCGAACCTCGGGCCCGTCTCCCAGCGCGTCGCGCACGCCCTGCGGCAGGTCCTGGTGCCCTTGTGACATCAGCACCTGACCCGCGTGGATGCGGACT
>JAFGNZ010000314.1 GCA_016926755.1 Myxococcaceae bacterium | reverse complement strand
GCTCCAGGAAGTTCGGGGACTCTGCGTTGGCCGGTCAGCTCTGGGTCGACGAGGCTGCCAGGCTCACTGCCCAGCGCTGCACTCGGGTCTCCTCCCCGGACCGTCTCCCACTCTGGACTCCACCGTCCACAGAGCGAGACCCACGCAGTCTGCAAGAGAGCCCCAAAATCTGGAGCGAGAGCTCACCGAAGAGACCCGAGCTCTGCTGCGGCGGAGTGCCCAGGAAGTAGCCATCAGCCTCGTGGACTCAGAAGACGCCCTGCGCAGCATCTCGAATGCCACCACCCTGCTGCGGGAGCTCCGCGGGCGTATCCGGGATGGTTCCAACCGACTGTCGGATGCTCTTCACCGGGCATACCGCTGCGGGATGCGGGCGACATCGCGGGTGCATGCAGGAAACTGGAAGAGGTGCTCTGGCCCAGCAAAAACCGTGACCGGGCGTGTCCCCACGGCCCAATCTTGGAGAGACATGGCACACCCGAAGACCTATGAGGCGACCCCGGAGACCTTCGACGCGCTGGTGCTCGAGCCGAGGGGCGAGCTGGTGGTGGTGGACTTCTGGGGCGAGGGCTGCCCGAACTGCGACGTGTACGCCGCCGCCGAGCCCTCCCTGCTCGCCGAGCTGGAGGGCGCGCCCCTGCGCGTGGTGAAGGTCAACGCCTATGAGCATGAGGAGCTGGCGCGGCGCTTCGGCCTCTTCGGCATCCCCACCTTCCTGCTCTTCAAGGACGGGCAGCGCCTCGGGAAGATGAGCCAGTACTACGGCCGGGACTACTGGCTCGGCGTCATCCGCGAGCACCTGCCCCCCACTCCCTAGCCTCAGAGGCTCTGGGCCTCTCCGGGCGGCGGGGGCTCTCCCCCACCCTCGAGCGCCGCGGGCACCTCGACGGGCTCCGGCGACAGGAGGCCCGGCTCCGGCACCCCCGGCGGCGGCAAGTCCCACGAGGGCTGGCTGAGATCAATCCCCTCCAGGCTCCCCACGCGGAAGAAGGCCGTGAGCCGCCGCAGCGTGTCCGCCTGCAGCGCCAGCGCCTCCGCCTCCTTCACCAGCCCCTCCGCCGCCACCGCGTTGCCCTTCGAGGCGCGCTCCACGTCCGCCATGGCGTGGCTCATCATCCCCACGCTCGTGGACTGCTCGCGCGTGGAGGCCGCCACCTCGTGCACCAGCTCCGCCGTCCGGCGGATGGAGGGCACCAGCTCCTTCAGCAGCCGCCCGGACTGCTCCGCCACCCCGCGGCTGTTGAGCGCCAGCTCCCCAATCTCCCGCGCCGCCGACTTGCTGCGCTCGGCCAGCCGCCGCACCTCGCCCGCCACCACGCTGAAGCCCTTGCCGTGCTCCCCGGCCCGGATCGCCTCGATGGCCGCGTTCAGCGCCAGCATGTTCGTCTGGTGCGCCAGCTCCTCGATGAGCGAGACGTTCAGCGAAATCCGCCGCATGGCGTCCACCGTCTCCCCCACCGCCTGGCCGCTCACCTCGGCGTCCTGCGCGCCCACCCGCGCCATCTCCTCCATCTTCTGGCAGCTCTCGGTGTTGCGCAGCACCGAGGCGCTGATCTCCTGGAGCGTCCGGGCGTTCTCCTCGGTGACCTTGGCCTGATCATTGGAGCTCTCGGCCATCACCCGCGAGGAGGAGGCCAGCATCGCGGAGGCGGACGCCAGCGAGGTGGAGCCCGCGCGCACCTCGGCGACCACCTTGGTGAGCCGCGCCACCGCCTCCCCCAGCGCCTTGCCCAGCGCGTCCTGCTCCGAGCGCGGCAGCACCTTCACCGTCAGGTCCCCGTGGGCCAGGCCCACCGCCATGGCCACCATCTGTTGCATGGAGCGCGCCATGTCCAGCGTCGAGTGGAGCAGCAGGGCCACCTCGTCCCGCGTGTCCTGCTCCGCGTCCAGCGCCTGCTCGCCCTCCTCCAGCAGCTCCAGCTCGCCTCGGGACAGCCGCAGCGTCATCCGCGTGAGCCGCGCCACCGGCGCGATGATGATGATCGAGATCCGCCACGCCACCAGGAGCCCCAGGCCGCTCAGCAGCAGGCCGAGCAGGGGCAGCAGCACCCGCTGGCTCAGCAGGGCGGACTGGGCGCTCATGTTGGACAGCTCCGCGAACCGGTGGTTGAGGGCCTGGAGCCAGCCCA
The DNA here is from genome assembly GCA_016926755.1 of Myxococcaceae bacterium. Lineage (GTDB taxonomy): Bacteria > Myxococcota > Myxococcia > Myxococcales > Myxococcaceae > Hyalangium. The sequence continues at coordinate 4,981 of JAFGNZ010000314.1, read as the reverse complement.
GCGCATCCGCCAGCCGCGTCAGCGCCCCCTCCAGCTGCGCCACATCCACGGGCTCGCCCCGGAGGACGCGCTCCCTCAGCGGCTTGTAGCTGGCGAACGCCACGTCGAACAGCTGCAGCGCGGAGAGCTCCTCCGCCTGCAGCTTCTGCTCGCCCATCCCCGCGAGCGTCTCCGTGAAGTCGGCGCTCCGGGTGGTGATCCACTCCTTCTTGTACCGCTCGATGAAGGTGAGCAGCGCCTGCTCGTGCCCCCGCATCCGCTCCACCCGCGCGGCCCGCTCCTCCGCTGGCAGGGGGGCCCGAGACAGCAGCCGCAGCTCTCCGGCCAGCGCCTCGCGGCGGGCGTTGGCCCGCTCCAGCTCCGTGATGGGCAGGAGCATGAAGCCGTACAGGGTGTCGTACTCGGACTGGAACGCCCACGTGCCCCGCAGCGCGACGATCAGCAACACGAGGACCGAAGCGGGGATGAGGACGGCGATGAGGGCCAGCTTCCAGAACAGCTTGAGACGACGGACCATGGCGGGAGTTCCCCGGGGCGGGACAGGGCCGGCCCGGGGAGGGGCTGGAGTATAGACCCCTCCCGGCGAACAAGGGAGAGTGCCAGACTGAGCTTGCATGCGCTTCGTGCTCGCCGTCCTGCTTGCCTCCCTGCCCGCGCTCGCGGCCGACCCCTGGGACGCGCCGCCCTTCTCGGCGGATCCGGCCGCCATCGCCGGCGCCGCCGCGGCGCTCCCCACCCCCGAGGGGGCCGAGGTGGAGATCCTCCTGGAGGAGGGCACCTTCTCCTATGACGCGCAGGGCCGTGAGACGTCCACCTCACGCCTCGTCTACCGGGTGCTCACCCCCGAGGGCGCCAAGAGCTGGGCCACCGTGGGCATCGGCTACGCGCCCTGGCACGAGGAGCGCCCGGAGCTGCGCGCCCGCGTCATCACCCCGGACGGCAAGGCCCACGCGCTGGATCCCTCCACGCTGGTGGACTCCACCCCCGCCGACAGCGCGCCGGAGACGCTCTCGGACAGGCGCCTGCTTCGGGGGCCGCTGCCCGCCATCACCGAGGGCGCCGTGGTGGAGCAGCTCATCATCACCCGAGAGACGGAGAGCCTCTTCTCCAGCGGCGCGGCGCGGCGCTTCTTCTTCGGCAAGGAGGTGCCGGCGCGGCGGGTGCGGCTCACGCTGGAGGTGCCCCAGGGCACCCCGCTGCGCTTCGTCACCCGGGGCCTGCGCGCCAGGCCCCGGCGCGTGGAGGCCCAGGGGCGCACCCGGCTCGTCTTCGAGCAGGGCCCGCTGGAGGCCGTGCTCCCCCCCGAGCCGTACCTGCCCGCGGACGCCGTCGGCTTTGCCCACGTGGCCTTCTCCACCGGCCGCGCCTGGGGCGACCTGGCCCGCCGCTACCACGAGACGGTGGAGGCGCAGCTGGCCGGCGCGGACCTGGAGCGCACCGCGAAGGAGCTCATCGGCGAGGAGACGCGCCGCGAGGCGGTGGCCGGCAAGCTGATGGCGTGGATCCACTCCCAGGTGCGCTACACGAGCCTCCAGTTCGGCGAGGCCGCCGTCGTCCCGCGCCAGCCCGCCGAGACGCTCGTGCGCCGCTATGGCGACTGCAAGGACTTGTCCACGCTGCTGGTGGGGCTGCTGCGCGCCTCGGGCCTGCCCGCCTCGGTGGCGCTGCTGCGCACCGGCCTGGAGGACGTGCAGGAGACGCTGCCCGGCTTCGGCCTGTTCGATCACGCCATCGTGTACCTCCCCGGCACGCCGGCGCTGTGGATCGACGCCACGGATGCCTTCAGCCCGCCGGGCCAGCTGCCGGTGATGGCGCAGGGGCGGCTGGCGCTGGTGGCCAGCCCGGACACGAAGGGCCTGGTGCGCACCCCCGAGGCGCCGCCGTCCGCCAACGGCTTCATCACCACGCGCGAGGTGCACCTGGCCGAGCGAGGGTCCTCGCGCATCGTCGAGGTGAAGGACTCCACCGGCTCCGTGGCCGCCGCGTACCGCGAGCACTTCGCGCGCACCGAGTCCTCCCGCGTGCGCGAGGGCTACCGGGAGTACGTGAAGAGCGTGTTCTCCGCTCCGGACGTGACGCGGCTGAAGTCCCAGGAGCTGGAGGCGCTGGACAAGCCCTTCCGCGTGGAGCTGGAGGTGGAGGACGCCTCCCGCGGCTATACGGATGATCGCGAGGCGGCGGTGGGGCTCGGCGGCGTCTCCCTGCTCGGCCGGCTGCCGGACCTGCTCATCGACCCACCCTCCGACTCGCAGCCGCGCGTCAAGCGCCTGGGCGAGCTCGTCCTGCTGGAGCCGTACTCCGCCGAGCTGCGCTACCGCGTGCTGCCGCCGCCGGGCTACGCGCCCAAGCCGCTGCCCCGGACGTTCTCGCGCAGGCTGGGCCCGGCCCGCTACTCCGGCGAGTACGCCGTGAAGGGCCGCGAGGTGCACATCACCTTCCGCTTCGACACGGGCAAGCGGCGCTGGTCCGCGGCGGAGGTGGAGGCCTTCCGGGCGGGGTTCGATGCGCTGCGCGAGGAGGAGGAGGGGCTGCTCGGCTTCGAGCACGAGGGGGCCACGCTGCTGGCCGCCGGCCGCGTCCCCGAGGCGCTCCAGGCCTACCGCGCGCAGGTGGCGCTGCACCCGAAGGAGGCCCTGCACCACGCCCAGCTCGCCTCCGCGCTGCTGGAGGCGGGCGCGGGCGAGGAGGCGCGCGCCGAGGCCCGCCGCGCCACCGAGGTGGAGCCGCGCGCCTCCCTCGCCTGGCGCACGCTCGGGTGGGTGCTGCAGCATGACGCGCTGGGCCGCCGCTTCAAGCCGGGGTTCGACCATGCGGGCGCCCTCTCCGCCTACCGCAAGGCGAAGGCGCTCGACCCGGGCGAGTTCGAGCCGCGCGGGGACCTGGGCATCCTCCTGGAGTACACCCCCCGGGGCGTGCGCTACGCCGAGGGCGCCCGCCTGAGCGAGGCCGTCGAGGAGTACAAGGCCCTGCGGCAGGAGCTGGGCCGGTCGGAGATGGACGACCACCTGCTGCTCGATCTGTTCCTGCTGGAGCGGTACGCGGAGCTGCTGCGCCTGGCCAGCGACATGGAGCCCACCCCGCTGCGCAACAGCGTGCGGCTGAGCGCCTCGGCGCTGGTGGAGGGCCCGGCGGTGGCGGTGAGGAACGCGGCGAAGTGGGTGCCGGTGGCCGAGTCCCGCCGCGAGGCGCTGGAGGACGCGGCCAACCGGCTGATGGGCCTGCGCCGCTACCCGGAGGCCCACGCGCTGCTCACCGAGGCGGCCCGGGGCGCGCCTGACGCCGTCGAGAAGCAGCGGCGCCTCACCCCGCTGGCGAAGGCGACGCGCTTCGAGCGCAAGGCCCTGAAGAGCGAGGATCCGCGCTCGCTGGTGCAGCGCCTCTTCCTGGCCGTGCTCGAGGAGGATGGGGGCAGGGCGGAGGTGGAGCGGCTGATCCTCAAGTCCGTGCTGTCCACGGAGCCGGACATGGTGGACGGCGTGCAGCGGACCGTGCGGCGCCTGCTCGCCCGCGGGATGCTGGCGGAGGTGCCGCTGAACGCCTCCGTGGATGTGGCGCTCTCGCTGATGGAGCTGCGCGTGGACGGAGACGCGAAGCGGGGCTACCGCATCCAGTCCCGCCTGCCCTTCGAGGGCGCCAGCACGAGCGAGAGCTGGTTCGTGGTGCGCTCGGGCGGAGAGCTGCGGCTGATGGGGACGGGGTTCGACTACGGGGTGCTGGGCCAGGAGGCGATGCGGCGCGCGGAGGCGGGAGATCTGGAGGGCGCGCGCCAGTGGCTGGACTGGGCCAGGGACGTGATGCCGGCCACGCTCATGGAGAGCCAGGCGGGCGCCAACTTCCTGCGCCTGTGGAAGAAGGGCGCGGCGGCCGGGCGGGAGGAGACGCGGGTGGCGGCGGCGAGCCTGATGGCCTTTGGCAGACAGGCGGTGCGGGCGGTGCCCTTCCTGAGCCTGGCGCGCGAGCGGGCGGCGACGGACGCGGAGCGGCGAGGCTTCGACCGGGATCTGCTGGCGGCGTACTACCACCTGAAGCGGCTGCCCGAGGTGCTCGAGACGGCGGACCGGCTGCTGGAGGCGGCGCCGGTGGACGAGGCGGCGTTCTTCCACGCCACGTACGCGCTGCGGCAGCTCGACCGGCCGGAAGAGATAGCGCGGCGCGCGGAGGCGCGGCTGCGGTTGATGCCGGACGACGAGACGGCGCTGGAGACGCTGGCGAGCGTGGCGACGATGCGGGGACAGCTCGCGCAGGCGCAGGAGTACCGGCGGCGCATCGTGGAGGCGGGCAAGGCGACGGCGCACACATACAACGAGCTGGCGTGGAACACGCTGTTCCTGGGCAAGGTGGACGAGGCGGCGCTGGAGGACGCGCTGAAGGCCAATACGCTCACGAGCTACGCCAACGCCTCCTACGTGCACACGCTGGCCACGCTCTACGCGGAGCTGGGCAAGGGGCCGGAGGCGCGACAGCTCCTGCTCAAGTCCCTGGAGCTGCAGGGGGCCAGGGGGCTGGAGTCCTACGACTGGTACGTGGTGGGGCGGATCGCCGAGAGCTATGGGCTGCTGGAGGAGGCGCGGGCGGCGTACGCGAAGGTGAAGAGTGCCCGGCCGGACGTCAACAGCGTGGACTCGCTGGCCACCACGCGGCTCCAGGCGCTGGAGAAGGCGCCGAAGGCAGCGGCGAAGCCCGCGCCCTGAGCCCGGGCTCAGTCCCGATAGCCGCGCGCCTGGAGGTTGAACAGGTGCGCGTAGCGCCCATCCTTCATCATCAGCTCGTCATGGCTGCCCAGCTCCTCCACCTGCCCGTTGTGCAGCACCGCGATCTGATCCGCCATCCGCACCGTGGAGAACCGGTGCGAGATGACGATGGCGATCCGGTCCGCCGCCAGCGCCTGGAACCGCTCGAACAGCGCGTGCTCGGCCTCCGCGTCGATGCTCGCCGTGGGCTCGTCCAGGATGAGCACCTCCGCGTCCTCCCGCATGAAGGC
>JAFGNZ010000051.1 GCA_016926755.1 Myxococcaceae bacterium | reverse complement strand
TCCGACCCCTCGTGCTCCAGCTTCAGCTTGCGCGTGGGGTAGAGCGGCGTGAGGTTGTCGAAGAGGATGCGCTCGCGCGCCGCCTCGGACAGCGGATCCACGAAGTTGACCCGGTCCACCTTCTGCAGCGCGAAGAAGCGCTCGCCCTCGCGCGGCTGGCGGATGGGGCCCGTCACCGTGTCGCCGGGCCGCAGGTTGAAGCGGCGCACCTGCGACGGGGAGACGTAGATGTCGTCCGGGCTGGGCTGGTAGTCGCTGTCCGCGCTGCGCAGGAAGCCGAAGCCGTCGCTGAGCAGCTCCAGCACGCCCTCCGCGTGCACCTCGAAGCGCTTGTCGGCGATGCCCGACAGCAGCGCGAAGATCAGGTCCTGCTTCTTCAGGCCCTGGTAGCCCTCGATGTTGAAGTCGTGGGCCATCTTCGCCAGCTCGGTGATCTTCATCCGCTTCAGATCATTGAGCTTGATGACCTGCATCGGGGTGCCGTCGCGCGTCACCTCCGTGACAGAAGGCGCCTCGGCGGGCTCGGGTGCGGCGGGGGGCTCGGCGGCCTCGACGGCGCGGGCCTCCTGGAACTCCTCGTCGCGCACCGGGCGCGGGATGGGCGTCAGCACGGGGCGAGGGGTCTCCTCGGCCTCGGCCTCGGCCTCGGGGGCCTCCTCGTCGCGGCGGGCGGAGGCCCGACGGCGAGCGGGGCGCTCGGTGTCTTCCCGATCCGCGACTTTCGCCGTCTTGCGGCCACGCTTGGGGCGCTCGTCGGCGGTCAGATCGGTCTCAACTTTCTCTTTGGTGGAACGGGCTTTGCGCATGATGGGGGAAGCGGTGCTGTTGGGATGCGCCCGAGGGCCCGAGCGCGTGGCTGTTGTCAGAAGATTTCGCGGGGTGCGAGAGAGCACCGTCCGGGCGACATTGACCGACCCGCCTGAGTCCGAAGAGGACCGAGGGAGAGTCGAGGGGTGGTTTGGGAAGAGGGCACCAGGGGAACCCTGACGCCTTGAACCGCCGGGCAGGTTATTGATGCCCCCCGGGCCTGTCAAGGCATCGTCGCCTTGCCTGCCCGCCGGGGGCTTCCGTCGAGCAGGACCTTCCCAAGTGCGGAACAGCGCCACCGGTAGGGTTCTTCCCCGAGTCCTCGAGGCCCCATTCCAACTCCCTTCTCCGTGCCGCCCGGTGGAGCCGGTATGATGGCGGCGGTGAAACCCATGACGTTGGCGGCAGGCCCTGCGCGGCCCCTCTTCGAGGCGCTGGCCGAGCGATGGGCGCTCTGGCGCTTCAAGCGATCCTTCTGGACATTCCTCCCGCGGTGGCAGTTTCAAGGCCTCTTCCTGCTGCTGATGGCCTGCGTCCTCTTGCTGGCCTACCACGGCAGCCTGTGGGGCCCCTTCCTCGTCATCCTGGGCGTGAGCTACCTGGGCCGGTGCTTCGATGAGACCTGGGCCAAGGGCTCGGAGGCTCACGTGGACCATCTGCTCGCCCTGGCCTGCGAGGCGCAAGAGGCCGGCCACCTGAACCGGGCCTTGCGGCTGGCGCGGACGGCCGAGGCCGCGGCGAAGATCGCGCGCCTCAATCATGATGAGGTGCTCGTGCGGCAGGCCTGGATCCTGCTCCTCCAGGGCCGCGGGGCCGCGGCCCTGCGTGCGCTGTCGCGCACCTCACCCCATTTGCGGGAGCCCCCCGCCTCGCTGCGGGTGCAGGCCCACCTGCAGACGGGAGAGTCCTCTGTCGCGCTCACCCTGGCCCGGCGGATGTTCGCGCGAACCCCCAGTCCGGACACAGCCCGCCTCGTCGCCCAGGCGCTCCTCCAACTCCAGCGGGTGGAGGAGGCGCGACACTTCGCGAGCCTGGCGGGAGAGCCCCCAGAGAAGCTCGCGGCCGCCATCCCACCCTCCGTCCAAGACACGCCAGCTCCCTGCCCGTGGGAGGCGCCCCACCCGACAAGGCTCGGCGCGTTGTGGACAGGGGCGACGACCGTGGGGGCGCTGCTGAGTCTCTTGGCCGTGGAGCTCCCCTGGTACCAATGGGGCTCGGCGGCCCTCATGGATGGCCCCTACGGCCATGCCAGCACCTTCGCCCTGGGTTTGCTGCAAGGCAGCCTGCTGGGGCTCGCGCAAGCGTGGGTGCTCCGGCGGTTCGTGCCAGAGCCCGGCTACTGGCCGCCTCTCACCGCGCTGGGATATGGGCTGGGAATGCTGGGGGTGCGCCTCCTGGCGGAGTCCGGTGCCTGGGGAGCTTCCTTCTCGCTGGTGGAGATCATCTTCTTCCTGAGCTTGAAGGGCCTCTTGGCCACCTGCTTCCAGACCCTGGTGCTGGGGCGGTGGTTCCGCATCTCGGCCTCCTGGCTCCTGGCGATGTTGGCAGCCGCCCCCCTCGCGGAGCTGACCACGTGCGGGCTCGTGGGCGCGGTGTGGCACCCCTCCTCGCTGTTCGCGTGGAACATCCCCCCGCCCAGCGAGGGGGCTCTCGCCGGACAGGCGGTGCTCAGCGCCCTCATCCGAGGCCTGATCCTCGGCGGCGTGGGCGGAGTGCTCCTCCAGCGCGAGTGGATCCGGCGCCAGCCCCGGTACGAGGCTCCCCCACCCCGCCCCTTCGCGCTGGACTGCCCCCACGTGCTCGCACGCACCCGGCCTTCCCCGAAGGTCGCGGAGCACCTCTTCACGGAGCTCCCGGTGGCTCGCATGCAGGGAAGGATGTTCTGCCCCGGCGCGGATGTCTTCCTCTCGTTGCCGGAGGCGGACTTCGAGCAGCAGTCCGAGGCCTTCCTCCACTATTACTTCGTCATCATCCCGGGGCCGGCGGAGGCCGCCGGGCCTGACCAGGCGCAGCCTCGAGTGGGCGTGCTGGCCGAGTTGTACAGCTACGACCACATGAGGCTTGGCGAGGACTACCAGATGACGGTGCGCGTGTTGGCGCGCGTACGGCTCCGGGGGTTCGAATCATCCGAGCACGGCACGCTGGCGCGGATTGAGCGGCTCGAGGACGTGCCTTCCGAGCGGCCGCAGGCGCAGCTCGACCGGCTGCGGAACCGGCTGAACGAGTACATCCGCAGCACGCCGGATCTGCACCTGGAGGAGACGCTGAGCTTGAGGGATCCCGTCTTCCTGGCGGACTTCATCGCCGCGAACCTGGAGCTGTCCCTGGAGGAGCGCCGGGCCTTGCTGGAGGATCTGGATCCGGATTCACGGATCGCGCGGGTGTGCGCGTGGTTGGACCGGGAGCTGCTGGAGCCTCGCCACGCTCCCAAGGCCTCCTCGGGCTACGTGCTGCCGATCCGCTTCCAGCATGCCTGGGACGAGTGAGGTGGACCCGATGCGTGGACGTGTTGAGCACTTCGTCCAGCGCCTGGTGTTGGGATTGGCGTGCGCAGCGCTGGCCGCGGGGTGTGGCACTGCCCAATCCGCCCTGCCCTTCGTGCCCCCGGACGCGCCGCTGCGCT
>JAFGNZ010000313.1 GCA_016926755.1 Myxococcaceae bacterium | reverse complement strand
TCCTCGAGCTCGTCCGGGTACACGTTCTTCCCGTTGGCGTCGATGATGACGTCCTTCTGGCGGCCCACCAGGTAGAGCCGGCCCTCCGCGTCCAGGCGCCCCAGATCTCCGGTGTGCAGCCAGCCCTCCTTGAGGACCGCTTCGGTGGACTCACGGTCCCCGAAGTAGCCGGCCATGATGTTGGGGCCCTTGGCCAGCACCTCGCCGATGCCCTCGTTGTCCGGGTTGCCGATCCGGATCTCGATGCCCGGCAGCGGCTTGCCCACGGTGCCCGGCTGGCGCTTGTTGGTGGGCTCGGCCACCGCGAGCACCGGCGCCGCCTCCGTGAGGCCGTAGCCCTCCGTGATGTTGAAGCCCAGCGCGTGGAAGGCCTTGTGCACCTCGTCCGGCAGCGCCGAGCCGCCGGACACCAGGAACTTGATCTTCCCGCCGAACTTGCGGTGCACCGGCCAGAACAGCAGCTTGCCCAGGTTGATGGAGCTGCGGTTGCGCAGCTCCCCGTGCGAGGCCATCAGCGCCTTCAGCGCCTGCTCCACCACGGGCGGCCGGCTGGCCATCTCCTGGGTGATCTTCCGGTGCAAGAGCTGCCACAGCGCCGGCACGCCCACCATGGCCGTCACCCGGCCCGTCTCGAACACCTCGCCCAGCCGGTCCGCCGTCAGCTCGTCGATGTAGGTAACTTCCGCGCCGCGGGAGAGCGGGGTGAGGAAGCCGGCGGAGAACTCGAAGGTGTGGTGCAGCGGCAGCACGGAGACGAGCCCATCCCCCATGCCGATGTTGAAGGCGCCCGCCAGCTTCGCCACCAGCGCGGCGAAGTTGCGGTGGGTGAGCATCACGCCCTTGGGGTTGCCCGTGGTGCCGGAGGTGAAGATGAGGCTGGCCACGTCATCCGCCGCCGCCGTCTTGCGCACCGGGCCGATCCGATCCGGGTACGCCGGATCCCCGGACATGGCCTCGGCGAGGGCGAGCACCTCGGTGTGGCGCTCGCCCGTGGCCAGCGCGGCGACCAGGCCGGGGAACTCCTTGGCCGCCTGCTCGGAGATGAGGCACGCCCGGGCCTCGGCGCGGCGGGCGATGTTGACCACCTCCGCCTCGGTGAGCGCCGGATCCACCGGCACCACGGTGCCGCCCGCGCGCAGGATGCCGAAGTAGGAGATGGCCCACTCGGGCCGGTTCTCCGACACCAGCAGCACGCGATCGCCGTGCTTCACGCCGGCGCGCAGCAGGGCGCTGCCCACCCGGGCCGCGTAGCGGTGCACCTCGCCGTAGGTGAAGCGCTCCTCCTTCTCGTCCGCGAACATGCGGAAGGCCACCCGGTGCCGCCACGCGTGCACGGAGGCCTCGAACAGCTCCAGCAGATCCCGGTGCGCGGGGATGACGGTGCGCCGCTGCGTCTCCTCCTCCAGCCCGGGGAACACCCACTTCTCCAGGCCGGGCAGGTGGGTGTCCAGCCAGTAGGTGCGCCAGTCGATGCTCTCCGGCTCCCAGGGGATCTTCGCGCGATCCGCGGACACCATCCGCGCGTACACCGAGCGCGTGTTGTCACAGCGGAACACGTAGCGGTTCTCCCAGATGAAGGGGAGGAACAGCTCGATCATGTTCGCCAGGCTGGAGGCCTGCTCCTCCACCTCGTTGAGCGTGTCCTTCGCCCGCTCCAGCAGGGCCTGGACCTTGGGGGCGCCCCAGCCAGGCTTCACCTCGTCAATCACCTTGCGCAGCAGGCGCGCGCCCTGGATGAAGGCGGGGGCGCTGAAGCGCTCGAACTGCTGGCGGGTGATGGGGACGGGCTCCACGCGGGAGCGCACGGCGTTGAGCAGCGCGTTGCCGGCCTCCTTCTGGCGGTAGTAGCGGCGGCGGTACAGGCCCACCAGCTCCACGGAGCGGCTGGCGTAGAAGGGGTTCTTGTCCCCGGAGGCCAGGTGGTAGACGCGGCGCTCCTCCACCGTCATGGCGTGGGCGGTGATGCCCAGGGTGGCCCCGGCCACGTGATCCACGGGGATGAGATCCAGGATGGTGCGGTGCCCCGCGGGGATGCCGCGGTGGCCCTTGAGGCCGGCGAAGGCCAGGGGGGCGGAGGTGGTGAAGCCCTCGTTCCACCCGGGGAAGGGGAAGTGCTGCGCGCTCTCGACGATCGACGGGCGGACGATGGAGTAGCGCAGGCCCGGCGTGGCGGCCATCACCTGCTCGCCCAGGCTCTTGGTGTACGTGTACGTGTTGGGCCAGCCCCAGTGCCGCGCGCGCTCCATGCCGGCGCGCACCAGCTCGCCGCTGAGCCACAGCTTGCGCTCGCGCCCCACCGCCAGGCGCAGCGTCTTCTCGTCGTTGACGTCCCGGCCCTCCTCGGCCAGCCGATCCAACGCCTTCTTCCGGAAGAGCGAGGTGAGGGCCTTGTCGTCCGCCTGCTCGCGCAGCCGCGCCACAATGCGCTCGGCGTCCCTCAGCTCCTGCTCCAGGCTGAAGTCCCGCCCGTCCAGCTCGTCCTTCTTGGGGAAGTAGCCCAGCACCTCCTCGTCCTCGAAGACGAGCCCGTCGCGGTTGCCCGCGACGAAGGCGGTGGACATGTGGATGAGCGGCACCTTCCACTTGAGCGCCAGATCCACCGTGTGCTTCGCCCCGTGGGTGTTGACGTTGAGGCCCACCTCCAGCGAGGGGTTGAAGGAGACCAGGCCCGCGCAGTTGACGATGGCGGCCACCTTGCCGGTGAGCGCCTCCGCCTGCGCCTGCTCCAGGCCCATGAGCGGATCCGTGATGTCCCCGTCCAGCACCTCGCACTTCTTGCGGATGAACTCCAGCGCGCCTTCCTCGCCGTACGCGTCCCGCAGCGGCTGGAAGGGCTCGCTGGTGGCCACCTTGTCGAAGAAGCGGCGCTCGGAGGAGGCGGCGCTGCCCTTGCGCACCAGCACGTAGACCTTGTCCAGCTCCTGGCCATAGCGCGTCAGGAGCATGGACAGGGTGACCTTGCCCACGAAGCCGGTGGTGCCGGCGAAGAGCAGGCGCTTGCCGGAGAAGACCTGCGAGACGTTCAGTTCAGGCAGCTGACTCATGTCCAACTCGGGGCGCGGCGGGCGCGGCTCAGAGCCTCACGTCCGCCAGCAGGGTGGGCGCGATGCGCAGGAGGCTGATGGTGGCCGAGCGGCCCATGAAGCCGCGGGCCTCCTCGATGGCTTCGGTGAGGGTGTCCGTCCGGTCCCACCCCAGCAGTGCGGGCACGTGGTTGTTCTCCGCCCCGGCGACGATCACCTTGCCCACGTGCTGGCGGCCGTTCTCGCCCCAGTACCACATGTAGAAGGGGTGCACGCCGTGGTAGGCGTTGCCCTTGCGGTACAGGTGCACGTAGGAGGGGTTCTCCGCGAACTCGCGCTCGTACTTGTGCTCCAGCCTCATGGAGTCCCGCGTCTCCGGCAGCAGCCGGTTGAAGAACTCGATGTAGCTGGGGTGCTGCACGGGATCGAACTCGTCGTAGGCCGGGTGCAGGAGGATCAGCACGCCGCCCTTCTTCACCAGCGGCACGCCGCGGTTGAGGTTGAAGAAGTAGCCCAGCCCCATCACCTGCAGCAGCAGCGGGTTGAGGATGGAGTTGACGCTGTAGGGGGAGATGAAGGGGATGGGGAAGATGACGATGTCGCTCTGCCCCTCCACCGG
>JAFGNZ010000050.1 GCA_016926755.1 Myxococcaceae bacterium | reverse complement strand
TCATCACCCCCGGCATGGTGCTGGACGAGGAGGTGCTGGAGCCTCGGGCCGCCAACTTCCTGGCCGCCGTGCACTGGGCGGAGAGCGGCTTCGGGGCCGCGCTGCTCGAGGCCTCCACCGGCGAGTTCTTCACCGTGGAGGTCCCCAGCGCCCAGGAGCTGGTGGAGGCCCTGTCCCGGGTGGAGCCCCGCGAGCTGCTGGTCCCCCAGGGGCAGAGGGGGGCGCCAGAGGTGGCCTTCATCACCTCGCGGCTTTCGGGCTCGCCCTCGGTGACGGAGCTGGAGAAGGCCGCCTTCGAGCCGCCTCGCGCGGCCGTCTACCTCCGGAACCACTTCTCGGTGGCCTCGCTGGAGGCCTTCGGGCTGGGGGAGGCGCCCCTGGCCACCGGCGCGGCCGGCGCGGCCCTGCGCTACCTCAAGGACACCCAGAAGACGCCCGCCGCCCACGTGGACAGGCTCAGCCGCCTGGAGCGCGCCGGCCACCTGCTCATGGATGAGTCCTCGCGGGCCAACCTGGAGGTCCTCAAGACGCTCCGGGACGGGGCGCGCAAGGGGAGCCTGCTGGGCGTGCTGGATCGCACCGCCACCAGCATGGGCGGCCGGAAGCTGGCCCGGTGGCTCTCCGCCCCGCTGCGCGCCCTGCCCGAGATCCACGCCCGCCTGGACGCGGTGGAGGAGCTGTCCCAGCGCAGCGTGTGGCGCGAGGAGCTCACCACGCTCCTCAAGGAGATCGCGGATCTGGAGCGGCTGTGCGGGCGGCTCTCGCTGGGCGCCGGCAACGCCCGGGATCTGCGCGCCCTGGGGGTGTCGCTCTCGCAGCTGCCCCGGCTGGCCGCCGCGCTCGATCGGTGCGCGGCCCCGCTGCTCAAGGCCCTGGCCGGGCCGCTGAGCGCCCTGCCGGAGCTGGCGGAGCTGCTGCTGCGGGCGGTGGTGGAGGAGCCCCCGGTGGTCATCAAGGAGGGCGGGATCTTCCGCCAGGGCTTCCACGCGGAGCTGGATGAGCTGGTGGCGCTGTCCACCTCCGGCAAGGACTACCTGCTCAAGCTCGAGGCCCGCGAGCGGGAGCGCACGAAGATCGCCTCGCTGAAGGTCCGCTACAACAAGGTCTTCGGGTACTTCATCGAGGTGACGAACAGCAACAAGCACCTGGTGCCCAAGGACTACATCCGCAAGCAGACCACCGTCGGCGCCGAGCGCTTCATCACCCCCGAGCTCAAGGAGTATGAGGAGAAGGTGCTCACCGCCGAGGAGCGCCGGTGCGCGCTGGAGCTGCGGCTCTTCGAGGAGCTGCGCGCCCAGGTGGTGGCCGCCGCGCCCCGCATCCGCTCCGCCGCCGAGGCCGTGGCCACCTGTGATGCGCTGCTGTCCTTCTCCCGCTGCTCCGCCGAGTATGGCTACACGCGGCCGGTGGTGGATGAGTCGGAGCTCGTCTCCATCACCTCCGGCCGGCACCCCGTGGTGGAGCGTGTGCTGGCGGCGGGCGAGTCCTTCGTCCCCAATGACGTGCGGATGGATGCGGGGGAGGCGCAGCTGCTCGTCATCACCGGCCCCAACATGGCCGGCAAGAGCACCGTGATGCGGCAGGTGGCGCTCACCGTGCTCATGGCCCAGGCCGGCTGCTTCGTCCCGGCCAAGGCGGCGCACATCGGCCTGTGCGATCGGATCTTCACCCGCGTGGGCGCCGCGGACAACCTGGCGCGCGGGCAGTCCACCTTCATGGTGGAGATGACGGAGACCAGCCACATCCTCCACCACGCCACGCGCCGCAGCCTCGTCATCCTGGACGAGATCGGCCGCGGCACCTCCACCTTCGACGGCCTCTCCATCGCCTGGGCCGTGGCCGAGCACCTGCACGATCGGATCGGCGCGAGGACGCTGTTCGCCACGCACTACCACGAGCTGGTGGATCTGGCCCGGGAGAAGCCTCGGGTGCGCAACCTGTGCATCGCCGTCAAGGAGCACGGCGGCAAGGTGCTCTTCCTGCGCAAGCTGGTGCCGGGCGGGGCCAACCGCTCCTACGGCATCGAGGTGGCGCGGCTGGCGGGCCTCCCCCAGGAGGTGGTGGCCCGGGCCCGGGACATCCTCCAGAACCTGGAGTCTGGCGAGCTGGATGAGGCCGGGCGGCCTCGCGTCGTGGCTCGCCGGGCCGCGCGCGTCTCCGCCGGGCAGCTCGGGCTCTTTGGCGGGGAGGCGCCGGCTCCGCAGGCCTCCGCCGCGGCGGCGCCCGCGCCTCCACCCGCGCACCTGAAGGTGCTGGAGGAGTTGCGCACCACCTCGCTGGACACCACCACGCCCCTGGAGGCCCTCAACCTCCTGGCGCGGCTCCAGAAGGAGTTGAAGTAGAAAGGGGCCGAGCCAAGGAGGCCGCCCCCGTGCAGTTCGCCATCCCCCATGCGCCCCGGCGCGTGCGCTTCACCCAGGTGCCCGGCGCGGTGGGGCGGCTGCTGCGGACGATCGCCGTGGGGCTCCTGCTCATGGCGGTGGTCGGCGCCGGGGCTGGGGTGGTCGGGCGCTTCTTCATCGAGGAGCGCGCCTTCCTCGCTCGCGCCCAGGAGGTGGAGGGGTGGGTGGCGAGCCGCTCGCTGCCGCCCGTGGAGCAGCGGGTGGACGCCGAGGCCACGCTGGAGGTGCTCTACAGCATGCAGGGCATGCAGCACACCGTCAGCGGCGTGCGCACCTCCGCCGAGTACGCCGAGGGGCTCGGGCATGGCGCGCGGGTGATGCTGCTGGTGGATCCGCACCAGCCGGATCGGCCTCGGGAGGCGCGCTTCGCCCGTGAGCGAGCCGGCGCCATCAACCTGCTGCCCTGGGGGCTGGGGCTGGGGGCGCTGGGGGCCGTGCTCCTGTCCGTGCGCGAGCTGCGCCGCACCCTCCGCGCGGAGCTGGAGCCGCTGCGCCTGGGCGCGCTGGTGTGGCTCACCCCGGACGGGCCCCTGCCGGAGACGCGCCGCGAGATCGTCTTCCCCGCCACCTACTACCGGCAGGACGTGAAGCACTCCGTCCGCGCTCGCGCCCGCCCGGGGCGCGCGCCCGTGCGCAACGGCGAGAAGGTGCTGGCCGCCGTGGTGCCCCGGCAGCCGGACTGGGTCCGCGTCATCGACGAGGATCTGGCCCGCACCCTCGGCTGGATTCGTTGAGCCGGAGGGGCAGGGGAGGGCCGAAAATTTGCGGGTGCAAGGAGCCCATGACACACCTCTGTAGCTCCTGCTCCACGTCTCCGGAGGCTTCATGCGCACGCGCCTCGCCCTCTTCCTGCTGCTGCTCTCGGGTGCCGCCTTCGCGGCGAAGCGAGACGCGGCCGAGGAGGCCTACCAGGAGGCGCGCAAGGCCTACTACGCCCTCAAGGGGGACGCGGCGCGCCGCAAGCTGCGCCACCACTGGCTCAACGTGGCCACCCGCTTCGAGGCCGTGGCCCACGAGCACCCCAAGAGCCAGCGCGCGCCGGATGCCCTCTTCACCGCCGGCGAGATGCTGAACGAGCTGAGCCGCATCTCCTTCCTCGCGGAGGATCTGCGGGCCGCCGTCACGGACTACTCCCAGCTGGTGGAGGCCCACCCGCGCCACCGGCTCGCGGATGACGCCGCGCTCTCCCTCGCGCGCGTCCACCTGGAGCGCCTGGAGCAGCCCGAGGCCGCCCGCCGGGTACTCACGGAGATCCTCGCCGTCAACGGCAAGGGCGATCGGGCCCGCGAGCTGAAGGAGCTGCTCGCCTCGCTGCCCGCCCCCAAGGCGCCGCCCGCGCGCAAGGCCGCCCCCGCGCCCGCCGTCGCCGAGGCGCCCGCGCCCAAGTCGGAGCCCAAGTCGGAGCCCAAGTCGGAGCCGGAGCCGGAGCGCCCGGGCTCGCAGCTCGTGGAGGCCATCTCCAAGCTCGCTCGGGATGCGGCCCCGGCGCCCGCGGTGGAGCCTTCCAAGGAGGTGGCCGTCACCGTCACCCCGGCCGCCGCGTCGCCGTCGAAGCCCTCGGCCGAGCCGCTGCCCCTCTCTCCCATCCCTGCCCTGGACAAGCACATCGCCGAGTCCCGCCTCAAGGCCGCCGCGAAGCTCTCCCGCCGCGCGGAGCTGACGCTCGTCGAGCAGCTGGGCCTCAAGGTGCGCCGCGTCGTCATCGATCCCGGCCACGGCGGCCACGACACGGGCGCCCTCGGCAAGGCGGGCACGCGCGAGAAGGACGTCGCGCTCGCCATCTCCCGGAAGCTGGCCGATGAGCTGAAGGAGCGCGGGCTGGAGGTCATCCTCACCCGCGACGACGATCGCTACCTGCGGCTCGAGGACCGGGCGCAGCTGGCCAACGAGGCCCGGGGCGATCTCTTCATCTCCATCCACTGCAACTCCGCCCACAACCGCCGGCTGCGCGGCATGGAGACGTACACCCTCAACCTCTCCTCGGATCGCTACTCCATCCGGCTCGCCGCGCGCGAGAACGCCTCCTCCGAGAAGGGCATCAGCGATCTGCAGTTCATCCTCGCGGATCTGGCCACCAAGGCGAACACCGGCGAGTCCACCCGGCTGGCCTCCCAGGTGCAGAAGAGCCTCGTGGGCCAGCTCGGCCGGGAGTACACGGGCATCCGGGATCTGGGCACCAAGGAGGCGCTCTTCTACGTGCTGCTGGGCGCGAAGATGCCCGCGATCCTCGTGGAGACGTCCTTCCTCTCCCACGCCGAGGAGGAGCAGCGGCTGGCCACCGAGGAGTACCAGGACGACGTGGCGCAGGCGATCGCCCAGGGCGTCGAGGAGTTCCTCGGAGACCGGCACCGCCTGGCCAAGGTGGACTGAGCCGGCGGGCCGCGGGGGGCTCAGGAGGGGGAGGCCAGGCTGTCCTTGCGCTCCACGGGCACGTCCCGCGGAGGGGGCGGGGCCTCGGGCAGCGCCGGCGGCTGCGGCGGCGCGGCGTTGATCTCCCGGTACACGCGGCGCCCCAGGAAGCCTCCCAGCACGAACGACACCACCAGGCCCACGGCGGAGACCACCGTCATCATCGTGCGCCCCTGGGCCAGCCCGCTGCCGAACTGCACCATGAGGAACGTGCCCGGCAGCGTGCCCAGGAGCATGCCCGCGATCGACGGCCAGAAGCGCCCCCCCGAGGCCGCCGTCGCCGCGATCATGATGTCCGTGGGCAGCAGCGGGTTGATGGTCGCCAGGAAGGCGAACTGGAAGTCGTGCTTGCTGGCGGCGCGAGCCAGCGCGGGGTAGTGCGCGCCGGCCAGGCGCTTCATCGGCCGGACGCCCAGCTTGCGGGCCAGCAGGAAGATGAGCAGGGCGGCCAGGAAGCTGCCGATGATCGCGTACACCGTGCCCAGCAGCGTGCCGAACACCATGCCCCCCACGGCGGCGAAGAGGTGCCCGGGCAGCAGCGTGAAAGGGCGTACCGCGAGGGCAAACAGGTAGGCCACGGGCGCGGCGCGGCCGAGCGGCGCGAGCAGCTCGTGGAGCTGTCGCTGATCGATCACGTCCGGCCCCAGCAGGCGCAGCAGCACCAGGCCGCCCAGCGACGACATCACGGGGGCCAGCACCTTCAGCCAGCCTTTCACGCCCCGAACCTTCGCCACGCCTGCCTCCCCGGCGCGCTGCCTGACACCGTGCCTGAGCGGGTGCCTGACATTGCCCGACACGCCCGCGGGAAGGTGGGGACCGGACGGGGAATCGGCAATGTGGTGCGGCTTGTTCTCAACACAAAAGCATCCTGCCGGGCAGGCATCAGCTCGGTCAGGATGCCCAGCGAGCCTTACAACTACTCGTAATCATTGGGTTTACGGTGTGGTCTGTCGGGTGGGAACGGCTGGCGGTGTACGGAGCTTGCTTGCATCGGGGCGCTTCCGTCCCAAGGTTTCAGGCAAGGGGCACCGTGCGTGGCGTCGGGTCGTAACGAGAGGAGATAGCGATATGTCGGACAAGGACAACAAGGGCAGCATGACGGTGGCTGAGGCGGGGCGGAAGGGAGGAGAGACTGTCCGCAACGAGCGAGGCCGCGAGTTCTACGAGACGATCGGCCGCAAGGGTGGGGCGACCGTGAAGGCCGAGCGGGGCCGCTCCTTCTACGAGGAGATTGGCCGCAAGGGCGGCGAGACGGTCAAGGCCGAGCGCGGCGCGAAGTTCTACGAGGAGATCGGCAAGAAGGGGGGCGACCGCGTGAAGGCCACCCGCGGGCCGAACTTCTACGAGGAGATCGGCCGCAAGGGTGGGCAGAAGGTGAAGAAGCTCATCGAGGAGGGCAAGCGCGCGGCCCGGGCGGCCATGGCGCCGCAGGAGCGGCCCGCGGGTGAGGAGAGCCCCGCGGCCCCGCCGGCGGAGCCCGAGGGGCAGGAGCCCCAGCGCGAGTAGCGTGACGTGGGAGCACGGACCCGCTAAGTAGGGGCCCGTGTTTCTCCTCATCACGCTGCTGGACCAGGTGGAGCAGCTCGAGCGGGCGATCCGTCGGCTCCGGGACTTCGGTATCCCGGAGCCGCAGATCCTGCGCGCGCGGAGCGCGGCGGCCGCGCTGTCGGCCGAGGTGCCTGTCTTCGCGGGCCTGCGCAGCCTGGCGCTGGGCGCGGACGAGGATCGGCTCCTGCTGGTGAGCCTGCTGCCTCAGTCCAGCCAGGAGGAGATCGAGCGGCTCGTGCAGCGCGTCCAGCTTGAGATGGACGCGGACGAGCCTCCCATGGGCCGGCTGGTCGCCCTCCCGGTGATCGCCGCGCCCGTGTTTCGTCGGGAGTGACGGGCCCCCCTCCCGCGGTGTATTCACCGGTGCGTGCAAGCGCTGCTCGTCTTCCTCGCCATCGCGGCGCTCTCGGTGCTCGCCTCGAGCCGCACGCTGCTGGACCCCAGCCGGTTGCCCGGCGTGGCCCAGCTGGCGGCCAGCGGCCTGCTGTTCCTCATCTTCGGCGCGATCCTGGGCCCCGGGCTGGCAGGGGTGCTCACGCTGGAGGATGTGCAGGGGCTGCGGCCGGTGGTGGCGCTGGGGCTGGGCACGGCGGGCGTCATCCTCGGGCTGAACCTGGATCCCCGCCTCGTGCGGCTGCTGCCGCGGCCGGTGATCTCCGCGGCCCTGGCGCACGCCGGGGTGGCCTTCCTCTTCGTGGCGGTGCCGCTGGCGGTGGCGCTGCTGCTCACCACCGGGCTGCCGCTGCCGGCGGCGGTGGGGGGCGCGGCGCTGCTGGGCGCGGCGGCCAGCCTGTCCTCCGGGCACTTCGCGGTGCTCGGGTACCGCAGCGGGCGCATGGAGCGCGCGCGCGGGCTGGCGGTGGCGCTGCTCACCATGCTGGATGACGGCGTGGGGCTGATGGTGCTGGCGCTGGCGCTGGTGCTGGGCGCGGCGGCCAGCCCCGCCGAGGGCGTGGGCCTGGTGAGCCTGGCGCTGCTGCTGGGCATGGTGTGTGGCGCGCTGATCGCCTTCCTCACGTACTCGCTGAAGGATCCGGCGGAGCTGACGGCGGTGATGCTGGGCGGCGTGGCGCTGGTGAGCGGCGCGGCGGCGTACCTGCGCGTCTCGGCGCTGCTGGCGGGCGTGGCCTGCGGGGCGACGCTGGCGCTGGTGGGGGGCCGGGCGGTGGAGCAGGTGTCGCGGGCGCTCGGGCGCTTCGAGCGCCCCACGTACCTGATCCTGGTGTTCCTGGCGGGCTGCTATGTGCAGGCCCGGGACGTGGATGCGTGGGTGCTGCTGCCGGGGTACGTGGCGCTGCGCTTCCTGGGCAAGGTGCTGGGCGGCTCCCTGGCGCGGCGCTTCGCCTCGAGCGCGCTGGAGCTGCCCGCGCGGCTGGGCTACGCGCTGATCGCCCAGGGCGGTCTGGCGGTGTGCCTGGTGGTGCAGTACCTGCTGCTGGTGCCCGGCGCGCTGTCTCAGCACATCTTCGACGTGGTGGCCCTGGGCGCGGTGTTCAACGAGATGCTGGCCAGCCGGGCGTTTCGGCAGGTGCTGGAGCCCCCCCGGGCCGCGACGGAGGGCGCGACATGAGCGGCGCCATCATCCGGCTGGGGCTGCTGGTGGCGATGCTGGCGGGCATCGCCCAGGTGCAGGTGTGGCGCCAGGGGGAGGGCACCTCGGTGATGCTGGCGGCCGGGGCCCTGCTGCTGTGCGGGCTGTTCGCCGGCAAGGTGGCCAAGGGCGTGGGGCTGCCGCGCCTCACCGGCTACCTGCTGGTGGGCGTGGTGGTGGGCCCCTACGCGCTGGGCTTCATCCCGTTCGATGGCGTGAAGGGGCTGGAGCTGCTGAAGGGGCTGGCGGTGAGCTTGATTGCCCTGGTGGCGGGCACGGAGCTGCACCTGGGGCTCATCCGCCGGGTGGGGACCCAGGTCGCCCTGCTGTGCGCGGCGGTGTGCGGGGTGACGTTCGGGGTGTGCTTCGCGGCCATCTTCGCCCTCAAGCCGGTGCTGCCCTTCCTGGCGCCGATGACGCTGCCGCAGGCGCTGGCCGTCAGCGCGCTCATCTCCACGGTGGTGGTGTCCTTCTCTCCCACGGTGACGATCGCGATCGTGCAGGAGACCTCCGCGCGCGGCTCCTTCACCGAGTTCCTCATGGCCCTGGTCATCATCGGCGATCTGTTCGTGATGGTGGCCTTCGCGCTGGCGGCGGGCCTGACGCGGGCCAGCTTTGGCGGGGGGCTGGATGTCCAGGGGCTGCTGAGCGGCGTGGTGTGGGAGCTGTTCGGCTCGGTGGTGGTGGGGGCGCTGCTGGCGGTGGCGATGCTGGTGTACATGCGGCGGGTGAACCGGGAGCTGCCGCTGTTCCTGGTGGGGCTGTGCTTCGCGGCGGCCGAGGGCGGTGCGTGGCTGCACCTGTCGCCCCTGTTGGTGTCGCTGTCGGCCGGGGCGATCATCGCCAACCTGGACGAGCGCGAGGGCCAGCGCATCCACCACGCGATCCAGCTGGCCGGCCTGCCCGTGTTCGCCCTCTTCTTCGCGGCGGCCGGGGCGGGGCTGAAGCTGGCCACCCTGGTGACGGTGGGGCCGGCGGCGCTGCTGCTGGTGGCCGTCCGCGCCGTGGCCATCCACCAATCCTGCCGCCGCTTCGCGCCCCCCGAGGATCCCCGGCTGCGGCGCTTCCTGTGGATGGGCCTCATCTCCCAGGCGGGCGTCACCTTCGGGCTGGCGGCGCTGATCTCGAGGACGTTCCCGGGCTTCGGGCCCCAGGTGGAGGTGCTGATCGTCGCGATGATCACCACCCATGAGCTGGTGGGGCCCGTGCTCACCCGCAGGGCGCTGGAGCGCAGCGGCGAGGTGCGAGGGGACGAGCGCCCGCAGACCGCGTAAGGTAGAGCCCCCATGGCGGCTCCCATCCTCGAGGTGGACATTCAACACCCCCAGCCCCGGCACGTCGCACGGGCAGTGGAGGTGCTCTCACGCGGCGGGCTCATCGCGTATCCCACGGACACCTACTATGGCCTGGGATGTGATCTGCACGCGAAGAAGGCCATCGAGCGGCTGTACCAGCTCAAGGGGCGGGACAAGAAGAAGCCGCTGTCCTTCCTGTGCCCGGATCTGTCGGATGTGGCGAAGTACGCGCACGTGAGCAACTTCGCCTACCGCACCATGAAGGGGCTGACGCCGGGGGCCTTCACCTTCATCCTCGAGGCCACGCGGCTGGTGCCGGAGATGATGTTGTCCAAGCAGAAGCAGGTGGGCATCCGCGTGCCGGACGCACCGCTGGCGCGGGCGCTGGCGGCGGGGCTGGGCCGGCCGCTCGTCACCACCTCGGCCAGCGACGACGAGGGCGAGCCGCTCCTGGACGCCCGGGACATCAAGGAGAGGCTGGGGCACGGGCTGGATCTGATCCTGGACGGGGGGGTGACGTTGATCGAGCCCTCCACGGTGGTGTCGTTGGTGGGTGACTCGATGGAAGTCCTCCGCCAGGGCAAGGGCCGGCTGGACACCTGGTAGCGGGGAGCGGCGTGGTGGATCTCCAGGGCTCGCACGAGGTGGCACAGGATGCTCCGGGGCGGATCCCTGGGACGCTCTGGCTGCTGTGGATGCTGCTGTGGCGGCCGGTGGATCTGCACTACCGGCTGCACGGCGCCGGCATCCGAGCCCCGGGCGGGCGCGTGGGGCAGCTGTGGCGCGAGCAGTCCGAGGGCAGCCGCGCGGCGGGCCTCTACGCGCGGCGGATGCTGGTGGTGCTGCTGGTGCTCTCTCCGCTGGCCACCTTCCTGGTGGGGGCGGGCGCCCATGGCCTGGGGCTGCCCCTGGCGCCCGGGTGGGGGGTGAGCGCGGTGCTGTGCTCGCTGATGGGGCTCTTCCTGGCGCTCACCACGGGGCTGGCGGCCGGGACGCTCATGGGGCTGCTGGCGAGCCTGGCCATGCTGGTGGGGCTGCACGCGGTGGTGGCCGAGGCCTTCGGGCCGAGGATGGGGGGCGTGGCCGGCAGCATCATGGGCGGGAGCCTGGGGCTGGTGGGAGGGCTGTGCGCGGGGAGCATCGGCGCGCTGGCGCGGGGCCAGGGGCTGTCCATCAACCGCGTCCAGGTGGGCGCCATCGTGCTGAGCCTGGTGCCGATGCTCGTGTGGGGCACCGGCGGGGCGTGGCGCTTCGGGGGCGCCGTGGCGGCCAGCGCGCTCGTGGCGTACCTGGTGGCCGCCTTCCGGCTGCCGATCTTCCTGGTGGAGTCCCTCATCCAGGCGGCGGCCTTCGCGATGGAGCGGTGGGCGGGGCTGCCCACGCTGCGCTGGTCTCCCGTCGTCCACCACAACCTGAGCTACCTGCCATACCCCTTCCTGCGCGCGCACATGGCGCTGGCGGCGCGCTCGCGCCCCCTGGAGGTGCTGGAGGTGGCCAGCGCGTGCCTCAAGTCCCCCGGCAACGCCCTGCTGGGGTGGCCGTGGGTGCTGGCCGCCATGGCGCAGGCCGAGGAGGCCGCCGCGCGGCAGGAGGACGCCGGCAGCGGGCCGTGAGGCGCCGCCAGGTTGCCAGGGCGCGCCGCTCCGCTACCCTGGGGGCATGGAAGGGTTGCTCGACGCGTTCATCGCCTTCATCCGCGCGGAGCGGGGGCTGTCCGGCAAGACGGTGGACGCCTACGCGGGCGATCTCACGGCGTACTTCGCGGATCTGCGCTCGCGGGGCCTGCATGACGTGGCGCGGGTGAGGCAGGAGGACGTGGCCGAGCACCTGCGGCGCCTGGGCGAGCGCGGCCTGTCCCGGCGCAGTCAGGCCCGGCACCTGGCGGCCGTGCGCGGCTTCCACCGCTTCCTCATCACCGAGCGGCTGGCGGACAAGGATCCCACCGAGGATCTGGACACCCCCCGCGCCGCGCGCAAGCTGCCGGGCTTCCTCACGCTGGAGGAGGTGGAGCAGCTGCTGGCCGCCCCGGACGAGCGCAACCCCACCGGCATGCGGGACAAGGCCATGCTGGAGCTGCTGTACGCCACGGGCCTGCGCGTGAGCGAGCTGTGCTCGCTGGGCATCAATAATCTCCAGCTGGGGGCCGGCTACCTGGTGGCGAAGGGCAAGGGGGCCAAGGAGCGCGTGGTGCCCGTGGGGCGCACGGCGATTGAGAAGGTCGAGGCGTACCTGGTCGGGCCGCGGCAGTTCCTGCTGGGCAGTCGCCAGTCCCAGGCCCTCTTCGTCACCCCGCGCGGCGGCGCCTTCTCGCGGATGGGCTTCTGGAAGCTGCTGCGGCGCTACGCCCTCAAGGCCGGCATCCGCAAGCCGCTGTCCCCCCACAAGCTGCGCCACTCCTTCGCCACCCACCTGGTGGAGCGGGGGGCGGACCTGCGCGCCGTCCAGGCCATGCTCGGCCACGCGGACCTGGCCACCACGCAGATCTACACCCACGTCAACAGCGCCCGGCTGCGCGCCGTCTACGACGAGCACCACCCCCGGAGCGACGGGGTGACGCCTCCCCGGCAGAAGCGACGTCAGACGGGGACGTAGTCAGCGCTCCATCGTGGGCATGAAGCCGTACGGATCCGTCTTGCGATCCGGCTCGGTGCCTTCCATCGACGGGGCGATGCGGATCAGCCCCGTGGCCAGCAGCCGGTGCACCGAGCGAACCGCGGCCGCCTCGCCCATGGCCGCCGTGCGCAGCGCCTGGCGGATCGTCACGCTGCCGCGCAGCTTCGAGTACAGGTAGAGATCATCCGCCGTGAGCGACGGTGGCAGGGGGCGGGGGAGGGGCTCGAAGAGGATCCGCCCGTCCAGGGAGAGCAGCTCGTCACAGAGGGTCAGCGTGAGCGCCACCTCCGCCTCCCGGTACAGCGCGTGCGCCTCCGGCACCGGCCCTCGCTCGAGCACCTGCTCCGCCAGCGCCAGCGCATGCTCGTACCTGCCCGCATCGAAGAAGCCTCGGGCCAGCGCCAGCAGCTCCACCTCGCCGGAGCGCTTCGTCACCGGGGCGGGCTGGGCACGATGGGGCGACAGCGCCCCGCGCCGGTACAGGTGCAGCAGCCGCCGCGCCACGAAGATCCGCGACTCCTTGCCCGAGGCGAGCAGCTCGGCCAGCGTGGCCCCGCTCTCCGCCAGCTCCATCAGCGCCAGCTCCTCCTCGGAGAACCGCCCCAGCGTGTGCTCGCGGAGGACGCGGAAGGTGGTGTCCATGCCGGGGAAGAGCTCCCGGATCATCTTCCACTCCTGCTTCCGCGCCAGCGCGTCCCGGTGCAGGCTCGTCAGGGGCAGCTTCAGCTCCACCGCCTGCTCCAGCGACGGCAGCTGCAGCGTGAACTCCACCTCGCCCGAGTCCCAGTTGTAGCAGTCGATGAAGGCCTCGCGCGCCTTGTGCTCCAGCGCCTCCAGCAGCCGCGGCAGCTCCACGAACTGCTGCCGCACCAGGAAGGCCCCGAAGGGGAGCTTCGCCAGCTCCGCCGCCTCGAAGGCCAGCGCCGCCCGCGCCACGTCCAGGATGCCCAGATCCACCAGCACCTGCCCCAGGTGCTCGCTGGGCGCGTTGGAGCCCTCGCCCACCAGGAAGCCATCCCGGAAGAAGAAGTAGCGGATCACCGCGCCCCGCTCCACGCGCAGCGTGCCCACCGCCTTGCGAGAGAGCAGCGCGGGGATCACCACCTCCATGGAATAGTGCGTGAGGCCGCCCTTGAAGTGCTCCATCGCTTTGTCTCCCCTGAGGACGGCTGCTCCCCGCACGGCAAGGGTAATGAGCGCTCCGCTAATGCTCAAGGGCTCGAATTCATTAAGTTTTCCAGGGCTGTCACAGAGTTCCAGCTACGGGCGCTCGGTGACCTCGAATGTTTGACCCTCCCGGAGGGCGCTGCTAAGGGGGAGGGTCTGATGTGCCTGAAGGACGTCCGGTGACCGAGGCGCGCCGCACGCCGCCCGAGGAGGGCTCCAGCGATGCCGAGGCGCCCCGCTCGCCAGGGGACGCCTTCCGTATTGCTCTGCCCAACTTCGAGGGCCCGCTCGATCTGCTGCTCCACCTGATCCGCGAGCACCGGATTGACATCTTCGACATCCCGCTGGCGCTGATCGTCGAGAAGTACCTGGAGTACCTCACGCGGATGCGGGAGCTGAACCTGGACATCGCCGGCGAGTTCCTGGTGATGGCCTCCACGCTGGCCCACCTCAAGAGCCGCATGCTGCTGCCGCGCCAGGAGGCGGCCCCGGTGGAGGCGGGCGAGGCCCTGGTGGAGGACTCCGGGGATCCTCGCGCGGAGCTGGTGCGCCGGCTGCTGGACTACCAGAAGTACAAGGACGCCGCGGAGCAGCTGGCCCGGCAGGATCTGCTCGGGCGCGACGTGTACACGCGAAACGTGCCGGTGGAGGCGGTGCCCATCCCCGAGGAGGAGGTGGGCCTGCAGGAGTTCTCCGTCCTCAAGCTGATCGAGGCGCTGGATCGGGTGCTGGAGCGCCTGGCCCCCAAGCCGCAGCACGAGGTGGTACGCGAGCGCCTCAGCCTCTCGGAGGCCACCCTGCGCGTCGTCGAACGCCTGCGCGGTCAGGAGCAGGTGACCTTCGACAGCCTGTTCCCAGAGGGCAGCACGCGGCAGGAGATCGTCATTACGTTCCTGGCGATCCTGGAGATGGTCAAGCGCCGTCTCATCCGGGTTCACCAGGAGGAGCCGTTGAAGGCCATCACCCTGAGGCCCAACGGGGACGCGCTGGAGCGGCTGGCCCCCACGGAGGTGGACGAGAGTGACTACCGGTAGCAACCCGCCCGACGAGACGACCGAGGCCCCAGCCCCAGGCACGCCCGGAGGCCCGGGCCCCTTCTCCGAAGAGGAGATCGCCGCCGTCACCGGGCCCGGCGGCGACAGCGAGCTGGACGAGGTGGAGGCCGCCGCCATCGAGGAGGACAGCGGGCCGGATCTGGAGACCTCCTTCGAGAAGCTCGTCCAGAAGAGCAGGAAGCTCTCCGAGGATCGCATCCGCACCGTGCTCCAGAGCGTGCTCTTCGTGGCGGACAAGCCGCTCACGGTGGATCAGCTCTTCGAGTCCACCGGGATCGATCGGGAGCTGATCGCCAGGGCGCTCGATCAGATCTCCGGGCTCCACCGGGATGGAGTGAACGGCATCGTCCTCCACGAGGTGGCCGGCGGGTGGCAGTTCCGCACCGATCCGCACTCGGCGGAGTACGTGCGGCGCTACCTGCGCGTCAAACCGCAGCGGCTCACCCGGGCCGCCGTGGAGACGCTGGCCATCATCGCCTACCGCCAGCCTGTCACCCGGCCGGAGGTGGAGGAGATCCGCGGCGTGGACTGCGGCGCGGTGATCAAGGCGCTGATGGACCGCAAGCTGGTGAAGATCCTCGGCAAGAAGGAGGAGGTGGGCCGCCCCATCCTCTACGGCACCACGCGCGAGTTCCTCGAGTTCTTCGCGCTCAAGGATCTGTCCGCCCTGCCCACGCTGCGCGAGTTCCACGAGCTGACGCAGGAGCACCAGGAGATCGTCGAGAAGGAGTCCACGGCGGCGCCCAAGGTGGCGGGGACGGTGGAGACCCTGGCGGATCCGGGGTTCCAGAAGAGGATGGAGAAGAGCGCGGCGGCCTCGGAAGCCGCGCTGGAGGAGCTGGAGGAGGCCATCTCGGCCGCCGACCGGAGCCAGAAGGCCGCCGCCGGCCTGCTGACGAACACGCCCCCGCAGCCGCCCGAAAGCGGCGCCGCGGGACCCAAGCCCGAGTGACGGGCACGAAGGCATTTATTTCATGGCTGCAGAACGACTTCAGAAGTACCTGGCCCGCGCGGGGGTCGCCTCGCGCCGACACGCGGAGGAGCTGATCACCGCGGGCCGGGTGAAGGTGAACAACCAGACGGTGACGGAGCTGGGCAGCAGGGTGGAGCCGGGCAAGGATCTGGTGATGGTGGACGACCAGCTGGTGTCCCCGCCGGAGGCCACCTCCTACTTCCTGCTCTACAAGCCGGTGGGCGTGGTGACGACGCTGTCGGATCCGCAGGGGCGCCCCACGGTGGCCAGCTACGTGGAGGGCACCGGCAAGCGGCTGTTCCCCGTGGGCCGGCTGGACTACGACGCCGAGGGCGCGCTGCTCTTCACCGATGACGGGGCGCTGGCGCACAAGCTCACGCACCCCAGCTTCCAGGTGCCGCGGACGTACCTGGCCAAGGTGAAGGGCGCGCCGGACGCGGCCACCCTGGACAAGCTGCGCGGTGGCGTGCGGCTCGAGGACGGTATGGCCACGCCGCTCTCGGTGGACGTGTTCGAGCAGGCCGAGCGCAACACGTGGCTGAAGATCGTGGTGGCCGAGGGGCGGCCCCACCTCATCAAGCGGCTGTGCGCGGCGGTCGGGCACCCGGTGGTGCGGCTGTACCGGCCGGCCTACGCGGGCGTGGGCGTGGGCGGGCTGAGGCCGGGGGAGCTGCGTCCGCTCGCCAGCTCCGAGGTGCGCCTGCTGCAGGACGTGGCCGAGGCCCGCACCGCGCCTCCCGAGGGAGAGCTCGGCCTGCCGCCGCGGCGGCACGGGCGGTCCGCGCCGGGCTTCGCCGAGGCGGAGGAGCGGGAGGAGGACTTCGAGGAGGAGCGCGAGCGCCCCGAGCCCGTGGTGGTGCGAGTGCCTCGGAAGGAGGCGGTGGTCGAGGAGGCGCGCCCGGTCCGAGTGGAGCGTCCCGAGCGTCGGGCCGCGGGGAAGGCACGGACGGAGGGAGGCACCGGGCTGGCTCGCTTCGGTCGTTCGAGTGCCGGCGGCAAGGCGGAGCGTCCACAGCGCAAGGAGTGGAAGCCGCGGGGCGAGGAGGGCGGGCGTCCCGAGCGTCGGGAGTGGAAGCCTCGCGGTGAGGGAGCCGAGCGCCCTGCGCGCAAGGAGTGGAAGCCCCGCGGTGAGGGGGCCGAGCGCCCTGCGCGCAAGGAGTGGAAGCCCCG
>JAFGNZ010000312.1 GCA_016926755.1 Myxococcaceae bacterium | reverse complement strand
TGCCCTCGGTGCTCGGCCGTGCCGTGCGCCTCAGTACCGTTTCCTAAACCGCAGGCCGCTGGTTCGATTCCAGCCGGGGCCGCTTCCTTTTCTGGCGCAGCGCGGCTGATGCTCGCGAACCTCCACAACGCCGCCATCCCGCGCCCCGTCCTTGACGTCCTCCGCCGCCTCCGCGAGCTGAACTTCGCCGTCTTCCTCGTGGGCGGCTGCGTCCGCGACATGGTCCGGGGCGTCCCTCCCAAGGACTTCGACGTCGCCACCAGCGCCCACCCCCACGAGGTCCAGGCCGCGTTCAAGAAGGTCATCCCCACCGGCATCCAGCACGGCACCGTCACCGTCGTCATCGGCGGCACCCACGTGGAGGTCACCACCTTCCGCAGCGAGGGCGACTACCACGACGGGCGCCGCCCCAGCACCGTCACCTTCGAGAGCGACATCACCGAGGATCTCTCGCGCCGGGACTTCACCATCAACGCCATGGCCTACGATCCCCTCAGCCGGGAGCTCGTCGATCCGTTCGGTGGCCAGGCGGACCTTCAGGCCCACGTCATCCGGTGCGTGCGCGACGCCCACGAGCGCTTCTCCGAGGATGGCCTGCGCCCCATGCGCGCCGTGCGCTTCGCGGCGGTGCTCGGCTTCACGCTCGAACCCGCCACCCAGGCCGCCATCCCTCCCACCCTCCCGGTGTTCCGGAAGGTCGCCATGGAGCGGGTCCGCGAGGAGCTCGTCAAGCTGCTCCTCTCCCCGCGCACCGAGTCTGGCCTCGTGCTGCTGGCGGAGACCGGGCTCTTGGAGATCTTCCTCCCCGAGCTGGCGCGCGCCGACGCCGAAGCCGCTCGGCTGGCTCGCGCCGCCGCCCATATCGCCCCCGCCGAGGCGGAGCTCCGGATGGCGGCCCTGCTGGCGGATCTCGTCAGCGGACCCCAGGCCCGCGAGATCGGGATCCGGCTCAAGTTCCCCAACAAGGTCGCCGAGC
This sequence comes from Myxococcaceae bacterium, assembly GCA_016926755.1. Taxonomy (GTDB): domain Bacteria; phylum Myxococcota; class Myxococcia; order Myxococcales; family Myxococcaceae; genus Hyalangium. The sequence continues at coordinate 43,836 of JAFGNZ010000312.1, read as the reverse complement.
TGCTGGGGCTCCTCGTCGAGCACGCCGCGCTCGAGGCTCGCATCGGAGACAGCGATCCGCAGCTCCGGCGCCTGCTCGCCAGGGTAGGGCTCGGGCAGCTGGAGCCCTTGCTCGCCGTCGCTCACGCGCGCATCCAGATCCGAGCCCCGGACCGGCTCCCGGACTTCCTGAGGCTCCAGGAGCGGCTGCGCGCCCTGGCTGCCGCGAAGCCCCCCTTGAGCGCCAAGGAGCTCGCGCTCACCGGTGGGGACATCATGGCCACTCTGGGAGTCGGTCCATCGCCGATCGTCGGAGAGGCCACCCGGTTCCTCATGGAGTCCGTGCTCGACGATCCCGCCCTCAACCAGTCGGAGAGGTTGAAGGAGCTGCTGCGAGCCTGGCAGGCAGGGAAGGTGTAGGAAGGATGTCATGCGAGTCGTCGTTGCCATGAGCGGTGGGGTGGACTCCTCGGCGGCCGCCGCGCTCCTCAAGGAGCAGGGGCACGAGGTGATCGGCATCACGCTGCGGGTCTGGTCCTACGAGGGCAAGGCCCAGTGCGGAAGCTGCTGCAGCCCGGACGACATCGACGACGCGCGCGCCGTGGCCCAGGCGCTGGGCATCCCCTTCTACGTGGCCAACGCCGAGGAGATCTTCAAGGACCGCGTCATCAACCCCTTCGTCCAGTCGTACCTCGGCGGCCGCACCCCCATTCCCTGTGTGGCCTGCAACCGGGACGTGAAGTTCAACTTCCTCCTCAAGCGGGCCCGCGCCCTGGGCGCCCGGCTCGCCACCGGCCACTATGCCCGCGTGGAGCGCGAGGGCGAGCGCCATGTCCTGCGCCGCGCCCGGGATCTCGCCAAGGACCAGAGCTACTTCCTCTTCACGCTCGGCCAGAGCGAGCTGGCCGACATCCTCTTCCCCGTGGGGGACATGACCAAGGCCGAGGTCCGCGCCGTCGCCGAGCGCCACGGCCTCCCCACCAGCCACAAGCCGGAGAGCATGGAGATCTGCTTCGTGCCCGATGGCGACTACGCGGGCTTCGTGGAGAAGGTGGCCGGGCCGCAGCCGGCCGGAGAGATCGTCGACGCCGAGGGCCAGGTGCTGGGCGCCCACGGCGGCATCCACCGCTTCACCGTGGGCCAGCGCCGCGGGCTGAACCTCGGGGGAGGCGAGGTCCGCTACGTCCAGCGCCTCGAGCCGGAGACGAACCGCGTCGTCGTCGGCTCCGCCACCACGGTCGGGCGCGACTCGTTCGGGCTGCTCCAGCCCCACTGGGTGGATGCCCCTCCGCCGCCCGAGCAGACCGTGGAGGTCCGCATCCGCCACCGCCACGCGGGTGCCCCCGGCCGCGTGGAGATCTCCCCACATGGGCTGGTGTCCGTGAAGCTCGAGGAGCCAGCGCGCGCGGTGACGCCAGGACAGGCCGCGGTGGTCTACGATCGCGATCGTGTGCTCGGCGGAGGCTGGATCGTCTGACCGGGCGGGAGGTGGGCATGGCGCGTCACCCAGGCGTTCTCGTGTTCGCGGCCCTCTGCCTCGTGGGCGGCTGCAAGAAGCCCTCGGACAAGCCCATCGCCGGCCTGCATGCCGCGGGCGCTCCGGTGCTGCGCGTCGTGGGCCAGGACAAGCGCCCCATCCCCGTGGGCTCGCACCTTCGCGCCAACGATCAGATCATCGCCACGGGCCCCGCGCTCCTCGAGTACTTCGGCGGCGGCATGCGCTTCCTGGAGAACGGGGATGAGCTGGAGGTGGGGGAGGTGGACGAGGCGAAGCTGCTCGGCTCCAACATCCCGTCCCGGCGGTGGGTGGAGGGCATCTTGCAGGAAGTCCCTCCCCCCCAGCGCATCGTGGCGGCGCGCTACACCAACAGCCAGGTGACGCCGCCATCCGCGGACAAGGACCTCACGACGTCCGACTACTTCAAGGCCTTCTTCACACCCAATGGGATGGAGAAGCTCACCTCCAAAACCCGCCCCGAGGGGCCCTCCAAGCCGCTCCCCGCGCCGCCCTTCCGGCCCAAGGTGCCGTACATCCACGCGGGACCTCTGGGCGAGGGTGGGATCGTGGCCGAGGTAGAGGACGGCTTCGTGGTCGCGGAGACGGATGATCTCACCACCGCGGTCCTGCTCGAGGATCGGCAGATCCCGCTCGGCCGCACGGTGCGGCTGGTCATCCCCGATGGCGCCGAGCTGGTGCTGCGCACCCCCGAGGGCACGGAGTTGGAGCTCGAGGGCCCGATGGATCTGCGCGTGCAGTGAGCCGCCAGGGGCGGTCGTGGCCGTGTCACCCCCCTTCTGTAGAGTGCCTGGCTCCTGACCGGAGCGAGGTGCGGCATGACCAAGAGCCAGCTCATCGACTGCATCGCGGCGAAGGCACCCCATATCCCTCCCCGGCGGATCGAGGCCCTCGTCAACGCCGTCTTCGACCAGATGACCCAGGCGCTGAAGGAAGGAGAGCGCATCGAGCTGCGCGGGTTCGGCTGCTTCGGGGTGAAGTCTCGCCCCGCCCGGCTCGGCCGCAACCCCAAGACGGGGGAGCCCGTGCCGCTTCCCGCCCGGCGGGCCTTGTCCTTCGCCGCGGGCAAGGAGCTGCGCGAGCGCATCAACCGCGCGTGCCTTGCACTCGACTCCGGGTCCGAAGCCCCGTCCCGCCGGCCACTCATGGCGGATCGGAGCACTCCGGTGCTCACCTCGTCCTCCATCACCGCGGGTGAGGAGGCTCCGCGAATTTGACCGACCCGGAGGTGGGGCGTACCTTCCGGAGCGTTGGCGCTACAGGCCGCAACACGGCATGAGCCCGGCCGGATCGCCAAGCGCACGAGGAACGCCAAGACCATGCGGGATGCTCATCGGATGAAGGAGAAGTTCGACGTCTCCCTGGACAACCGGCAGATCGTCAGCCTGTTGATCGCGGGGATCGTCGTGATGGGCGCCGTGTTCGTCCTCGGCGTGGTGGTGGGCAAGAAGCTCGCCGGCAACGCCCAGGCCGCCGCGGCGCCGGATCTGCTCTCCGCGCTCGACGCCAATGCCCAGGCGCTCCAGGAGGTCCAGAAGGAGCCGCCGCTCACGTTCCAGGATGAGCTGACTCGCAGGGCCGCCGAGCCCGTGGCCGCCGAGCAGAAGCCCGCCAAGGCCCCAGCGCCCAAGCCCGCTCCCGCCGCCACGCCCAAGCCCGCGCCCGCTGCCACGGCCGTTGCCGCACCCGCCGAGAAGCCCGCGCCCGCCGAGAAGCCGGCTTCCACCCTGAGCGCCGCGGATGAGGAGCTGGCGGCCCTGGCGGCCGTGAAGCGCCCCCAGGCTCCCGCCCCGACCGCTCCCGCTGCCGCTCCGGCCCCCGCGGCCGAGCCGAAGCCCGTGGCCGGCACGGTGGAGGAGGAGTCCGTCCCCGCGCGCACGGCCACCCCGGGCAGCGGGCTGAAGGAGGCGATCGCCCGTGCCACCCAGCGCCCGGCCGAGGCCGTGCCGGGCGGTGCCTTCACGCTCCAGATCTCCGCCTTCCAGACCCGCGAGGAGGCCGACCGCTTCGCCACCCGGTTGCGTGACCGGGGCTATGCCCCCTATATCGTCACCGCCGAGGTGCCCCGGAAGGGCACCTGGTACCGGGTCCGCATGGGCAGCTTCCCCTCTCGTGAGGCGGCCACGCGCTACCTGGCGGACTTCAAGCGAGAGACCCAGCTCGACGCGTTCGTCGCCGGGACGAACTAGAGCGGTCCAGGAAGAGCGAGAAGCGACATGATGACGCCGAGGCGGGTGGAGAAGCCCTGGGGCTACGAGCTGATCTGGGCCCACACCGAGCGCTACGTGGGCAAGCTCCTGCACGTGAAGCAGGGCCACAAGCTCAGCCTGCAGTTCCACAACAAGAAGGACGAGACCATCCACGTCCACAGCGGCAAGCTGCTCTTCGTCGTCGACGAGGGCCAGGGCCTCATCGAGAAGGAGATGAGCCCCGGCGAGAGCTACCACATCAAGCCGCTCACCCAGCACCGCATGGTGGCGCTCACCGACTGTGACATCCTCGAGGTCAGCACCCCCGAGCTGGACGACGTGGTGCGGCTCGAGGACTCGTACGGCCGCGTGGGGACGAGCAAGCCGTAGCGCGGGCTCGGGCGCGGGCCCACTCCCCGCGGGGGAGGGGCTGCCGGGGACTAGCGGGCGTTGGGGTTCTTCGTCCAGCGATCCACGTTGCCGTCGCCGTCCAGGTCATCCCCGATCCGGTCTACCTGGCCGCCCTCCCAGTACTCCCAGTTGTCCACCTTGCCGTCGCCGTTGGTGTCGCGCTCCTTGCGCGCCAGCTTGCCCTTCTCGTAGTACAGCCACACGTCCGCGCGCCCGTTGCCGTCCACGTCCCGCTCGGTGCGCACGTTGACGCTCTTCTCGTAGTACAGGACCGAGTCGACCTTGCCGTCGAAGTCCTGGTCCATCGTCTCGCGCACCTTCTCGTCGCGCTCGTTGAAGTACTGGGTGATGTCCACCCGGCCGTCCCCGTTGAAGTCGATCTCCTTGCGCACCCGCCGCTCGCGCGCCTGGCCGTCCGGACCCGCCGCCTCGACGAAGTACGTCCACACGTCCGGCTTGTAGTCGCGGTTGAGATCCAGCTCCTTCACCTTCTCGGCCTCGGCGCGCTGGGGTCGGATTGACTCAGGGGCCGCCGGGCGATCTCCAATGGGCTCCGGCTGGGCAACCGGCTGTCTCCCGGCCTTGTCCCCCGAGCAGCCCGCCAGCACCGCGAGCGCCCAAAGTCCTGCGCAACCCCATGATTTCATTGAAGACATGCCTGCTCCCGGAGCGCTCGGGCACGGCGCCCCCGGCGGGCGCGGCCGTTTCCTTCACGGGCCACGTCATTCCATATACTTTCACATATCGCCATGGCCCGAAAGAAGATCAGCACCACCATCTACATCACCCCTGAGCAGAACGAGCGCCTCAAGGCGCTGAATCAGAAGACCAAGGTGCCCGTGGCCGAGTACATCCGGCAGGGGATCGATCTGGTGCTCGACAAGTACAAGGCGCAGCTGCCCGGTCAGGCCACCTTCGACGAGCTCAGCTAGGCAGGGACGTGACGGGCATGAGAGGCAAACGGGCGGTGGTGCTCGGCGGCGCGGGCTTCGTGGGCTCCCACCTCTGCGAAAGGCTGCTGGAGGATGGCGCCTGCGTGGTGGCGGTGGACAACTTCATTACCGGCGCGGAGGAGAACCTGAGCACGCTTCGGGGGCGGCCAGGGTTCGAGTTCTCGAGGCAGGACATCGTGGAGGGGCTCTCGGTCGAGGGGCCGGTGGACTACGTCTTCAACCTGGCCTCTCCCGCCTCGCCCATCGACTACGCGCAGCTGCCGCTGGAGACGCTCCGGGTGGGCTCGCTGGGGACGGAGAACGCGCTGAAGCTGGCCGAGGCCAAGGGGGCGGTGTTCCTCATGGCCTCCACCTCCGAGGTGTATGGCGATCCGCTGGTCCACCCCCAGCACGAGGGCTACTACGGCAACGTCAACCCCATCGGGCCGCGGGCGGTGTACGACGAGGCCAAGCGCTACGCGGAGGCCATCACGTCCGCCTACGCGCGCGTGCGCGGGGTGAAGACGCGCATCGTCCGCATCTTCAACACCTACGGGCCGCGCATGCGCCTGAATGACGGCCGGGTGGTGCCGGCCTTCGTGGGCCAGGCCCTGCGCGGCGAGGACTTCACCGTCTTCGGGGATGGCACCCAGACGCGCTCCTTCTGCTACGTGAAGGATCTGGTGGACGGGCTGGTGAGGATGGCCCTGTCCGACGTGACGGAGCCGGTGAACCTCGGCAACCCGCGGGAGATGACGATCCTCCAGTTCGCCGAGGCGGTGCGGGCCGCCGCCGGCGGGGGAGGGAAGATCGTCTTCCAGCCGCTGCCGCAGAACGATCCCAAGCTGCGCCAGCCGGACATCACCCGCGCCCGGACGCTGCTGGGCTGGGAGCCACAGGTGCCCCTCGAGGAAGGTCTGAAGCAGACCATTTCCTACTTTCGCACCATTGCCGGGACCCGGGGCACTCCTTAAGTTGGCGGCGCCTTTGAACATTTTGGGCCACGCGCGGTGGCCGGGAGCTTCAGCGTGAAAGTGCTGGTGACGGGAGGAGCAGGCTTCATCGGGTCGCACGTGTGCGATGAGTTCCTGCGCGCGGGGCACGAGGTGATCGCCCTCGACAACCTGTCGAGCGGACGACGGGAGAACCTGGACCCTCGCGTGAAGCTGGTGGAGCTGGACATCCGCAGCCCCGAGGCCTCGGCCCTCATCCGCTCCGAGCAGCCCCAGATCCTCTGCCACCTGGCGGCGCAGATGGACGTGCGGCGCAGCGTGGAGGATCCGCGCTTCGACGCGGACGCCAACATCCTGGGCATGCTCAACCTGCTGGAGGCCGCGCGCGCCTCCGGGGTGAAGAAGGTCATCTTCAGCTCCACCGGCGGCGCCATCTACGGCGAGCAGGACGTCTTCCCCGCGCCGGAGAGCCACCCGACGCGGCCGGTGTCCCCGTATGGGGTCTCCAAGGCGGCGGGCGAGCTGTACCTGGGCTACTACCGGGCCCAGTACGGGCTGGCCTACGTCGCCCTGCGCTACGCCAACGTCTACGGCCCCCGGCAGAACCCCCATGGCGAGGCGGGGGTGGTGGCCATCTTCGCTCAGCGCCTGGTCGCTGGCCGGGAGTGCACCCTCTTCGGGGACGGTGGCCAGACGCGAGACTTCGTCTTCGGGCCAGAGGTGGCCCGGGCCAACCTCCTGGCCGCCGAGAAGGACTACGTGGGCGCGGTGAACATCGGCGGCGGCATCGAGACGGACATCAACCGGCTCTACGCGCTGCTGGCCGAGGCGGCGGGCTCCACGCTCAAGGTCACCCATGCCCCAGGCAAGCCGGGCGAGCAGCGGCGCTCCTGCATCGACGCGGGGCTGGCCAGGAAGGTGCTTGGCTGGGAGCCGACGGTGGGCCTCGCCGAGGGCCTGCGCCGGACGGTGGAGTACTTCCGGGCGAAGGCGCGCGAGCAGGCCCGCGCCGCGGGGTAGGCCCGGCAGCAGTGCCCGTCCCCCGACAGGACGGGCATGCCACTGGACGCCAGGCCGGCCGGTGGACTTTCGGATGCATGGATTTTGGACGGGTTAGGTGTTACTCACGCGCGCTTTGACGAGCAGCGAAGAGCCCTGATCCATGCCGGCCGAGAACGCCCACATCCGCAACTTCTGCATCATCGCCCATATCGACCATGGCAAGTCCACGCTCGCCGATCGCCTCCTCGAGAAGACGGGGACGCTGACCAAGCGTGAGGCCCAGGCCCAGTTCCTGGACAACATGGACATCGAGCGCGAGCGGGGCATCACCATCAAGGCCCAGTCCGTGCGGATGAGCTACAAGGCTCGGGATGGGCAGCAGTACGTCCTCAACCTGATCGACACGCCGGGCCATGTGGACTTCGCCTACGAGGTGAGCCGCTCGCTCGCCGCCTGTGAGGGCTGCCTGCTGGTGGTGGACGCCAGCCAGGGCGTCGAGGCCCAGACGCTGGCCAACGTCTACATGGCGCTGGACCACAACCTGGAGATCATCCCGGTCATCAACAAGATCGACCTGCCGAGCGCGGACGTTGAGCGCACCCGGGCGGAGATCGAGGACGTGATCGGCATCGACGCGTCCGTGGCGGTGCCGGCCTCCGCCAAGGAGGGCATCGGCATCGAGGACATCCTCGAGGCGGTGGTCCGCACCGTGCCGCCTCCCCGGGGCGAGCCGGACGCGCCGCTCAAGGCCCTCATCTTCGACAGCTGGTACGACAACTACCGTGGCGTGGTGACGCTGGTGCGCGTGCTGGAGGGCACGCTCAAGCTCAAGCAGAAGATCAAGCTGTGGAGCAACAACAAGGTCTTCGAGGTGCAGGAGCTGGGCGTGTTCAGCCCCTTCTCCCGGCCGGTGACTCAGCTGATGGCCGGCGAGGTGGGCGTCCTGGTGGCCAACGTCAAGGAGCTGCAGGACGCCAAGGTGGGTGACACCGTCACCGAGGAGGCGCGCCCCACGGACGCGCCCTTCCCGGGCTTCAAGGAAGTCAAGCCCATGGTGTTCAGCGGCATCTTCCCGGTGGACTCCGCCGAGTACGAGGGCCTGCGGGACGCGCTGGCCAAGCTCAAGCTCAACGACTCGGCCTTCACCTACGAGCCGGAGTCCTCCACGGCGCTGGGCTTCGGGTTCCGCTGCGGCTACCTGGGCCTGCTGCACATGGAGATCGTCCAGGAGCGCCTGGAGCGCGAGTACAACCTCAACCTCATCACCACGGCGCCCTCGGTGGTGTACCGCATCACCACCAGCAAGGGAGAGACGCTCCTCATCGACAACCCGGCCAAGCTGCCGCCGGTGCAGAACATCGAGAAGTTCGAGGAGCCCATCCTCACCTGCCACATCCACGTGCCCAACGATCACCTGGGCGCCATCCTCAAGCTGTGCCAGGACCGGCGCGGCGTGCAGAAGGACATGAAGTACCTGGGCACCAGCGGCCAGCGCGTCCAGGTGACGTACGAGATGCCGCTGGCGGAGGTCGTCTTCGACTTCTTCGACAAGCTCAAGAGCGTGTCGCGAGGCTACGCCAGCCTGGACTACGAGCTGGCCGGCTACGCGGAGGCGGAGCTGGCCAAGCTGGACATCCTCATCAACGGGGAGCCGGTGGATGCCCTGAGCGTGATCGTCCACCGCGAACGCGCCTACCTGCGCGGCCGCGAGGTGTGCCAGAAGCTCAAGGAAGTGATCCCCAAGCAGATGTACGAGGTGGCCATCCAGGCGGCCATCGGCGCGAAGATCATCGCCCGAGAGACGATCTCCGCCATGCGCAAGAACGTGCTCGCCAAGTGCTACGGCGGCGACATCAGCCGCAAGCGCAAGCTGCTGGAGAAGCAGAAGGAGGGCAAGAAGCGCATGAAGCAGGTGGGCTCGGTGGAGATCCCCCAGGAGGCCTTCCTGGCGGTCCTGAAGACGGAGGAGTAGATGACCGCCGCGACCACGCAGATCAAGCTGGGAGAGGCCATGTCCGCCCGCAGGACGCCGGAGCAGCTCCGCGCCCGCCGGGCGCTGATGTGGCGGCAGATGCTCACCAGCCTCTGGGCCCCGCTGTCGCTGACGGGCCTGCTCTTCATCCCGTACCTCTTCCTCATCGAGAACCTCCCGTCCTCGGCGGAGTGGGCCAAGCCGGCCATGCAGTACTTCGGGGCGGCGATGTTCTTCTACTGGGTGGGGCTGTTCGGGTGGCGCCTGGTCTCCAAGCGGGAGCAGGCGCTGCGCAAGGCGCGGCTGGAGGCTCGGGAGCTCTTCAACGAGGCCGAGCGCATCTTCGAGCGCCTGCCCGGCAAGCTGCCGCCGAACGCGGCCGAGCGCATCGCCGAGCAGGCCCTGCGCGTGGAGGATGCCTCCCTGGCGTCGGACGTGCCCGCGCTGGAGAAGGAGGTGAAGGCGCTGGACAAGCTCCATGACGAGCTCTTCGGCGCCCACCGCAAGCAGTCCGGCTGGCACACCGCCTCCGGCTTCGCCAAGGCGCTGGCCATCGCGCTGCTCATCCGCACCATCTTCATCGAGCCGTACCGCATCCCCTCCGGCTCCATGCTGCCGACGCTGGAGATCGGCGATCAGGTCTTCGTCAACAAGTTCGTCTACGGGGTGCGCATCCCCTTCATCAACAAGGTGCCCTTCCAGATCATCCGGCCGCCGGGGCGGGGGGATGTGATCGTCTTCAACAACCCGGTGGAGACGGACAAGGACTTCATCAAGCGCGTGGTGGGCATCCCCGGAGATCGCGTCGAGATCATCAACGAGGTGGTCCACATCAACGGCACGCCGCAGCAGCGCACCCTCGTCTCCGATCAGTTCACCGTGCGCAACCTCACCCTGCAGGGGGAGTGGTTTGACGATCAGGAGATCCTGTACCGGGAGAACCTGGACGGCGTGAACCACGCCGTGCTCCAGGATCCGCGCCCCTACATGCCCCGCGACGAGGGGCCCTTCATCGTCCCCGAGGAGCACGTCTTCGTGATGGGCGACAACCGGGACAACAGCTCGGACAGCCGCGTGGGGTTCATCGGCCAGGGCCACCCCCCGGCCTACGTCCCCTTTGGCCACATCAAGGGCAAGGCCATGGTGGTGTGGGTGTCCTTCGGATACGGGGGCCTGCTGAGCAGCCTCTTTGACGGGACGGGCCTGCGCCTGGACCGGTTCTTCGAGCCCGTCCGGTGAGGGCCTCGCTGCCGCTTGACGCTCCCCAGTAGCGTTGCTACGGCGCACCCGCTCTATGCGACACCTGCTCGGAATCGAAGGCTGGCGGCGAGAGGAGATCGAGACACTGCTCGATCGGGCCGAGGCCCATCTGCCCGGGGGCCCGGCGAGCACGTCGGTGCTCCAAGGCAAGGTGGTGGCCAACCTCTTCTTCGAGGACTCCACCCGCACCCGCACCTCCTTCGAGATGGCCGCCAAGACGCTGGGCGCCCAGGTGCTCAACTGGACGGCCCAGGGCTCCTCGGTCTCCAAGGGGGAGACGCTGCTGGACACCGTGCGCAACATCGAGGCCACCGGCCCGGTGGCGCTCGTCATCCGCCACCGCTCCTCGGGCGCTCCCCACCTGGTGGCCCAGCACGTGCGCTGCGCCGTGATCAACGCCGGGGATGGCACCCACGAGCACCCCTCGCAGGCGCTGCTGGACGCCTTCACGCTGCGCAAGCACTGGGGGAGGCTGGATGGCCGCACGGTGCTCATCGTCGGGGACATCCTCCACAGCCGCGTGGCGCGCTCCAACATCCTGTGCCTGGGGGCGCTCGGCGCGCGGGTGATGGTGTGCGGCCCGCCCACGCTGCTGCCCGTGGGCCTGAAGGAGCTGGGCGCGGAGGTGACGACGAACCTGGACGCGGCGCTGCCCCAGGCGGACGCGGTGATGTGCCTGCGGCTCCAGCTCGAGCGGCAGACGGAGTCCTTCTTCCCCTCCACGCGCGAGTTCTCCCGCCTCTTCGGCCTCACCGCCGCCCGGGCCGAGCGCATGAAGCCCGGCGCGCTCGTGATGCACCCCGGCCCCATCAACCGCGGCGTGGAGCTGGCCCCCGCCGTGGCGGACGGCGCTCGCAGCGTCATCCTCGAGCAGGTGGCCAACGGGGTCGCCGTCCGCCGGGCCATCCTGGAGGTGTGCTCGTGAGCGCGCAGGTCCTCTTCAGCCGCGGTCGGGTGATCGATCCGCGCAACGGTGTAGACGGCGTGCGAGACGTGCTCGTCCGGGATGGCAAGGTGGCGGAGGTCTCCGAGGCGCCGCTCCAGGTGGCCGGGGCCCAGGTGGTGGACGCGCGGGGGCGCTGGGTGCTGCCGGGCTTCATCGATATGCACGTGCACCTGCGCGAGCCGGGTGAGGAGGGCAAGGAGACCATCCTCACCGGGTGCCGCGCGGCGGTGGCGGGCGGCTTCACCGCCGTGGTGGCCATGCCCAACACCAAGCTGGTCAACGACAGCGCGCTGGTGACGGAGCTGGTGCTGTCTCGCGCCCGGGCGGCCCGGCTCTGCCGCGTCTACCCCGCGGGGGCCATCACCAAGGGCCTCAAGGGCGAGGAGCTGGCCGAGATGGGCGAGCTGATCTCCGCCGGCTGCGTCTGCGTCACCGACGACGGGCGCCCGGTGATGAACGCCTCGCTCATGCGGCGCGCGCTCCAGTACTCCACGCTCTTCGACATCCCCGTCATGGTCCACGAGGAGGATCTCACGCTGTCCGGCAAGGGCGCGATGACGGAGGGGCCCACCGCCACGCGGCTGGGGCTGTTGCCCATCCCGCCCTCGGCCGAGATCGTCATGGTGGCGCGGGATCTGGTGCTCCTGGAAGAGACGGGGGCGCGCCTGCACCTCGCCCACATCTCCTGCGAGGGCAGCGTCCGGCTGGTGCGTGAGGCGAAGAAGCGGGGCCTGCGCGTCACCGCCGAGGCCGCGCCGCACCACTTCACGCTCGATGACACGGCCGTGGGCCAGTACGACACCCACGCGAAGATGAACCCGCCGCTGCGCCTGCGCCGCGACGTGGAGGCCCTGCGCGAGGCCCTGGCCGACGGCACGATCGACGCCATCGCCACGGATCACGCCCCGCACGGCGTGCTCGACAAGCGGGTGGAGTTCGAGAAGGGCATCAACGGCGTGGTGGGCCTGGAGACGGCGCTCGGCCTCGCCCTGGCCCTGGTGCACGAGGGGGTGTTCAGCCCCCTCAAGGCGGTGGAGCTGCTCACGGTGGGGCCGGCCAGGGCGTTCGGTCTGCCGGGCGGTCACCTGGCGCCTGGGGCCCCGGCGGACGTCACGATCGTCGACCCGGACGCGGAGTGGGCAGTGGACGCGGAGCGGTTCTTCTCCAAGAGTCGGAATACCCCCTTCAATGGCCGATTGCTCAAGGGCCGCGTCACCCAGACGTGGGTTGGCGGCGGGCTCGTGTTCGCGGACGGTCAGATCAAGGAGTCCCGGTGATGAAGCGGGCGGTGCTCGCATTGGCGGATGGAACTCTCTTCGAGGGGCGCTCCTTTGGCGCCACCGGCGAGAGGGTGGGCGAGGTGGTCTTCAACACCTCCATGTTCGGCTACCAGGAGATCCTCACGGATCCCTCCTACGTGGGGCAGATCGTCACCATGGCCTACCCGGAGATGGGGAACGTGGGGGCCAACCCGGAGGACGAGGAGTCCGTGCACCCGCACGCGGTGGGCATGGTGGTGCGCTCCTACTCCGTGCAGCCCTCCAACTGGCGCTCGCAGGAGACGCTGGACGCGTACCTCAAGCGCCACGGGGTGGCGGGCATCCACGGCCTGGACACCCGGCGGCTCGTGCGGCACCTGCGCACGCACGGCGCGCAGATGGGCATCATCTCCACCGAGAACCACTCCGCCGCCGCGCTCGTGGAGCGGGCCCGGAGCGCCCCCGGCATGGAGGGGCAGGATCTGGCCACCGGCGTCTCCACGAAGCAGCCGTACACCTTCACCTCGCCCTCGCCGGACGTGTTCAGCGGCGCCCCGGCTCCCGCGCCGAAGCTGCGCTTCGAGGTGGTGGCCTATGACTACGGCCTCAAGCGCTCCATGCTGCAGCTGCTGGTGGACGAGGGCTGCCGGGTGACGGTGGTGCCCTCCACCACGTCCGCCGAGGAGGTGCTCGCGCGCAAGCCGCACGGCGTCTTCCTGGCCAACGGCCCCGGGGATCCCGCCGCGGTGAAGGGCGCGGACAAGACGGTGGCCGCGCTGCTGGGCAAGGTGCCGGTGTTCGGCATCTGCCTGGGGCACCAGATCCTCGCGCTCGCCCTGGGCGGACGGACCTACAAGATGAAGTTCGGCCACCGCGGCGCCAACCAACCCGTGAAGGATCTGACGACCGGGAAGGTGGAGATCACCGCCCAGAACCATGGCTTCGCCGTGGACGACGCCAGCCTGAAGGGCGGGGCGGTGGTGACCCACATCAACCTCAACGATGGCACCGTGGAGGGGCTCTCCATCCCCGACGCGCGGGCCTTCAGCGTCCAGTATCATCCCGAGTCCTCGCCCGGCCCGCATGACGCGCGTTACCTCTTCAAGCGCTTCTCCCGGTTGATGGCGGAGTAGGATCTCCGCGCCCCATGGACGCTCCTTCAGCCTCGCCTCTGTCGTATCAGCCGTACCTGGATCAGCTCATCGCCTACGGCAGCCAGGAGTCACGCAAAGCGGATCTCCTGGAAGCCAAGGCGGAGTACTTCCGCCTCACGGGCGAGGTGTTCGAGGACGACAAGATCTTCGAGCTGCGGATGGCGTCCTTCCTGGACTACTACCTCTACGATCGGCCCTCGCGGCTCACCGGGAAGACGCCGGCCTCCGAGCTGTACGAGCAGCGGCTCCAGTCCGCGCCGCCCGAAGAGGCCAACGCCTTCCGCAGCTTCACCGAGACGGTCCACGGGCTCTTCGAGGTCCGCAAGCTGGGCAAGGGCGTCATCCGCCTGCGCGAGCTGTTCTCCGGCAAGGACTTCGACGTCACCGAGCGCCGCAACATCGCCGGCCTGGAGGCGGGGGACGTGATTGAAGCGCGGCTCATCCCCTTCGGCGGGCACCTGTTGTTCTCCGCCGCCTTCTGCTACCACCCGCGCGTCGCGGTGAAGGCCATCAAGGCCGAGGTGAAGCGCCGCAAGAAGAAGGAGCCGGACCGGCCCGCCAAGGAGCTGGTCTGGGACTGCGCCCTGCGCGCCCTCAAGGTCGAGCGCTACCGGCAGATCGCCGTCGAGAAGCTCTACGACTTCCAGAACAAGACGCTCTGAGCCCAGGCGGGCTCGCGCAGGCGCTCAGATGCGGTGCACGGACATCATGTTCGTGCGGCCGGGCTCGTTGAGCGGCACCCCCGCCACGATGACCACGGGCGCGCCCACCTTGCACACCCCCTGCTCGCGGCAGAGCCGGCGCACCTGCTTGAGCATCGCGTCCGTGGACTGGAGCCGGCCCACCTGCAGCCCCTTCACGCCCCAGTAGAGCGCCATGCGGTTGACCGTGTCCGCGCTGGGCGTCAGGGCGATGATCTGCGCCCGCGGCCGGAACTCGGAGATGAGGCGCGCGGTGTGGCCCCGCTCGGTGTACGCCACGATCGTCTCGATGCCGAGCTGCTCGGCCGCCGCCACCGCCGCCGCCGCCACGCCGGTGGACAGATCGTCCTGGCGCTCCACCAGGGAGGGGCGCAGGCCGATGCTCGCCCCGCGCTCCGCCTCCTCGACGATCCGCGCCATGGTGGCCGCCGCGTCGATGGGGTACTTGCCCGCCGCCGTCTCGCCCGAGAGCATGACCGCGTCCGCGCCGTCCAGGATGGCGTTGGCTACGTCTGACACCTCGGCGCGCGTGGGGCGGGCGTTGCCCACCATGCTCTCCAGCATCTCCGTGGCGACGATGACCAGGCCGCCCATGCGGTTGACCTCGGCCACCGCGCGCTTCTGGATGCCCGGCAGCTGCTCCAGCGGCATCTCCACGCCCAGGTCCCCGCGGGCGATCATCACCCCGTCCGCCACCGCGGCGATGGCCTCCAGGCTCTGCACGGCCTGGGGCTTCTCGATCTTCGCGATGAGGGGGGTGTTGAGCTTCGCCACGTGCGCGCGCGCCTGCCGGATGTCGTCCGCCGAGCGCACGAACGACAGCGCCACGTAGTCCACGCCGACCTCCTGGCCAAACGCCAGGTCCTCCGCGTCCTTCTCCGTGATGGTCGGCACCGAGATCGCCGCGCCCGGCAGGTTGAGCCCCTTATGGTCCTTCAGCAGCCCGCCCACCTCCACTCGCGCGGTCACGTCCCGGCCCGCCACCCGCAGCACCCGCAGGCGCACCCGCCCGTCATCCAGGAGGATGACAGCCCCCCGCGACACGTCCTTCGGCAGCGAGCGCACCGGCGTCGGGATGATCGCCCCCTGGCCGAGGACGGCGCGGGTCGTCACCGTCACCGTCTGCCCCTGCTTCACGGTGAGCTGGCCTCCCTCGAACCTGCCCAGGCGGATCTTCGGGCCCTGGACGTCCTGGAGGATGGCCACGGGCATGCCGAGCCGCCGGGACACCCTGCGGATCGTGTTCACCCGGCGTCGGTGATCGTCGTGCGTCCCGTGCGAGAAGTTGAGCCGCGCCACGTTCATGCCGGCGCGGATGAGCCCCTCGATGACCTCCGGCGTGTCCGAGGCCGGGCCCAGCGTGCAGATGATCTTTGCCTTGCGCATGCGTCCGCCATCCTAGGCGGGGGGCAGCTCCCTTGACAGCCTCGATCGCGGAGGCGAAGGTTCATCTCGCGCGTGCGCCAGATCGGCTGATCGCGCACCGTTCAAGTCCTCAGGCTGTCATGAGGCGAAGCGAAAGCCCGGCTTCCCTGGGAGGGGGGGCCGGGCTTTCCTTTGTCCACGCGCTCGCTCCAGGCGGGCTAGAGGCTGATCTCCTTGCCCTTGGGCGGGGTGAACGGGAGCGGCTCGGGCTCCGGCTCGCCGCTGCCGCCCACGCCGGGCATCTGCTCGTGCATGGACTCCACGTCCTCGCGGCTGATGCCGGCCAGGGAGAGCACCTTGCGCGTGACACGGATGCGGGCGTTGCCGTCCAGCGCCATGGCGATGGAGTCCGCGGGCCGGGCGTCCAGCTCCATGTTCTTCTTGCCCTGCTGGAGGAAGATGCGCCCGGTGTAGATGTCGCCGCGCAGATCGTCGATGCGGACCTCCGTGACGCGGGCGCCCAGCTTGGCCACCACGTCATCCAGCAGATCCTGCGCGAGCGGCTGGGGCGGCTCCAGGTGGGCGAGCCGGAAGGCGATGGCCACGGCCGCCGCCTCGTCCACGAAGACGGGCAGGACGGTCTCGCCATCCTCGGTGCTCAGCACCACGGCATGTGTCTGCGCCTCCTCGAGCGGGACGACGTCGCGCACCACGAGCTCGATGAGCTCCTTACAGGCGGCCGGGTCCTCGCCCTGCTCGGTGACGCAGGGCTGCTCGGAGCCGCCGACCCCAGCCAGCAGCGGGGAGGCGGCGAGCGCCGGGTGGGTGGAGAATGCGGGAAGGAACAGCAGTCCCACCAGCGCCAGGACCACAGCGGAGAGCGGGGCGAGAAAGAGACCGGCGCGGTTGGGTGTTTTCACCCACCAAACCTACGCACCTGACCTGGGGCGGCGAGGGCGGAAGTCATGCCCGGTCGGCCTACTGCCTTGCGTCCGGGGACCGCCGGGATGGAGGGGAGGACGGGCAGGCGGGCGCCCGCTCAGCGATCCTCGTCCTCGTCTTCGTCGTCGTAGTCCTCGTCATCCTCGACGTCCTCGTCCTCGTCGAAGTCGAGCTCGTCATCGTCCTCGTCGTCATCCTCCTCGTCGTCCTCCTCGTCCTCGAGCTCGGCCTCCAGATCCTCGTACTCGAGCGTCATGCTGACGGCGAACTTCTTGCCCAGCGCGGCGATCTGCGCGCGCATCTCCGTGAGCGCCGCGACGAAGTCCTCGGAGAGGTTGGCGGGGGCCTTCGCGTCGCAGTGAGGGCAGAGCAGCTTCTCAGTCCCCTCGATGAGATCCTGCGCGTCCAGCTCGAAGCTCGCCTCGCACTTCTGACAGGTGAAGTCGATGCTCATGGTCGTTGCGCGGAATACATAGCCCCCCAGTCGCCTGTCAACGCCAGAGACGATCCAGGTGGTCCGGATGACATGGTCCCCGGCGCCGGGTTCCAGTAGCCTGCCCCGCCATGGAACAGCCCAAGACGATGGTGCAGGTACTCCACGAGCAGGCCACGCGGCACGAGCACCGCCCGGCCCTCTGGACGCGACGAGGCAAGAGCTATGTCCCCACCTCCTGGCGCGAGTACGCCCAGCGGGTGACGCGCTTCGCGCTGGGCCTGCACGCGCTGGGGTTCCCGCCGAAGGGGGCGCTGGCCATCCAGAGCTTCAACCGCGAGGAGTGGCTGGTGGCTGACCTGGCGGCCATGGCGCTGGGCGGCGTACCGGTGGGGATCTACACCACCAACAGCGCGGAGCAGGTGGAGTACATCCTCCACCACTGCGAGGCGGAGTTCTTCCTGGTGGAGAACGCGAAGTACCTCGAGGGCGCGCTGGCGCTGCGCGAGCGGCTCCCCCGGCTGCGCTACATCATCGTGATGGATGGGCCGGAGCGCCTGCCGGAGGGCGTGCTGCGGTACACGGACGTGCTGGAGAAGGGCACCGGCGCGGACGAGGGCCCCTACTGGGAGCGCGTCAACGCGCTGGAAGAGGATGGGCTGGCCACCCTCATCTACACCTCGGGGACGACGGGAAACCCCAAGGGCGTGATGCTCAGCCACCACAACCTGGTGTGGACGGCGGAGCGGCTGCTCCAGGCGGTGGACCTCCGCGCCGAGCACAAGCGCCTGCTGTCGTACCTGCCGCTGTCTCACATCGCCGAGCAGGTCCTCTCCCTGCACGGCCCGCTGCTGCTGGGGGCGCAGGTCTTCTTCGCGGACTCGCTCGAGTCGGTGCCGCAGAACCTGAAGGAGGTGCGGCCCACCTTGTTCTTCGGGGTCCCGCGCGTGTGGGAGAAGTTCAAGGCGAAGGCGGAGGAGGGGATGCGCTCGCAGCCGGCGCTGCGCCAGAAGGTGCTGGCGTGGGCGCGGGGGGTGGCCACCCAGTACCACACGCTGGCGCTGCGCCACGAGAAGGTGCCCGTGCCGCTGGAGCTGCAGTACCAGCTGGCCCGCCGGCTCGTGTTCGCGCCGCTCCACCAGCGCATCGGCTTCGATCAGGTGGAGTTCTTCGCCGTCAGCGCGGCGCCCATCGGCAAGGACGTGTTGGACTTCTTCGCCTCCATCGACATCATCATCCACGAGGTGTGGGGCATGTCCGAGCTGACTGGGCCGGCCACGGTCAACACCCGGGAGGCCACCCGGCTGGGCGCCGTGGGGCGGCCCATGGTGGGGGTGGAGCTCCGCATCGCGGAGGATGGGGAGATCCTCGTGCGGGGCGGCAACGTGTGCATGGGCTACTTCAAGGAGCCCGCCGCCACCTCGGCGCTGCTGGAGGGCAGCTGGCTCCACACCGGGGACGTGGGGCAGCTGGACGGCGAGGGCTACGCCCACATCACCGGCCGCAAGAAGGAGATCATCGTCACCTCCGGCGGGAAGAAGACGGCGCCCTCCAACATCGAGGCCCTGCTCAAGAACGTGGCCCCGGTGAGCCAGGCCGTCGTCATCGGCGAGCGGCGCAACTACCTGGTGGCGCTGCTGACGCTGGACGCGGAGAAGGCGAAGGCCCTGGCCCGGGAGCAGGGGTGGCCGGAGGAGCCCGGGGCGCTGGCCCGCGATCCGCGCATGTACCAGTACCTGGAGCAGGCCATCGAGCGCGACGTCAACTCGAAGCTGGCCCGCTTCGAGACGATCAAGCGCATCTCCATCCTCCCGGAGGACTTCTCCATCGAGGCCGGGGAGATGACGCCCACCCTCAAGGTCCGCCGCGGCGCGGTGGAGAAGAAGCACGCCGCCCTCATCGAGTCCCTGTACGCCGAGGCCCCCCCCGCCTCGGCGGCGAGGGTGGGCTGAGGCGACTGCTTCGCGGCGACTACTTCGCGGCGCGCTTGTCCATGGGGACGTAGTCGCGCCGCTGGGCGCCCACGTAGATCTGGCGCGGACGGGCGATCTTCTGCTCCGGGTCCTTCACCATCTCCTCCCACTGCGCGCACCAGCCCACCGTGCGGGGGATGGCGAAGAGCACCGGGAACATCTCCACCGGGAAGCCCATCGCCTCGTAGATGAGGCCCGAGTAGAAGTCGACGTTGGGGTAGAGCTTGCGCTTGACGAAGTACTCGTCCTGCAGGGCGATGCGCTCCAGCTCCACGGCGATGTCCAGCAGCGGGTTCTTCCCCGTCACCTCGAACACCTCGTCCGCCACGCGCTTGATGACCTTGGCGCGCGGATCGTACGACTTGTAGACGCGGTGGCCGAAGCCCATCAGCTTCTTCTCGCCCTCGCCGCTCTTCACCGCCTTGATGAAGTCCGGGATCTTCGAGACGTGGCCGATCTCGCGCAGCATGCGCAGCACCGCCTCGTTGGCGCCGCCGTGCAGCGGGCCGTAGAGCGCGCCGATGCCCGCGCTCACCGCCGAGTACGGATCCACCTCGGAGGAGCCCACCGTGCGCACGGAGGTGGTGGAGCAGTTCTGCTCGTGGTCCGCGTGGAGGATGAAGAGCAGGTCCAGCGCGCGCTCCAGCGTGGGGTGCACCTTGTAGGTGGCGGTGCCGATGCGCCGGATCATCGCCAGGAAGTTGGCGACGTAGGACAGATCATTGTCCGGGTAGATGTACGGCAGCCCCATGCTGTGCCGGTACGAGAAGGCCGCGAGCGTCGGCATCTTGGCGATCAGCCGGGTGATCTGGATGCGGCGGTGGTGCTCGTCCTTGGTGTGCTTGGCGTCCGGGTAGAAGCCCGAGAGCGCCGCCACCGTGGAGGCCAGCATGGACATGGGGTGCGCGTCGTAGCGGAACCCGTCCATGAAGGTCTTGATGTTCTCGTGCACGTACGTGTGGTGCGTGACGAGGTGGATGAACTTCTCCAGCTCCTTCGGGGTGGGCAGCTCCCCGTTGAGCAGCAGGTAGGCCACCTCGAGGAAGGAGGACTTCTCCGCCAGCTGCTCGATGGGGTAGCCGCGGTACTCGAGGATGCCCTTGTCACCGTCGATGAAGGTGATCGCGCTCCGGCAGTTGGCCGTGTTGAGGAACGCGGGATCGTACCCCATCAAGCCAAAGTCATCGTCACCGACCTTGATCTGCCTGAGGGCGTGGGTGCGAATGCAGCCGTTCTCGATCGGGACCTCGTACGTCTTCCCTGTCCGGTTGTCCGTGATGGTCAGCGTGTCCTTGGGCATGGGCGGGAGATTTCACGGGGGGCGGAGTGCTTTCAACAAAAAAGAGAGCACTTCGATGACGCCCGACAGTCCAACTTGAATGATCATTCAGACAGGCGTACACCGGCCCGTTGCAGCTGGCGCCAGAAGCCCGGGAAGCTCTTCTCCACACACTCGGGGCCGGTGAGCGTCAGGCGAGCGCCCGAGAGCACGGCCAGCGTGGCGGAGACCATGGCGAGCCGGTGATCGCCTCGGCTGTCCATGGCGAAGTGCGCGGGTGGGGCGGGCGGAGGGGTGATGGTCAGCGCCTCGCCCTCCAATGTCGTGGATCCCCCGTAGGCCGCCACCAGGGTGCGGATGCCCTCCAGGCGATCGCTCTCCTTCAGGCGGAGGATGCCGACGTCGGTCAGGATGGAGGGGCGCGGCAGCACGCAGGCGAGCGCGGCCAGCGTGGGGAGCAGGTCCGGGCACTCCTTGCCGGAGGCCGCCAGGCCGTTGCGGGCCTGGCCCTCCAGGCGCATGGTGAGGTCCGGCCCCGGGACAGGGGTGAGGCCCGTGGGCTGCACCAGCCGCAGGAGCGCCTGATCCGGGTGGGCGCTGGAGGGGTCCGCGCGCTCCACGCTGCCGCCCGTGTGCCAGGCGATGAGCAGCAGGTAGCCGAGCGAGGACCAGTCTCCCGGCAGGGGCGGGGCGCTCGGCGAGGGCTGGTGCCCCGTCACCGCCAGCCGGGCCGGGCTCTCCTCCACGGTGAAGCCGTAGCGCCGCAGCCAGGTGACGGTGAGCTCCAGGTAGCCGGCGCTCGTCAGCGGGCCCTGGATCTCCACGCTCCAGGGGCGGCGCTCGCGCAGGAAGAGGGCGGCGCAGCCCAGCAGGAGGCTGGAGGCGTACTGGCTGCTCTGGACGCCTGGGACGCGGAAGACGGGCGCGCCGGTGCTGGCCGGGGCGCGGAGCTCCACCGGCCAGGGCGTGCCCTCGGTGAGGCAGAGGCCCGAGGGGCCCAGGGCCTCCCGGAGGGACTCGAAGAGCGCGCCATGGGGGCGCTCGCCCAGGCGAGGGGTGCCGGTGATGCGCACATGCACCCCCGGCGTCACCGCGGCCTGGGTGACGAAGATGCGGAACGGGGCGCCTCCATCCGCGCAGTCCACCTCGCGCAGAGGGCCCGCGGGCAGGCGCAGGGCCTCCACGCCGCGCTTGAGGACACGGACATCCGCGGGCAGATCGGACTCGGGCTCGGACTGGAGCGCGGCCAGGGGCCAGTGGCCCGTGAGGTGCGCGAGCACCAGCGCTCGCTGGGCGTCCGACTTGGAGACCGGGGGCGTGAGCCGCGCGGCGGTGAGGTGGGTGGGATCGACGTGGAGGAGGTGGCTCATGGGCGAAGTCCCCGCTTCCAGGCAGGCCAGAGGTTGCGCCAGGTGGCCTCGGAGACTTCCTGGATCCTGAAGGCACCCATGGCGGTGAGGAGGACCATGCGCAGCTCGCCGGCCTTGCCCGCCTTCTTGTCAGCGGCGAGCAGCTGCACCACGTCCTCCAGGGGCGCGCGCTTGAGCAGGGCCGCCGTCCGCTCCCGGCCGAGCACCCCGGCCCCGCGGCGCAGCGCCTCCTCGACCTGCTCGGCCACGGGCTCCGGCGTCACCCCCAGGGCCCGGCCGACATCCAACGCGCACAGCATCCCCAGCCCCACCGCGTCCCCGTGGGACAGCTTGAAGCGGGACATGCCCTCCAGCACATGGCCGAAGGTGTGGCCGAAGTTGAGCACGCCGCGCAGGCCGGTCTGCTCGTAGGGATCCTGCGCGCAGATGCTCTCCTTGAGGCGCCGGGCGTCCTTCACCATCCGCGCCAGCGTCGGGGCCTGGCGGAGGTAGCGGCGGAAGAGCGGCCCGTCGAGGCAGACCACCATCTTCCAGGCCTCGATGGCACCCTCGCGCCGCTGGGACTCGGAGAGCGAGGAGAACAGCTCCGGGCAGATCCATGCCTCCTGGGCGTAGTGGAAGACGCCGGCCGGGTTCTTCACCACGCGCCCGCGCAGGGTGAGATCCACCGCGCCCTTGCCGCCGAGGCTGCTGTCCACCGCCGCCAGCAGCGTGGTGGGCACCTGCACCAGCCGCACGCCGCGCTTGAGCAGGTGGGCCGCCACCGTGGCCACGTCGCCGAGGGTGCCGCCGCCCACCGCGATCAGCGTCCCGGAGCGCGGCAGGGAGAGCCCACCCGCGAGCACCTTCTCCAGCGACGCGAAGGTCTTGGCCCGCTCGCCGCCGGTGAGCTGGACGAGCGCCCGGGGGCGGCGTGCCTCCAGGGCCGGGAGCAGCCCGGGGTGGAACCTCGTCACCGTCCGGTCCACGACGGCCACGCTGCCCTCGGGCAGCCGCGCCGAGAGCTTCGCGAAGGAGCCCCAGTGATCGGTGGCGGGCGTGTAGGCGCCGGGCGGGAGGAAGCTCATGCGGTGTGAGGGAACGCGTTCATCTGCAGGACGAGATCGGCGATCACGATCGACACCATCGCCTCGAGGACGGGCACCGCGCGCGGCATGATGCACGGATCGTGACGCCCGCCCTTGGCGTGCTCCGCGAGCGTGGCGGGCGGCTTGAAGAAGGCGCGCACCTGCATCGGCTCGCCGTTGGCCAGGCCGCCCTGGATGCCGCCGTAGGTCTCCTTCTTGCTGTGGAAGACGGTGCCCGGCTGCTCGATCCGCGCGAGCAGATCCGGCGGGCCCCAGACCACACCCGTCACCGCCCCCACGCTCCCCAGCGCCTGGGCGATCAGCGCCTTGAGCTTGCCGAAGATCGGCTCACCCAGGCCCATCGGCAGGCCCTCCACCCGGATGTCGATGGAGCCTCCCAGGCTGTCCCCGGCCTCCTTGGCCGCCAGGATGCGCTGGGAGATCTCCTCACGCAGCGCCGGATCCGGGCAACGCGTGGGGTGCTCGTCCACCTGGGCGCGGGTGAGCCCCGGGGCCGGCACCGCGGCGACGAGGTTCCCCACCTGGGACACCCAGCCCACCGTGTGGATCCGGGGCAGATCCCGGGCGAGGTACGCCTCCGCCACCGCGCCGCCGATGACGCGGCAGAGCGTCTCGCGCCCGCTGGTGCGCCCGCCGCCGCGGTGATCGCGGTGCTTGTAGCGCTCGCGCCACACCGCGTCCGCGTGGCCCGGCCGGTCCACCGTCTTCAGCTTGTCGTAGTCCCCCGAGCGCTGGTTGGTGTTGCGGACGATGGCCGCGATGGGCGTGCCCAGCGTCTTGTCCTCGAAGACGCCGGAGAGGAGCTCCACCTGGTCCGCCTCGGCGCGCGCCGTGGTGATGGCGGACTGGCCCGGACGCCGGCGGTCCAGCGCCGCCTGGATCTGCTCGCGGGTCAGCGGGACACCGGCCGGGCAGCCGTCGATCACCGCGCCGAGCGCGGGACCGTGGCTCTCTCCGAAGGTGGTCAGACGAAAGAGGACTCCGAGTGTGTTCATGTCGCTGTCTCCCAGAGCTCGCGCTGCCGCCGGGCCTGCGCGATGAACCACGCCGCGCCCAGCATGACCGGTGTGCCGCCTCGGCGCGAGATCTCCTTGGCGATGCGGCGGCCCGGGGCGCCGTAGGCGATGATCGCCACGCGCGCCTGATCGAAGCGCAGCCCCTCGGGCGGCGCCACCCGGTCCGGCCAGGTCCAGACGCCGGCGCCGGAGAGGGGCTCGCGGATCTCCGCCCGCTTGAGGATGCGCAGCCGGCAGGCCGAGTCCTCCGCCACCGAGCGGAGTGCCGCGGTCGATCCGCCATCCCCGAGGACGAACGCCTCGCGGGCCCCGAGCCGCTTCAGGACGGCGCGGGCACCCTCCACGTCGGTGTTGAAGGACTCCCAGCGGTCCTTACGGCGGACCAGGGTGTTGATCGCCTCCAGCGGGGAGCGGACATGCCGCGCCAGGCGCAGCTTGAAGGGGCTGGTGATGGCGAAGCCGGCGTAGTGGGGCAGCAGCGCGTCGACGAGCTCCTCGACGGGTGCATCCTCGGGGATGTCGATTCGGTCGAAGGGCTGGCGGTGGATGCGAGGCGAGCGCGAGTGGGCGATCGCCGTGCCCAGGATGCCCCGGCGCGAGCTCCCGGCTCCACCGGGCCTGCGCGCCTCGCGGACCACGTCATCCAGGAGCCGCTGCCCGGGCGCGGCGCTCCAGCCGCCGCCTGCCGCCACGTAGTCCAGGGCGTTCCGCTGGGCGAGCACGGCCCGGGCGGGCAGCGCCACGGCCCCCATTCCAAGCACCGTCACACGACCGGCGCCGAAGCGCTCGATGAGGCGGGCCTGCGTCTCCAGCAGCTCCGGCAGTCGGGCCGGGGAGCCCAGGGGCTCGACATGCTTCACGAAGGCCGTCGCGGGCAGGGAGCGATCCCAGATCCGGAGGGCCTCGGGGGTGGAGAGCGGGCGCTCGGCATGGTGCGACGCCACCAGCTTCGACGGCGGGGCATCGACGGAGACCGTCACATCCCGATCCACATGGGCCGCGGCCTCCACCCAGCTGGCGGGGAGGGGACGCCCCCGCTCGGACACGAGCAGTGGCAGCACGCGGGCCAGCGCCGTGACGTCCACGGCCTCCGGCTCATGCAGATCCGTCCGCACCTCCAGGAGGCTCGCCCCCCGGCGGCGGACAGCCTCCGCGAAGGACACGGCCTCCAGGCCATGCACGCCGGGGGGAAGCGTGACGACGCGGCGCGCGGACGTCATGCGGCCACCTCACGCCAGAAGGCTCGGAGGAAGTCCACCAGGGCCACCGTCGGGACGCGGGCGTGTAGCGCTTCTCGCTCGTGGAACACGGTGGCGATCTCCTCTTCCAGCGTCACGCCGGGCCGGAGCCGGGGCCGGGAGGTATCCGCCAGCAGGCGCTCCCGGTACGTCTCGAAGGAGACCGGAATGAGGAGGGTGAAGATTCCCGCTAGCGCGTCCGGGTGGTGGGAGAGGAACCCGCCGCCCACGGACACCAGGCTCCCTGGGGGAAGTGCCTGGAGTGCCCGGCGCTCGGCCGCTCGGAATGTCGTCGGATCCTCGGCCACCCAAGCCTTCAGCGAGCGCCCCGATGTCCGCTCGAGCTTCGTGTCGAGGTCCAGCCCGGGACGGCCCAGCAGCTGGCCCACCAGGGGGAGCAGCCGTGTCTTGCCCGCGGTGCGGTGGCCCGCGAGCACCACCGTCTGCCCCGCCTCCGGAAGGGCGATGGGCCCCGGGAGGGAGAGCGCGCCGCGCAGCCTCGGGCCCAGCCGGGGATCCACGGCGTCGAGGATCTGTTCCAGGAGTTGGCGCCGCGCGTCAGCGGACGGTTCCGACATAGACGTAGGATGTCCCAAACGTCAGCGGATGGGCTACCCGATCCTGGAAGGCCCCTGCCTGGTCCATGAGCCCGAGGAACCGCTCGCCCGCGGGGAAGGCCGCCGCGGTGCGGGGCAGGTACTCGTAGGCCGTCCGGTTGCCGGTGAGCAGGCCGCCCAGGGCGGGCATG
Source organism: Myxococcaceae bacterium (assembly GCA_016926755.1). GTDB lineage: Bacteria > Myxococcota > Myxococcia > Myxococcales > Myxococcaceae > Hyalangium. The sequence continues at coordinate 18,111 of JAFGNZ010000312.1, read as the reverse complement.
ATCGTCTCGCCGTAGAAGCGGAAGAGGGCGCCGAACAGCCCCTGGGGCTGGCCGAACTCGAGCACCACCACGCACCCGCCCGGCCTCACCACCCGCGCCATCTCGTTCAGGCACTTCACCGGATCATCCACGTTGCGGATGCCGAAGGAGATCGAGGACACGTCGAAGGAGGCATCGGCGAAGGGGAGGGCCAGCACGTCGGCCACCTGGAACTCCACCGACAGCCCTGCCTGGGTGGCCTTCCCGGGCGCGCTCTGCAGCATCTCCGGGCAGAAGTCCGTGCCCACCACGCGGCCGGAGGCCCCCACCTTCCGCTTGAAGGCCAGCGCGAGCTCTCCCGTGCCGGTGGCGCAGTCGAGGATGCGATCTCCCTGCCTCGCCTGGCTGTAGCGCACGGCGGCGCGGCGCCACAGCCGGTGGACGCCGAGCGACAGCACCTCGTTCGTCACGTCGTACCGCGTGGCGATGGAGGAGAACAGCTGACGGACTTCGGTGCTCATCGCACGCCCAAGAGCTGGGCCGGGCGCTCCGGTTGGCTGAGGTGACGATCCATGGCCGCCAACACGGCGGGCAGCCGCCGCATCAGATCCTGGAAGCCCTCGGGGGTGAGGGCCTGGCGCCCATCACACAGCGCGCGCTCCGGCCACGGGTGTACCTCCACCAGCAGCCCATCCGCGCCCGCCGCCGCCGCCGCCAGGGACATGGGCAGCACCAGCCGGGGATCCCCTGTCGCGTGCGAGGGATCCACGATGACCGGCAGGTGCGAGCGCTGCTTCACGTAGGCCACTGCCGCCAGATCCAGCGTGTTGCGCATGGCCGTCTCGAACGTGCGGATGCCGCGCTCGCACAGCATCACCTGCTCGTTGCCGCCCTCCAGCAGGTACTCGGCGGCCAGCAGCCACTCCTCGATGGTGGCGGCCAGCCCGCGCTTGAGCAGCACCGGCTTGCGCACCTTCCCCAGCGCGCGCAGCAGGGTGTAGTTCTGCATGTTTCGCGCGCCCACCTGCAGGATGTCCGTGGACTCCTCCATCAGCGGGATCTGCGAGGCGTCCATCACCTCGCTGATCAGCGGCAGTCCGTGCCGCTTCCCCGCTTCGGTCAGCACGTGCAGCCCGGGCTCGCCCAGGCCCTGGAAGGAATAGGGGCTGGTGCGTGGCTTGAATACGCCGCCGCGCAGCACGTGGGCTCCCGCCGCCGCCACCGCCGCGGCCGTCCGCTCCGTCTGCTCCGCGTCCTCCACCGCGCACGGCCCGGCCATCACCACGAAGCCCGGGCCGCCGATCTCGACCCGGCCAACCTGGATGCACGTCCCCTCGGGGCGCGCGTCACGGTGGGCGCGGCCAGAGTCTTTCTTGGGCGCACTCTGGAGCACCCCATCGGTCCGCGTTACGCCCACATGGCTCCCAGCAGAGAAAGAAGTATCATCCGAGTTCAAGGTCTATACATGGTTATCTGAATTAGCGTACAACACAATCCGGCCTTTTTCTCGCCGTATTATAGGGCGAGCAGAGAAGTAATGATCCTCCCTCACACGGATCACACACAGCGCTGGGTAGCGGGCCAGGAGATCCTGGATGCTGCCGATCCGCTCGCGGGCACCGCGATGTTGGGCGAACCCACCTTCTACTGGGAGCGCTCGCAGACGCAGGAGGCTGCGGCGGGGTGGGGCGAGGCGGCCGTCCTGCAGGCGCACAGCGCGGCGGAGGCGGTCGAGATTCTCGGTGGCCTCAGCGCGCGGATGGACGTGCGGTGGATAGGGCCTGCTCCCGAGCGGATGCCGGGCCCGTGGTTTGGCGGGATGCGCTTCGACGCGGCCATGGCCGGCAGTGAGCCGTGGCGGACGCACGGGGTGGCGCGCTGGACGATGCCGGAGGTGCTGGTGTGGCGGGTGGGCCAGCGGCTGGCCGCCGTGGTCTTTGCCCCGGAAGGAGGGGAGGAGCAGGTGCGCGCGCGGCTGCAGCAGCTGCGCGCCGGTCTGCCTTCCAGCTACTACCATCCTCGGGGCGAGCCGAACCCGCTCAAGCTCTCCTCCTCTCGCCAGGAGTTCGAGGCGCGTGTCGGCAGCGCGCTGACGGCGATCATGGCCGGGCAGCTGCAGAAGGTGGTCATGGCCCGGGCCGTGGAGGCCGAGGGGGCACGGGACTTCAGCGTGGTGGACGTGCTGGCGCGCCTGCGCGAGCAGAACCCTCGCTGCGTCACCTTCCTGTTCCGCGCGCCCGGCGGGGCCGCCTTCCTGGGCGCCACGCCCGAGACGCTGTGCCGCATGGATCAGCGGATGCTGGAGACCGAGGCGCTGGCGGGCTCCGCTGCGCCGACGGAGGCCGATGGGCTGGACGGGCGCGACAAGGATCGCCGCGAGCACCAGTCCGTGGTGGGCTACATCCTCTCGAAGCTGCAGCCCCTGGCCGAGCAGGTCACCGCGGACGACAAGCCCGCGCTCCTGGGGCTGAAGAACGTCGTGCACCTGCGCACCGGGATCCGCGCCACCCTGCGTGACTCCGTGGGCCCGGCGCAGGTGCTGGCCGCCCTGCACCCCACGCCCGCCGTGGGAGGGGTCCCCCAAGAGGCGGCCCTGGGCTTCCTGCGCGAGTTCGAGGCGCTCGACCGTGGCTGGTATGCGGGGCCGGTGGGGTGGATAGGGCCCGCCGGGGCGCACATCGTCGTGGCGCTGCGCTCGGCGCTCGTGCGAGGCGCGCACGCTCGGCTGTTCGTCGGAGCAGGAATCGTTCGGGGCTCCAGCCCGGAGGCAGAGTGGCGAGAGACGGAGATCAAGAGCCTGGCCATGCTCCACGCCTTGGGCGGAGCCACCGGGCCGCAGGGGCACTGAGGGGCCCTGGCTTGACGCTCCATCATTCAGTGCTGTAATGAGCGACGTTAAAAAATAATCATCACCTGGGAAACGCAGGGCACTCTCGCCCGCTGACGATTCTTGAGGGAACAGTGCTGAAAAAAATCCTCCTTGGGCTGGTCGTTGTTGTGGTCGCTGCTGCGGGCCTTCTGTTCTGGCGGGCCAGTTCGAAGCTCTCCGCCACGGTGGAAGCTCCCCTGCCGCCCATTCGTGCCGCGGCGGATCCGCAGGCCCTGGCTCGCGGCGAGCACATCTTCCGGAGCACCTGCTACGACTGCCACGTCCAGGACAGCAGCGGCCGGGCGGTGGGCGGCGTCATGACCGATCTGCCCAAGCCCTTTGGCCCCATCACCTCGGCCAACCTGACGTCCCACCCGACGGCGGGCATCGGCTCCCTCTCGGACGAGCAGATCGCTCGCGCCGTCCGCTTCGGTGTCAACCGGAGCAACCAGCGGCTCATCATCATGCCGGTCTTCGGCATGTCCGATGAGGATCTCGCGGCTGTCATCGCCTTCCTGCGCTCAGGCAGCCCGCTCTTCACCCCGGACGAGCGGGTGCAGCCGCGCCCGCAGCTGACCCCGCTGGGCAAGTTCGCGATGGGCATGGGGCTGGCGCCCGTCCCGACCTGGCCGGCCTCGGGCATCAAGGCTCCTCCCAAGGGCGCCACCGCGGAGTACGGCGCCTACCTGGCCAATGAAGTGTACGTGTGCGCGGAGTGCCATACCCCTGGCGTTGACGGGGCGAAGGCGCGCGGGCCGGACGCGTTCAAGGGCGGCTTCAAGTTCGTGGACACGCCCCAGGGTGGCATCTACTCCACCAACATCACCTTCCACGAGAAGGGCGTGGGCAGCTACACGCTGCCGGAGTTCTCCCGGATGCTGCGTGATGGCATCACCCGTGACGGCTTCGCTCTGCGCGCCCCCATGGTGCGGCTGAGGGGGCTGGATGACGTGGATACGGAGGCGATCTACCTGTTCCTGCAGAGCGTGCCCAAGTCCGACAGCACCCTGCCGGAGGACGCCGCGCCGCGCGTGAAGGCCGAGACCCAGGGGGGGCCAGAGGTGCTCTTCACCCAGCTGGGCTGTGCGCTGTGCCACGGCGAGGGCGCGAAGTATCGGGCCATGCTGAAGCAGTCAGTCGGCAAGTCCCCCGAGGAGGTGGCTCGCTGGATTCGCAACCCGGAGTCCATCCTCCCCGGGACTCAGATGCCTACCTACGCGCACCTGCTGGATGAGCCGCAAGCGGCAGCCCTGGCGGCCTGGGTGCAGCAGCAAGCGAGCACCATTCCGTGATGCGTGGCCATTCCCCATTCTCTCCGAGCCACTCCCCTATGAAGCGCTCCATCCTCTTCCAAGCTGCACTCTGCGCACTCCTCGTACCAGCTCTGGGCTGCGACCTGATCAAGGTCACTGACTCGGAGGGGACGGGTGGGCGTGGGGCGAAGGTGTTCGACCCCTATCAGGCCACTGCCTCCGGAGCCATCCGCCTCAGCCTCCAGCAGTTCAATGGCTGCGGCATCCTGCCCACCGGACAGATGGTGGCGAAGAACTCGGCTCCCGCTCCCGGCTATCCGGATCTGTGTCCGAGCTTCAAGTCGGTGCTCGAGGAGCCGACCACGACGCTCGTTCCTCCGACCGGCAAGCTCGAGCTCCTGGCCAACACGACCTACTTCCTCAACCAGTTCACCATTACCGACACTGTCGTCAACGAGCACACGAATCCGGCCGATCAGAGCGAAGCGATCCGGTGGATGAGGACGGAGTCGAGGTTCCGGAAGCTGGACTGGGAAGGTCTCGGTCAGGTGTCTGACGATTGGAAGTTCGTTCCCGGCGTCCCTGGCGCCACCCACGACTCCTGGGCGCGCCAGGTCTTGTTCGACAACGCCAAGTGGCGCACCGCGAAGGATGACTTCTTCACCATCGAGGTGCTCGACGATACCGGCGCGCGCCGTGTCGATCCGGTGATCTACAATCGCTCCGAGTTCCTCGCCGACAGCTGGTCCGCCGGCCACTCGCGGATCATGTGGCGTGTGGAGAAGGCGCTGCCTCCGCGGGCTCCTGGCGACACCGAGGTGCGTGCCATCCCCCAGGTTCCGGGCTGGCCGCCGGAGCCGCCGCTGTTCCGCACCATGGTGCGCCTGGACCTCATTGGCAGCACCAACCCCTTCAAGACCTTCAAGATTCCAGATCTGCGTGGGGATGGCGTCATCCGCGTGACGTGGAGCCAGCTGCCGGATGATCCGTTCTTCTTCCCGGTGACCTTCAAGACTCCCGCGGACGTGGAGGCCACCTGCAGCGACGATCAGGGCAACCCCAAGCAGTGCAGCTTCGGCCTCGATCCGCGCCTGCAGCTGGCCGCGCCCATCAACGGTTCGGGCTACTACCAGCCGGGCGAGACGGTGGACATGTTCGTCGACGTCCGTGACGGCGAGGGCAACCGCCTGCACCCGAAGGACACGCTGCCCAGCGGCAGCGACGTGGTCACCGGGAACGCCAATGGCCTGCTCTACGCGCACATCCCCTTCCTGGACACGGTGATGGAGTACGACATGGTGCCCGCCGTCCAGGTCGCCGGCCCGCTCCAGGACATGAAGGTGCGCAGCGATCCGAACGCCCCGGCTGCCTACCTTGGCCCGCAGATCTTCTATGCCCTGGCGGACGAGCCTGCCACGGTGAGCCTCGTCACCGGCATGCACACCGCGAAGTGGCCGACCCGCATCTCGCGCAAACTGCCGGCGGACGCCAAGCCCGGCACCTACGTGGCCCTGATCAAGACCAACCGCTACTTCATGGGAGAGCGCACCTCGAAGCTCAACCCCTTCTTCTTCCAGGTGGGCACACCGGAGCGGACGTCCTATCCGGGAGATGTGGGCAACTGCCAGATCTGCCACAGAGGGGTGCTCTCGCTGGACAACCTGCGCCACGGCCTCTCGGTGGATCATGTGGAGAGCTGCAAGGTGTGCCACATGTTCAACAACGACCTGTACAACCGGTCGCAAGAGTTCATTCACAAGATCCACATGACGTCCTCGCGCTACCCGGTGGCCAAGAACGATTGCGCAATTTGCCACCTCACGCGCGAGAGCACGCTGCGGCCGAGCATCACCCTGTGCGCCTCCTGCCACCCCTCGTCGCATGGCGACGAGTACTTCAACATGACGTTCACCACCTCGGGAGCGGCCTCGCGCTTCGGTAACTGCGCGGAGAGCTGCCACGTGAACACCGTCCCGCAGTCCCACATCCTCCCCTCCACCGAGGGGTTGTGAGCCCCGCCATGAACCGTACCATCCGCATCGCCACCTTGCTGGGTGGGCTCTCGCTGGGAGTTGGCTGCGCCTCGGAGGAGATCGCTCCGGCGGAGTCAGACTTCTTCCCGGCGCCGCAGATCGTCCAGGCCCAACCGAAGACCACGATGATCTCTGGGTACGCATGGGACCCGGAGGCCTTCTTCATGAACCTGGCCTTCTGTGGCGGACCGGCCTGCCCCATCCCGCCCTTCCTGCTCGACACCAGCCCGCTCTATCTGCGCGCGGCGGTGCAGGGCGCGACGATCCTCCCCTTCGATCCCGTGCTTGGCGCTCCCGCGGCAGAGCCCGTCGTGGCGAATGACAGCGGCCTGTGGACGCTCCCCAGCGTCCCAAGTCGTGACAATCCGCCGTACTTCCTCACCGCGCTGCCGACGGGCTCGCTGACCACCGCTCCCATCGGCCCGCCGCTGCCGGCCATTCCGCAGGGCGGCTACGTGCCGACGGTGACGCTGCGCCCCGTCGTCACGCACAACAGCGTGTGCGCGGCGATGGAGGCGGGCGGCCTGAGCACGGTGGGAATCCTCGAGGCGGTGGCCAAGCACCTGACCGTCGCTGGGACGCCCACCACCGTGCAGGATCTGACCACCCCGGCCAGGTACGCCAACGTGCTGGTCTTCTGGCTCTTCCAGCCGGGCTCCCCGCTGCTGCGAGTGCCCGCGGGCGGGACGACGATCGAGGCCTCCGCCGGGCAGGTGTTGCACATCGACTGGGCACCGCCGGGCGTTCCTCCGCCGGAGCTCCGCTCCACGCGAGGCTTCATTGTCACCGACGCCGAGTCGAGCCCCCTGGGGATCTCCGTCGTGCTGCTCCCCGCGGGCGCGGATGTGCCGCCGGTGGTGAGGTACTCGTTCATTGACACCCAGACGGACGAAGCGCTCTCCCGCCCCTGGTGGTTCCCTCCCATCGAGGCCCCGCCGGTGCCGGGCCTCGTCAACTTCTCGGGGACCCAGCTCTGGCGCTCGGATGAGCCGAACGGCCCGCCAGGGCCTCCCCCGCCCTGGCTCTGCCTCCCGCAGTAGCAGGGCAGGGCCGGCGAGGCCGCCCCTGCAAAGGGGCGGCGCTACTTGACGCGAGGCTTGTCAAACCACTTCGGATCGCCGGGCGCGGAGGACTGCTGCGCGGCGGCGGGCTGCTCGGTGCCCTGGCCCGTGCGCTCCCGCCAACGCTGGACGGCGTCAATGCCCTGCCGCTTGCGCTCCGCCAGGTGGTTGAACCAGCGCTCATCCATCTGGGTCAGCTCGATGTAGTTGCCGTCCGGATCCCGGATCGCGGTCATCTTGATGAAGTCCTCAGCCTGCATCGGCGGGTACGTCACCTCGACGCCGCGCTCCTGGAGCGCCTTCACCACGGTGTCCAGATCGAACACCGTGAAGGCGAACTTCACCTGGCCGTGGCCCACGCGCGCGCCCCGGTCCAGGTGCTTCTTGGGCTCGGGGAAGATGGCGAAGTGGACGTCGCCGATCTCGCAGGCGTAGTGGGGATCCGAGCCGGGGTGGAGCTCCTCCTCGAGCGGCAGCCCCAGCTTGTCTCGGTAGAACTCGGCCAGCTGCCGCGAATCCCTCGACACCAGGACGATCGCGGAAAAGAACTCCAGCTTCTCCAGGGGCGTACTCTGCGTCGCGCTCATGCTCCGACCGCCTCGATCAACGACAGGCCCGAGCTGGTGGGGATCACCCGCTCGAGCGACAGACCATTCTGGGCCAGCAGCGTCCGCATCTCCTCTTGGGTGCGCTCCTGGCCGCCGCACATGACCAGCATCTCCAGATCCAGCATTTTACCGTGGCAGAAGGTATCGCCCGAGGGCAAGAGGTACTCGACGATGAGCAACCGGGCGTGCGGGCGGAGCTGCTCCCTGCACGCGCGCAGCAGCCTGCCGGCGGCCGCGTCGTTCCAGTCATGAAGGATGTGCTTGAGCAGGTAGGCGTCTGCGTTGCCGGGGATGGACTCGAAGAAGCTCCCGCTCTGGTACTCCATGCGCTGCGCGAGCGGCGTGCCGCTCAGCCGCTCGCGGGCCTTGGCGAGCACGGCCTCCCGGTCGAAGAGCACGCCGTGCATGGCGGGGTAGGTCTCGAGCAGGTGCTGGAGGAGGATTCCCTCGCCTCCACCGATGTCCACCACGCGCCGGAAGGCCGAGAAGTCGTAGCTCTTCACGATGGACCGGGTGGAGAGGGAGGACAGCTCGGCCATCGCCGCGGCGAAGCATTCTCCGGCCGCGGGCTCCTGCTCCAGGAAGTCGAACAGCGGGCGTCCGCTGGAGGACTCAAAGGCCGTCACGCCGGTCTTCACGTTCTCCTGCAGCTGGCCCCAGGCCTGCCAGTGCCAGGGCTCGCCCTGCAGCAGCGCCCAGTGGTAGAGGCCGGAGGGGCGGTCCGAGCGCAGGTGCTCGGCCATGGGGGAGAGGCCAAACTGGCCAGAGGCCTCCTCGTGGAAGACGCCGAACATCGCCAGCGCGCGCAGCAGGCGCGCGGTGCTCTGAGGGTGCGTGCCGGCTCGGCTGGCCAACTCCTCCACGCTCAGCGGGCCGTTGGCCAGCAGATCAGCCAGACGGAACCTGGCGGCCACATACAGAGCCTGGGTGAGCCAGGCTCCGTTGATGAGCTTCAGAAGAGCCGCAAGGGGTCTGGCTGCAGGCTCTGCCATGATCGGCGCCTCAAGTGGCCAAGGGGATGAACTGCTGATCAGCTGAGCTGTCGCTGGATCGCTCCCATGTCGAGCCAGGCGTTCTCGCGGCTGATGCGCCCGTCCCGGATCTCGAAGATGTGCATGAGGCGGAACTTCACCGGCCGGTTCTTGCCCTCGATGCCGAAGGGCCGGCCGATCGCGCGGCACTCGAAGATCGAGTCGTCAATCATGAAGTTCGGGCCGACCAGGCGGCGCAGGGGGGTAACCTTCTCCGTCACCAGATCACTGAAGAGCTGCTTGTAGAAACCGGCGGCGGCCTGCTTGCCGCGCAGCACCTCGGGCATCCCGCCGACGTCGAACTCGATGTCATCGGTGTAGGTCGCCATGATGGCATCGATGTTCATGGTCGCCTCCGCCTTGAAATGATCGTCGATGATGCGGGTCACCTCGGCCGGGGACAGCTCCTTCGTCATGTCGGTCTCCATGAAAGGGTGAAACGATGAAAGGGGGAGCAACGATGATAGGCAGGCCGATCAGCGGAAACAAAAGAATATTTAAAATATGAAAAAACCGGAAAAAAGTAAAGCAGGGCAGGGCGGAGGTGGCCCGCGCTTCGTGAGCCACGTGGAGTGAAGCAGGAGTGAAGCAGGAGTGAAGCAGGTTCACACGGTTCTGAACCCCGTGTGGATGTTCACCCGAAATGACGTAGAAGATTGTCGTCGTGGCCGCGGGGAGCAGGCCTGCGGGAGCGGCACTGGGGTCCGTGGCAGAGCGGTTCGCATCATGCGGAGGAGCATATGGCTGACATGAACCTGAACCAGCTCTGGGCGCGGTCCCTGTTGGAGGAACTGGTGCGCGGCGGCGTCCGGCACGCGGTGGTGTGTCCGGGCTCGCGCTCCTCGCCGTTGGCGCTGGCGTGTCACCGCGTGGAGGGGCTGAGGACCTGGTCCATCATTGACGAGCGCAGCGCCGGCTTCTTCGGGCTGGGCGTGGGCAAGCACTCCCGCGCGCCCGCGGTGCTGGTGGCCACCAGCGGGACGGCCGGGGCGCACTTCTATCCGGCCGTGATCGAGGCGGCGATGGCGCACGTGCCGCTGGTGGTGCTCACCGCGGATCGGCCGCTGGAGCTGCAGGGGTGGGGGGCGCCGCAGACCATTCCCCAGGCGCGCCTGTTCGGCGAGTTCTCCCGCTTCTTCGCCGACGTGGGCCTGCCCGAGGCGAGTGATGCGGCCCTGACGCACCTGCGCGCCACCGCCTCGCGGGCGGTGGGGATGGCGCTGCGCGCGCCTCGCGGGGCCGTGCACCTCAACATCCCCTTCCGCGAGCCGCTGGCTCCGACTCCGGAGCCCTTCGGCGAGGAGCGCCTCTCCGCGCTCGCCCGCGAGGGCCGCCCCGGCGCGCTGCTGACGTGCATCACCCCGCCGGCGCGCCAGCCGGCCCCCCACGCGATCGATGAGCTGCGCCGCCGGATCGCCGCCACCGAGCAGGGGCTGATCGTCTGTGGGCCGCGGGACGAGGAGGATGGCTTCGCGGAGGCCATCACCGCGCTCTCGCACGCCACGGGCTACCCCGTCCTCGCCGAGGCCACCTCGCAGGCTCGTTATGGCGGAGGCGCCGGGACGCTCTCCCTGTATGACACGATCCTGCGCCACGCGCCGTTCGCGCAGGCTCACCGGCCGGAGCTGGTGCTGCGCTTCGGTGGCGGGCTGACGCCCAAGGGGCCGCAGCAGTGGCTCGATGCCTCGGGGGCGCACACCGTCCTCTTCAGCGACGAGGGGGCGCTCTTCGATCCGGCCCACCGCGCGGCGCAGGTCATCGAGGGCTCGGCCGTGGCCGCGTGCGAGGCGCTCTGCCGAGGGCTGTCACGTGGCTTGGGGCAGTGGGCTCAGAGCTTCCTCCACGCCGAGCGCCTGGCCCGCAACGCCCTCGACGCCGCGTTCGCCGAGCAGGCGGAGCTGACCGATCCGCGCATCTCCCGCGAGGTGGTGGCCGCCCTGCCGTCCGGCGCGAACCTCTTCGTCTCCAGCAGCATGCCCATCCGGGACGTGGATGCCTTCGCGCCCGGCAGCGCGATGCCGCTCCGGGTGCTGTCCAACCGGGGGGCCAATGGCATCGACGGGATCGTCTCCAGCGCGCTCGGAGTGGCGGCGGCCTCGGGGCGGCCTACGGTGCTGCTCACCGGCGATCTGGCCTTCCTGCACGACGTGGGCGGGCTGCTCACCGCGCACCGGCACGCGCTGTCGCTCACCGTCGTGGTGGTGAACAACGACGGGGGCGGCATCTTCTCCTTCCTGCCCATCGCCAAGGCCACCGAGCACTTCGAGCTGCTCTTCGGCACACCGCATGGCTTGGAGCTCTCGCACGTGGCGGGGCTCTACGGCGCCACCTTCCACCGCCCCGACTCACCGCCGGCCCTGCGCGCCTCGGTGAAGGTGGGACTGGAGGGCGGGCTGCACCTCATCGAGGTGCGGACGGAGCGGACCGGCAACGTGGAGCATCATCGGCAGCTGTTCGCACGGATGGGGGCCGCGCTGGGAGAAGGTCCATGGGGTTGAGCCTCGCGTACAGCTCCTGGGGAGAGGGGCCTCGGCCCCTCGTGCTCCTGCATGGCTTCACCGGCAACCGCACCAGCTTCGATCACCTGCGGCCGTTGCTGGGCAGCGCGGTGAGGGCGATCGCGGTGGATCTCCCGGGGCATGGGGAGACGCCGCTGCCCGGGCACAAGGGCCGCGAGGGCTTCATCGAGACGGTGGAGGCGGTGGTCCAGCTGGTGGAGCAGCTCGGGGTGGCCTCGGTGGATCTGCTGGGCTACTCGATGGGGGCGCGCATCGCGCTGGGGGCGGCGCTGCACCGGCCGGAGCGGTTTGGTCGGCTCATCCTGGAGAGCGGCTCCCCCGGGCTGCGCCGGCGTATGGAGCGCGCCGAGCGGCGTGAGACGGACGGCCGGCTCGCGTCCCTCATCCGCACCCAGGGCGTGGAGGCCTTCGTGGAGCACTGGGAGTCCCAGCCCCTGTTCGCGAGCCTGCGCCGGCTGCCTCCCGAGCGGATCGCGGCCCTGCGCGAGCGCCGCAAGTCCTGCACCGCCGAGGGGTTGACGGGGGCGCTGGGGTGCATGGGGCTCGGGTTCCAGCCGAGCTACTGGAATGAGCTGCACCGCCAGCGCCTGCCCACGCTGCTGCTCACCGGGGCGCTGGACGAGAAGTTCACGTTGACGGCGCGCAAGATGGCGGCGGAGCTGCCCGTGGTCTGGAGCCACGCCTTCCAGGAGTGTGGCCACGCTCCGCACCTGGAGGCGCCGGAGGACTACGCGCGGGAAGTGCTCTCCTTCCTGCACACACCCTGGTACGAAGCGCCGCCGTTCGAGAACCCGCCCGTGAGCCACTCATGAAGCCCGAGGCCGCCGCGCCTTCCCTGAACCTGCCTGGCGCCGTGACAGACTCCGAGGGCCGTTCCCGGCCCCCGCTGAAGGCGTGGCTGCTGGCGGTCCGCCCCAAGACGCTCACCGCCGCGCTCGTGCCCGTGTCGGTGGGGACGGGGTTGGCCTTTGGCGCGGGCGTGGGCCGCTGGCTGCCGGCGCTCGCGGCGCTGGTGGGCGCGCTGCTCATCCAGATCGGCACCAACCTCACCAACGACTACTACGACTTCAAGAAGGGCGCCGACACCTCCGAGCGCCTGGGGCCCATGCGCGTCACCCAGAGCGGGCTGATCGCGCCGAGCACGGTGCTGGCTGGCGCGCTGGCGTGCTTCGGGCTGGCCATCCTCTCCGGTATCTACCTGGTCTGGGTGGGAGGCTGGCCCATCGTGGCCATTGGCCTGACGTCGGTGCTGTGCGGCTATGCCTACACGGGCGGGCCGTTCCCGCTGGCCTACCACGGGCTCGGGGACGTGTTCGTCTTCGTGTTCTTCGGGCTGGTGGCGGTGACGGGCACCTTCTACGTCCAGGCCCTCACGGTGAGCCCCGCGGCGTGGTGGGCCGCCATCCCGGTGGGCGCGCTGGGCACGGCGCTCCTGGTCGTCAACAACCTGCGGGACGCACACACGGACGTGAAGGCTGGCAAGCGCACCCTGGTGGTGCGGCTGGGCACGGGCGCGGGCAAGGCGGAGTACCTCCTGATGCTCGCCGCGTCGTTCGCCACTCCGGTGGCCTTGTTCGGGCTGGGGATGGCCAGCGCGTGGGTGTTTCTCGCACTCCTGAGCGCGCCGCTGGCGGTGGGCCCCCTCCGGCTCGTCCTGAAGGCCCAGGGGGCGGCCCTGAACGCGGCGCTCGGAGGGACTGCGCGCCTGCAGCTCGTCTTCGGGCTACTCTTCGCCTTGGGTCTGTACCTGAGGTGAGGCCATGCACATCACGGAGACGCGGCTCACGCCCACGCGACTGGAGCTCGTCCGCCCGCTGAAGACGGCGCAGACGACCTATACGGCGCGAGAGGGCTTCCTCGTCCGGCTCATGGACGAGGAGGGAAGGGTCGGCCAGGGCGAGGCGATGCCACTGCAGGCCTTCGGCACCGAGTCGCTCGACACGTGCGAGCACGTGCTGCGCAGCCACCTCAAGGCGCTGAGGGATCAGGTGCTCAGCGACAGCCTGGACGCCATCGAGGGCGCCTTCACCCTGCCGGAGGGCAGCCCCGAGCAGTGGCGGGGGGTTCGGCTGCGAGTGGAGGAAGAGGGGCTGCCGCAGGCCCCGGCGGCGGATCACGCGGTGGAGCTGGCGCTGCTGGATCTGCTCGCGCAGCGGCGGGAGATCCCGCTGAGCCGGCTGCTCAACCGGGCCGCGCGCTCGGAGGTGCTGGTCAATGCGCTGCTCACGGCGGAGGATCCCCGGGAGCTGGCCGAGGAGGCCCGCCGCGCCGTGGCCGAGGGCTATCGGACGGTGAAGCTCAAGGTGGCCGGCCGCACGCTCGACGAGGATGAGGCGCGCGTGCGGGCGGTCCGCGAGGCCGTGGGGCCGGAGGTGAACATCCGGCTGGACGCGAACGGGGGCTGGGCCGAGCGGGAGGCGGTCCACGCGGTGCAACGGCTGGGCTGGTATGGGCTCGAGCTGTGCGAGCAGCCCGTCGCGCCGCACGATCTCAGGGCCCTGTGGCGGCTGCAGCGGCGGGCGCCGTTCCCCCTGGCGGCGGACGAGGCGCTCGCGTCGCCGGAGGCGATCCCCGCGCTGCTGGGGACGGGGGACGCGATGGGCATGCCCGCCGCGCGCGCCTTCGTCCTCAAGCCGATGGTGCTCGGGGGGCTGCTGCCCGCGCTGATGTTCGCCCGGCAGGTGGCTCGCCAGGGGCTGGAAGCGTTCGTGACGAGCGCGCTGGATGGCGTCGTCTCGCGCGCGGGCGCCGCCCACCTGGCGGCGGCGCTGCCTTCGGGGCGGCTCGCCTCGGGGCTCGCGGTGGGGCGCCTCTTCAAGGCGGAGGAGCCGGTGGTTCACGCCTTTCACCCCGTGGGAGGCCGCATCCGGATTCCGGATGAGCCAGGGCTCGGGCTTCCGAGATGATCGGAGGGTGTCCCATCCGCCAAGGGGCCTCACGGTGGCCAGACGCCGAGGCCCTCACCTTCGCCGGGCGTGGCTGGACGTACCGGGCGCTGGACATGGAGGTGGGGCGGTGGGTGGCCGCGCTCCAGGCCCGGGGCCTGGGACGGGGGGAGCGGGTCGCGCTGCTCTCGAGCAACCATGCGGCCTGTGTGTTCCTCTTCTTCGCCCTCGGCCGGCTGGGGGCGGTGCTCGCGCCGCTCAATGCCCGGCTGACCGCGGCGGAGCTGGCGCCGCTCCTCGAGGACGTCTCCCCGCGCCTGACGCTGGCCCTGGGCTCCCTGGCGGATCGTCTCCCGGGCGCCGAGCCCCTCGAGACCTGGGCCGATGTGGTGGAGGCGCCCTCGCCGACATGTGAGCCGCTGGAGGAATCCACCCCGCGCGTCGTGCTCTTCACCTCGGGCACGACGGGGAGGCCCAAGGGCGCGGTGCTGACGGAGGGCAACTTCCGCGCGTCGTCGAGGGGCTCGGCGGCGAACCTGGGGACCCACCCGGCGCCGCGCTGGCTGGGCACGCTGCCGCTCTTCCACGTCGGCGGGCTGGCGATGCTCACGCGGTGCGCCTACGAGGGCGGCTGCCTCCTCCTGCAAGATCGCTTCGACGTGGCGGCGGTGAGCCGGGCCATCGACACCGAGGGCGTGACGCACGCGAGCTTCGTGGCGACCACGCTGGAGCGCGTGCTCGATGAGCGGGGGGATCGGCCGATGCCCGAGTCCTTCCGGCTCGCGCTGATCGGCGGGGGGCCGGTGCCGGCGCCGCTGCTGGCGAGGGCGCGGGCGGCGAGGCTGCTGGCGCTCCAGACCTACGGGTTGACGGAGGCATGCTCGCAGGTGACGACGGAGCGTCCCGCCGAGGCCGACGGGCGCACGGCGGGCCCGGCGCTGCCGGGGCTGGAGGTTCGCGTGGTAGGCCCTGGGGGAGAGGTGCTCGGAGCGGGGAGGGAAGGGGACATCGAGCTCCGCGGGCCCACGGTGATGGCGGGCTACCTGAACCGCCCGGACGCCACGCGCGAGGCGCTTCGGGACGGCTGGCTGCGCACGCGGGACGTGGGGATGCTGGACGAGCGGGGGCGCCTGACGGTGCTCTCCCGGCGCACGGACCTGATCGTCCGCGGAGGGGAGAACCTCTACCCGGTGGAGATCGAGACGGTCATCGCCTCACACCCGGCGGTGCAGGAGATCGCGGTGGTGGGAGTGGCGGACGCGCGCTGGGGCGAAGTGCCCGTGGCCTTCGTGGTGCTCCGTCCCGGGCACGCGCTCCCAGAGGAGCTGGACACCTGGTGCCGGCGCTCGCTGGCGGGCTTCAAGGTCCCCGCGCGCTTTCTCGCCCTCGACGCATTGCCGCGCAACGCGATGGGCAAGGTGGAGCGCACGGTGCTCCGCCAGCGCGCCCAGGCCTCCTGAGCCAGGAGGCCTCGGGCCGCTGCCCCGGGTTCAGCTCTCGGCGGTCGGGTGGCCCCAGGGGTTGGTGCACGGGAAGCGGCGCAGCATGGACTGCAGGTGGTAGGCCTGCGTCGCGGTGACCTGCGTCTTCGGCAGGTGCTGGGAGACTTCGCTCAGGCGGGCCACCTGCACCGCCAGGCGCTTCTGTACCTCTTGGGACCACCGGTTGAACTCGAGCCATTCCATGTGACTGCACCCCCGTTATCACCCTGTAGGAGCCGGCCATCTTCGGGGCCGGCGCGGCCAAAAGCACGACGCCGCGCGTTGATACGCGAGGGGGCTGACAGCTGCCGAACGTTCAGGCCACGCAGGTGTGAACTTCTTCATCGTCACGGCGGGGGACACCGCGGCAGTCAGCCTGCGTCGAGGCTCTGGCTCCGATAAGCCAGGCACTGCCGCAGGGCGGCAAACAGCTTGACTGGAGGGGGCGGGTTCCGGACTATCCGCCACCCTGCTTACACGGTCACACCTACCAGGAGCTCTCTGAAATGGCGCCTCCGTCTGGCCAGAAGATCACCCTTGAGAACGGCAAGCTGAACATCCCGGACAACCCGATCCTCCCCTTCATCGAAGGTGACGGCACTGGCCGTGACATCTGGCGCGCCTCGCAGGCGGTCTTCGACGCGGCGGTGGAGAAGGCCTACAAGGGTAAGAAGAAGATCGCCTGGTACGAGGTGCTCGCCGGCGAGAAGGCCTTCAAGCAGGTCAACAACTGGCTGCCGGACGAGACCGTCGAGGCCTTCCGCACCTACCTGGTGGGCATCAAGGGCCCGCTGACCACGCCGGTGGGTGGCGGCATCCGCTCGCTCAACGTGGCGCTGCGCCAGCTGCTGGACCTGTACGTCTGCCTGCGGCCGGTCCGCTACTTCAAGGGCGTGCCCAGCCCGGTGAAGGCCCCCGAGAAGGTGAACATGGTGATCTTCCGTGAGAACACGGAGGACATCTACACGGGCATCGAGTTCGAGGCCGGCACCGCCGCGGCGGAGAAGTTCCTGGGCCTGTTCCAGAAGGAGTTCGAGAAGGAGTTCAAGAAGATCCGCTTCCCGAAGAACGTGGGCATCGGCATCAAGCCCGTGTCCCAGGAGGGCACCGAGCGGCTGATCCGCGCCGCCATCCAGTACGCCGTGGAGCACAAGCGCAAGAGCGTCACGATTGTGCACAAGGGCAACATCATGAAGTTCACCGAGGGCGCGTTCCGCAAGTGGGGCTACGAGCTGGCCGCCCGCGAGTTCGGCGCCCAGGTGTACACCTGGGATCAGTGGGAGGCCACCAAGGCCGCCAAGGGCGAGGAGGCCGCCAACGCCGAGCAGAAGGCCGCCCTGGCCGGAGGGAAGGTGCTGATCAAGGACTCCATCGCGGACATCACCCTGCAGCAGGTGCTCACCCGTCCGGACGAGTTCGACGTGATCGCCACGCTGAACCTCAACGGTGACTACCTCTCGGACGCGCTGGCCGCGCAGGTGGGCGGCATCGGCATCGCCCCCGGCGGCAACATCAACTACGTCACCGGCCACGCCGTGTTCGAGGCCACCCACGGCACCGCGCCCAAGTACGCGGACCTGGACAAGGTGAACCCCGGCTCCGTCATCCTCTCGGGCGAGATGATGTTCCGCCACCTGGGCTGGAACGAGGCCGCGGACCTCATCATCCAGGGCATGGACAAGGCCATCGCGCAGAAGACGGTCACCTACGACTTCGCTCGCCTGATGAAGCAGGAGAGCCAGGGCGGCGTGACCGAGGTGAAGTGCTCGGAGTTCGGGCAGGCCATCATCAAGAACATGTAGTCCTCTCGGGAGAAAACCCACATGGCTCAGTCTCGCAAGAAGAAGATCGGCCTCATCGGTGGAGGCCAGATCGGCGGCAACCTGGCGCTGCTCGCCGTGCAGAAGAACCTCGGCGACGTGGTGCTCTTCGACATCCCCGCGGCCGAGGGCCTGGTCAAGGGCAAGGCGCTGGACATCAACCAGCTGTCCGCGGTGGACGGCTATGACTGCCGCGTCACCGGCTCCACGGACTGGAAGGACGTGGCCGGCTCGGACGTCATCATCATCACCGCCGGCGTGCCCCGCAAGCCGGGCATGAGCCGCGAGGACCTGCTCGACATCAACCTGAAGATCATGAAGGACGTGGCGGCCAACATCCAGCAGCACGCCCCCAACGCCTTCGTGATCAACGTGGCCAACCCGCTGGACGCGATGGTGTTCGCGCTCCAGAAGATCGCCGGCCTGCCCAAGAACATGGTGGTGGGCATGGCGGGCGTGCTGGACACCAGCCGCTTCAAGTGCTTCATCGCCGAGGCGCTGGGCAGCTCCATCGCGGACGTGGAGGCCCTGGTGCTGGGCGGCCACGGTGACGACATGGTGCCCCTGGTGCG
>JAFGNZ010000311.1 GCA_016926755.1 Myxococcaceae bacterium | reverse complement strand
TGCTGGACAACAAGCAGGCCGTCTGGACGATCACCCTGCTGCCGTGAGGCACGGCGACGGGCGGGGGCTACCCAGCGCCCCGCCCGTCCTGATGTCTCAGGCCTGGGCCGTGGAACCGCCCGGTGAGGCCGCGGCCTCGGGGGCCTGAGCGCCCGCGGCCGTGGAGCTGTTGGCGGGGGGCTCCGCGGCCTGGGCCGCAAGCTGCGTCAGCAGCGCCGTCATCCGCTTGGCGAAGCGGTTGGGATCCTCCAGCGGGCTGCCCTCGGTGAGCAGGGCCTGGTCATGCAGCAGCTCGACCCACTCGGTCACCTGCTCCGACTTCGCGTCCCGCTCGTGGAGCCTGGCCAGGTGCGCGATGACGGGGTGGCCGGGGTTCACCTCGAGGATGCGCTTGGCCCGGGGCATGCCGCGCCCGTGCTCGCGCAGCAGGCGCTCCAGGAAGGCAGGGGAGCCACCCTCCGGCAGCACCAGGCAGACCGGCGAGTCGGTGAGGCGATCCGACACGCGCACCTCCCGGACGGCCTCCTGGAGCACCGCCTTCATCCGCTCCGTGAGGGACTTGAGGCCCTCGGCGCGCTGCTCCTTCTCGCGCTTCTCCTCGTCCGACTCCTGGAGCTTCAGGTCCGCCTGCAGCGCGGACACCAGCGGCTTGCCGTTGAACTCGCGCAGCCCCTGGGCGGCCCACTCGTCCACCGGGTCCGTCAGGTAGAGCACCTCGTAGCCCCGCTTGCGCAGCGTCTCCAGGTGGGGCGAGCCCTCCAGCGCCTTCCGCGACTCGCCGAAGACGTAATAGATGGCCTGCTGCCCCTCCTTCATCCGCGAGGCGTAGTCCGCCAGCGAGGTGAGCCCCTCCTCGCGGCTGCTCTCGTAGCGCACCAGCGCGCCCAGCTTCTCGCGGTGGTCCGGCTCCGCCGTCAGCCCCTCCTTGAGGATGGCGCCGAAGCTCTTCCAGAACGCGGTGTAGTCCTCCGGCTTGTCCTTGGAGAGCTTCTCCAGCAGATCCAACGTCTTCTTCACCACGTGCTTGCGGATGGCGCGCACCACCGCCGAGTCCTGCAGCAGCTCGCGCGAGACGTTGAGCGGCAGATCATCCGAGTCCACCACGCCGCGCACGAAGCGCAGCCACGGCGGCAGCAGCTCCTCGCAGTCATCCATGATGAAGACGCGCTTGACGAACAGCCGCACGCCGCGCCGCCGCGCGGTGCCGTCCAGGTCGAACGGCCGGTTCTTCGGCAGGAAGAGCAGCCCGGTGAACTGCTGGTGGCCGTCCGTCTTGAAGTGCGTCCACGCCAGCGGCGGCTCGTAGTCGTGCGTGAGGTGCTTGTAGAACTCCTGGTACTGCTCGTCGGTGAGCTCCGACTTGGAGCGCTGCCAGAGCGCGCTGGCCTTGTTGACCGTCTCGAAGGCGGTGGTGGTGCCCTTCTCGCCCGTCTTCGCGTCGATGACGTCCGTGGGCTTCTTCACCTGGAGCTGGATGGGGTGGCCCACGTAGTCCGAGTACTGGGTGATGAGCGAGCGCAGGCGCCACTCGTCCAGGAACTCCTTCTGGTCCGCCTTCAGGTGGAGGGTGACGGCGGTGCCGCGGGTGGCGCGCTCGGCGGGCTCCACGGTGAAGGTGCCCTTGGCCTCGGAGGTCCACCGGAAGGCCTGCTGCTCCTTGCCGGGGGGCCGGCTCACCACCTCCACCCGGTCCGCCACGAGATAGCCGCTGTAGAAGCCCACGCCGAACTGGCCGATGAGGCTCACGTCCTTCTGGCCGCGCTGGGACAGCAGCTCCAGGAACTCGCGCGAGCCCGAGTGGGCGATGGTGCCCAGGTTCTTCACCAGCTCCTCATGCGACATGCCGATGCCGGTGTCCTCGATGGTGAGGGTGCCCTTCTCGGCGTCGGGGGTGATGCGGATCTCCAGCGCGGCCTCGTCCCCGAGCAGCTCGGGCTCGGTGATGGAGCGGAAGCGCAGCTTGTCCAGCGCGTCGGACGCGTTGGACACCAGCTCACGCAGGAAGATCTCCTTGTGGCTGTAGAGCGAGTTGATGACCAGGTTCAGCAGCTGATTGATCTCGGCCTGGAAGGAGTGGGTCTCCCTCTGGGTTTCCATGGACATGGCTCCTCCGGACGCCTGGGGCAGGCGTAACCCGTTCCCCATAACCATTTGGGAGGCGTTGTCGAGTCCGAAAGGTTGCCTGCCTGGACGCCCGGCCAGTCAGCCCTCCCCACCCGCCAGGGAAGGCGGTAAGACTTCCGGCCCATGACCCGCTACCTCCTGTCCCTCCTGTCCGCGGTGCTCCTGGCGGGTGCCGCCCGGGCCGCGGAGCCCGTGACTCCCCCCAATGCCGCCGAGCTCCAGCGCATGACGGCGCGCTTCGCCCCGGTGGACCTCAAGGTCGACCTGTCCAAGCTGCCGGACAACGAGAAGCGCGCGCTGGCGAAGCTGGTGCAGGCCGCCCGGCTCATGGACACCCTCTTCCTGCGCCAGTCCTGGGCCGGGAACGAGACGCTCCTGCTGAACCTGCTCCAGGACACCACCCCGCTGGGCCGCGAGCGGCTCCACGCGTTCCTGCTCAACAAGGGCCCCTGGTCCCGCCTGGACGAGGGCCGCCCCTTCATCCCCGGCGTGCCCCCGGAGCCCCCCGCCTCCGGCAACTTCTATCCGCCCGACTCCACCCAGGAGCGCCTCGAGCAGTGGGTGAAGGCGCTGCCCGAGCCCCAGCAGCGCGAGGCCACCAGCTTCTACACCACCATCCGCCGCGCCCCGGAGGGCAAGCTCATCACCGTGCCCTACAGCGTGGAGTACCAGGGGGAGCTCGCCCAGGCCGCCCAGCTCCTGCGCGAGGCGGCGGCGCTCACGAAGCAGCCCACGCTCCAGGCCTTCCTCACCGCGCGCGCGGACGCCTTCCTCTCCAATGACTACTACGCCAGCGAGGTGGCGTGGATGGAGCTGGACGCCAGCATCGAGCCCACCCTCGGGCCCTACGAGGTCTACGAGGACAACTGGTTCAACTACAAGGCCGCCTTCGAGGCCTTCATCGCCCTGCGGGATGACGCGGAGACGCAGGAGCTGGCCCGCTTCAGCGGCGAGCTCCAGGGGCTGGAGGATAGCCTCCCCATCGATCCGAGGATGCGCAACCCGAAGCTCGGCGCGCTGGCGCCCATCCGCGTCGTCAACAGCCTCTTCTCCTCGGGCGACGGGAACCGGGGCGTGCAGACCGCCGCCTTCAACCTGCCCAACGACGAGCGCGTCACCGCGGAGAAGGGCAGCAAGCGCGTGATGCTCAAGAACATCCAGGAGGCCAAGTTCCAGCGCGTGCTGCTGCCCATCGCCAAGGTGGCGCTCGCCGCGAAGGATCGCGCGAACGTCTCCTTCGACGTCTTCTTCACCCACATCCTCATGCACGAGCTGATGCACGGGCTGGGGCCGCACAACATCACCGTGGGTGGCAAGCAGACCACGGTGCGTCAGGCGCTCCAGGCCTCCTCCAGCGCCATCGAGGAGGCCAAGGCGGACATCTCCGGCCTCTGGGCGCTGCAGCAGCTGGTGAACAAGGGCACCCTGGACAAGGCGATGGAGCGCACCATGTACACCACCTACCTGGCCTCCATGTTCCGCTCCATCCGCTTCGGCATCGACGAGGCCCACGGCAAGGGCGTGGCGCTCCAGCTCAACCACTTCCTGGACACCGGCGCGGTGAAGGCGAGCCCGGAGGGCACCTTCTCCATCGTCCCGGAGAAGATCCAGGCCTCCGTGGAGGCGCTGACCCGGCAGCTCATGGAGCTGCAGGGGCGGGGGGACCGCGCCGAGGCCGAGGCCCTGCTGGCGAAGCTGGGCGTGGTGCGCCCGGAGGTGAAGCGGGTGCTCGACAAGCTCCGGAACGTCCCCGTGGACATCGAGCCGCGCTTCGTCTCCGCGGACCAGCTCGTCCGCGAGTACGGCGGCCCGGAGAAGAAGTAGCCCTCCCGCTGGCCGCTCGCTCCCCGGCCCGCCGCACGTCGTTCTTTCCGTGAAACCAGGACGCGGGTTGCCGCGTAAAAGAGGAGCCATGCCCGACAAGAAGGCCCCTGAGCCCCCCAGCTCCGAGCTCACCTCCGAGAAGCTCTACCTGCGCCGCCGCGAGCTCATCAAGAACGCGGGGCTCTTCCTGGGCACGGCCGGCGTCGTCGGCGGGGGCCTCTACCTGCTGGGCATGAAGCGCACCCGGCCCATGGACGCGTTCGTCCCGGATGGAGGCGGGCTGGCCTCGCTGCCCGCCACCGAGCCCGGGGGAGGCGGGGCCTACGACACCGACGAGGCCCGCACGCCCTTCGAGGACGTCACCACCTACAACAACTTCTACGAGTTCGGGCTCGACAAGAACGATCCGGCTCGGAACGCGCACGCCCTCAAGGCGCGGCCGTGGACCGTCGCCATCGACGGCGAGGTGCACAAGCCGCAGACGGTGGACATCGACCAGCTCATCTCCTGGTCCCCGCTGGAGGAGCGCGTCTACCGGATGCGCTGCGTGGAGGCCTGGTCCATGGTCATCCCGTGGCTCGGCTTACCGCTGGGCGAGCTGCTCAAGCGCGTGGAGCCCACCAGCCGCGCGAAGTACGTGGCCTTCACCACGTTGATGGATCCGGAGCAGATGCCCGGCCTGAAGCGCCCCGTGCTGGACTGGCCCTACGTGGAGGGCCTGCGCCTGGACGAGGCCCTGCACCCGCTCACCCTCATGGCCGTGGGGCTCTACGGCAAGACGCTGCCCAACCAGAACGGCGCGCCGCTGCGGCTGGTGGTGCCCTGGAAGTACGGCTTCAAGGGCATCAAGTCCATCGTCCGCATCACCCTCACCGAGCAGCAGCCGCCCACCACCTGGAATATCGCCTCGCCCCACGAGTACGGCTTCTACGCCAACGTGAACCCCGAGGTGGATCACCCGCGCTGGAGCCAGGCCACCGAGCGCCGCATCGGCGAGCACCGCCGCCGCCCCACGCTGCCCTTCAACGGCTACGCCGAGCAGGTGGCCTCCCTCTATGCCGGTATGAACCTGCGCGAGAACTACTGAGCTCCCTCTCATGGCCTCCCCGCCGCTGCCCTGGCTCAAGCCCGCCGTCCTCGTGGGCGGCCTCGCCCCGCTGGCGCTCCTGCTGCTCCAGGGCGCCCAGGGCTCGCTCGGGCCCAACGTCATCGAGGCCGTGCTGAACGAGACCGGGCTGCTGGCGCTGGTGTTCCTGGTGGCGTCGCTGGCCTGCACCCCGCTCAAGCTGCTCTTCGGGTGGACGTGGCCCGTGCGTGTCCGCAAGCTGGTGGGGCTGATGGCCTTCACGTACGCGGTGCTGCACTTCCTCACGTACGCGGTGGCCGATCAGGGGCTCGCGCTGCGCCAGATCCTCGAGGACATCACCCGGCGGAAGTTCATCGCGGTGGGCTTCATCGCCCTGGTGCTGCTGGTGCCCCTGGCCGCCACCTCCACGAACGCGGCGGTGCGGCGCATGGGGTTCCCCGCCTGGCAGCGCCTGCACCGGCTGGTCTACGTGGCGGCGGCGCTGGGCGTGGTGCACTTCCTCTGGCGGGTGAAGAAGGACGCCACCGAGCCGCTCATCTACGGCGCGGTGCTCACCCTGTTGCTGGGGATCCGAGCGGTGGAGGCGGTCCGCAAGCGTCGCCGCGCCCGCGAGGCCGTGCGCCCGGCCTGACACGGCGCGAGCGCTCCTCGCCGAGCACGTCCTTCGCGATCCAGCCCCGCCGTGGACTCTTGTCCACGAGGCGAGGGGATCAGCCGTTGCGCGGGAGGATCGTGTCCACCAGCGTCATCAGCTGCGCGCAGCTCACCGGCTTGCGCACGAAGGCGTTGATGCCCGCCTTCTGGCCGAGCGTGCGAACCTCCGCCACGTTCGGATCACCCGTCATCATCAGGATGGGCGTGCGCGCGGTGCGCGCGTTCGCGTTGGCGCGCACCTGCATGGCGAACTCCGCGCCATTCATCCCCTCCATCCTGAAGTCCGTCAGGACCAGATCCACCGAGCCCTGCTCCAGCACCTTCAGGGCCTCTTCTCCGGACTCGGCTTCGACGTACTCGAAGTTCCGAGCCATCAGGTAGATCTTCAGCAGCGTCCGGATGGAGCGGCTGTCATCGACGAGCAGGACGCGCTGAGGCGTCCCCGTAGCGGCCTTCAGCACGGGTCGTACCGACTCCACGGCGGGGCGAGGAATTGAGATAGCTGCGACTGAGGAGAGCGTTCCGGCCTTCATGGATCCTTCCCTCGTTCAGGAGTGTCCCCTGAACTGCACAGACGGAATAATGCAGGAATCCCGGCTGGATGTCAAAACGAAGTGAAGGCTGACAAACCAGAAAGTCTGGAAGAAGTTCCGAAACCGGGTCGGGTGCAGGGGCATCCGAGGGAAGGCCTGTGAGATCAAGGACTTGAGGGGACCTGGAGGGAGAAACCCTGGCTCTCCACCTTGGGCAGGCCGAGGTCGGGCAGCTCTGGGGAGAGCTCGTTGGGCACGCGCCAGACCTGGCCGGTGGACTGGATGACGATCACCGCGTAGCGCCCGGCGGGCAGCCCCGCCAGGGTCACGGGGTTGCTCGGGTCGCGCGCGTTGATCGCGCTCGGGCGGACGGCCACGGTCAGCTCGGAGGCTGGGATCACCGCGTCCATGCGCGGCTGGCCCGTGCTGCTGTCGATCAGCTCGGGGAGGAACGTGGTGGGCACGAGGCCCGCGGCGAGCACCACGAGATCCGGCTCGCCATCCGAGGTGCCTACCTGGGGGGTGTACTCCACGCCCTTCGCGTCGAGCTGGCCATTGTTGTCCAGATCGTTCTCCTCGGCGATGCCGCCGCCGTTGGCGAGCTTGCGGATCACCACGCGCGGCCAGAGCTCCGGGATGCCATCCTTGTTGGTGTCGTCCGGCGCGCCGTCGCGGTCCTCGTCCATGAAGCGCACGAGGAAGACGGGCGCGGTCAGGTTCACGTCGGGCATGGGGGCGGCGCGGAGCTTGAAGGTCTTGACGCCGCCGTTGAGCTCGATCGGCGTGGCGCCCTCCACCACGAAGGAGGGGCGGTCCGCGCGCAGGGCGGCCGCCTCGGAGAAGCTCACCGAGACGCCCAGCACGGGCAGGGGCGTGCCGTCCTCGCCCTCGCGCACCTCCACCACGCGCGGCGCCAGGGTCTGCGGATCCACCGCTGCGCCCGGCACGTCGCCCACGTTGGGCTCGGCGGTGACGTTGAACCAGGGGATGAAGTCCGGGCCGTGGCAGGGCTCCTTGCCGGCGCGGCACGTGTCCACGTCGATGAAGCCTCGCAGCAGGTACCTGCCCGGGGAGACCAGCGGGAAGGTGAAGGGCGCCGCGAAGGGGCCGGTGGACTTCGTGTCCAGGTCCGAGCCGAAGAGCTCCTCCTTGGGAATGAGGGCGAAGGCCACGGGGCGCCCGCTGCCCTGGGGCGGTGGCGGGCGCTCGGCGGCGTAGAGGAACACCACGGCGTTGCCGCGGGCGCTGCCCTGGACGATGACATTGCCCTCGATGCGCGCGGCCCGGGTCCGCTGCTGGCGATCCTGGGTGGACACCACCTCCGGCGGCTCGCAGCCGAGCGTGAGCAGGGTGGCGAGCGTCAGGCCCGTGAGGAGCCGGCCTTGGGAGCGGAGGGTTCTCGTCATGGGGTCACCGTCAGGGTCGCGTAGATGCGGCGCTGGACGCGGTTGCCGAAGGGGTGCTGGGAGTGGGCGGGGCCCAGGTTGGAGCCGACCACCGCCGCCGTGAGCCGATCCTTGATGATCTCGTAGCCCACGCGGGCGTTGAGGACGGTGTAGCCGCCCAGCTGATAGGGGATGAGGGCGATGCTCGTCGGGTCCGTCTCCGCGGGCTCGCGCTCGATCCAGGTGGTGCCCGAGGTGAAGGCCGCGTCCACGCCGAACTCGAGGTCCGCGCGCGTGCGGTACGTCACCCCGCCGAAGAGCTTGATGCCGGCGGCCTGGCGGCACGGGCCGCACTGCTCCTCCTCGCCCTCCGAAGTGACGTCCTGGAAGGCGGCGCTGAGCTTGATGCCCAGGCCGTCGATGGGGGCCAGCGAGGCGCCCAGCTCCACCCCCCGGGAGGTGTAGGTGTCCCGCTCGTTCTGGAAGAAGGAGCGGCCCACCAGGTAGGTGCCGCTCTCTTCGTGGAAGGACTCTCCGGCCGGCAGCCGCTGCACCGCGGACAGGCCGATCAGGTTGGTCACCGTGTTCTGGTAGAGCGCCACGTCCCAGTCGATGCCCAGGGTGGGGGCCTCGCCCCGGTAGCCCAGCTCGAAGGCCACGAGCTGCTCCGGCTTCAGCGTCTGGCTGCCCAGGGTGAGCGCGCTGGCCCCGGGCACGCCGGCCGCGGGGACGAGCAGGTGCATGTAGCTCTCCAGGAAGGTGGGCTCGCGGAAGGCGGAGGCGCCGCTGACGCGGAACGCGTGGCCCTCGAGGGGGATGTAGATGGCGGACAGGCGCGGCGAGTGCGCCAGGCCCGGCTTGCCCCCGTCCAGCAGCGGGTGCCGGTCCATGCGGTAGGAGGCCACCAGCCGCAGCGGCTCGATGGGCCGCCACTCGTCCTGCACGAAGGCCGCCGCGTGGAACTCCTCCTTCACCCCGAGGATGTAGGTCCACCCCACGCGCTTGAGGCGCCCCTCCACGCCCACGTTGACCAGGTGCTCACCGGCCAGCTCGAAGCTTTTGCTGAAGAGCGCCTCGCCGTTGAAGATGTGGGAGGAGACGTGGGTGGCCAGCGAGCGCTGCCCGATGGGCTCGTACTGCGGCCCCGCGTTGCCGCCCAGGTGGTTCCAGAACGTCTTCAGCTTCAAGGCCCCCAGGCTGACATCCGCCTTGCCGTACGCGGTGAGCCCGTCCAGGTAGAAGTTGCGCAGCAGGCCCAGCGGGTAGAACTCGCTGCTGAAGCGGTGGACGCCGGTGGACACCGCCATCTCAATCCCCGGCGCGAAGGAGATCTCCGTGGAGAGGTTGCCGCGGGCGCCCTGGTAGCCCAGCTGCGTGCTGGGGCCGCGCACCACGATGTCCGGCCGATCCGCCTCGTAGTCCAGGCTCCACTTGTCCATCTGCCCGTAGCCCACGGACAGGCGGTAGCGCAGGGCGCTGGCGGCGCCGTAGCTGACGAAGGAGCCGGCCACGGTGTTGCCGCCGCCGCTCCGGGCGTGGATCTGCCGCTTCCCCACGCCCGGCGCGCGAGTGATGATGTTGACGACGCCGAGCATCGCGTTGGCGCCGTACAGGGCGCTGCCGGGCCCGCGGATCACCTCGATGCGCTCGATCTCCTCCAGCCCCAGCGGCGGGCTGGACCAGATCGTCATGCCGAGGAAGTCCTGGTACTCGGGGCGGCCGTCCACCAGGACGAGCACCTTGTTGGCGATGCGCTGGTTGAAGCCGCGCAGCGAGAAGTTGGCGCTGCCCACGCCCATCATCATCACGTCCGCGCCTGGCACCCGGCGCAGCAGCTCCACCAGGCTGCTGGCGCCCGAGAGGCGGATGTCCTCGGCGGTGATGACGGTGGTGGCGTTGGGCGCCTCCAGCGAGGACTGGGCGCGGCGGCTGGCCGTCACCACGCGCTCCTCGTAGGGCACCGCGCCCACGTCCTCCTCCGGCGCGGCCACCACGAGCGGCTGGCCGGAGGGCAGCGAGGGCCCCAGGGCCGTCGCGGGCAGGTCGGTGGTGCCCTGGGTGACGGGCAGCGACTCCGCGCGGGCGATGGCCTTCTCCAGCCGCTCGACGAGCGCGGCCAGGGCCTGCGCGTCCGCCGCGAGCACCTTGGGCTGCGAGGGGGCGGGGGCGGGCTCGGCGGGGGTGGCGCTCGCGTCCGTGCCCACCGTCGTCTCCAGGCGCGCGATGGTGGCGCGCACCGTCTCCGCGTCCGGCGGGTTGGCGGCGAGGTAGCGCCGGTACCACTCCAGCGCCTCCCCCGCCCTGCCCGCGTCCATGTACGCGCGGGCGATGTTGAAGAGGACGTTGGGGTGCGGCTTGATGGCGTAGGCCTCTTGCAGCTCGGCGATGCCCTTGTCGAACTGACCCTGGGCGATGAGGCTCATGCCGTTACGGAAGTGGCGACGCGCCTCCAGGCGCTCGTCGGCCAGGGCCGCCCCCGCGTACAGACACAGCACGAGGAGGCCCGCTCGCTTGAAGACTCCGGGCATTTTCACTGGTAGGGATCGTCCTTGTAGCCATCAGAGCCCGAAGGTTTGGGGGGCCTCGAGCTCTTCTTCTTCAGTCTCTGCTTGAAACGAACCTCTGGGCCCTGACCCTCGGCCATCACCGTGGCGCGCGAGTAGCCCCCGAGGTCGAAGGTCAGCTCGGCGCGGGCCTTCCCCGAGGCGCCCGCGGGGACCTTCAGCTCCAAGGGCGTCTGCCCCCTGTTCCTTCCGGCGTACGTCACCCGCGCGCCGCTCGGCTCGCTGGTGATCAGGAAGCGCACGAGCGCCTGGGTGGGCTCCTCCGGGGCCTTCTCCGGGAGCGAAGGGAGATCCTCGGGGGAGAGGATCTCCTCGTCACTCTCGGGCTCGGCGGGGGCGGGGGGAGGCGTGGCGATGGCCACGGGGGGGTGGGCGGGAGGCGGAGTCAGGTCCGGCGGCGGCTTCGTGGGCGAGCGCAGGGCCAGCACCAGGGCCACGCCCACGCCGAGCAGCACGGCGCCGCCCAGCAGGAGCATGGGCAGGGAGTTGCGCCGCTTGCTCGCCCCCGGCTCATCCACCGCGATGTCGAGCGACATCGTGGCGGCGCCCGAGGGCGAGGGCGCGGTGGCGGGCGGGATGGGGCCGCTGTACGGCCCGCTGCCCGGGCTGATGACGAAGCTATGCGGCCCCGAGAGCACGCCGCTGACGCCAGCGGAGGACATGGCGCGGCGCATGCTGTCGAGCACCGCGTCCATGGAGTCGAAGCGGTCCGCGGGGCGCTTGGCCAGGCACTTCATCACCAGCGCCTCCACCTCGGGAGGGATGGTGTGGGTGGGCCACACGGCGCCGAAGGCCGGCGGCGGCTCGTTGATGTGCTTGACGATGATGTCGATGCCCTGATCGGCATGGAAGGGCGGGCGCCCCACCAGCATCTGGTAGAGCACCACGCCCAGCGAGTACACGTCGCTGCGCGGATCCGAGATGTTGCGCGCCTGCTCCGGCGCCATGTACTGCGGCGAGCCGAGGATGACGCCGTTCTGCGTCAGCGACACGTCCTCGGGGAAGGAGCCGCCGTCGGGCATGAAGGACTTCACCAGCCCGAAGTCCAGCACCTTCACCACGTCGAGATCCGCCTCCTGGTTGAGGATCATCACGTTGGCGGGCTTCAGGTCCCGGTGGATGAGGCCGATCTTGTGCGCCTCGCGCAGCGAGCGGGCGATCTGCTGCCCCACGTTGAGCGCCCGGGGCCACGCCAGCGGCCCCGTCTGCGTGAGGAGCTGGGAGAGCGTCTGGCCCTCCAGGTACTCCATGGCGATGAAGTAGATGCCGTCGTCGGTCTTCCCGTAGTCGATGACGGTGACGGTGTTGGGGTGGCGCAGCTTGGCGGTGACGCTGGCCTCGAAGAAGAAGCGGCGCTGGAAGCCCGGATCCTTGTCCTGGCCGTACTGGGGGTTGAGGATCTTGAGCGCGACGAGCCGATCCAGCGGCGATTGGATGGCCTTGTACACGCGGCCCATCCCGCCGGAGCCGAGCGCCTCCAGGATCTTGAAGCGCTCGTTGAGGACCTTGCCCAGCAGGGGATCCACCGCGGTGGGTGGCGCGCCCCCAGCTGAGGCGTCGCTTTCGATCATGTGCTTCCCCGCCGCACCTCGCGGCACCATGCCAATCCTGGGGGTACCCTACCACCCTCCGTTCACTCCCCCAAGAGAGCGAGGATGGCAGGGCGGGCGCCAAGTCCCGGAAATACGGCCTCCAGCAAGCATTGGCCGCGGTGCGTTACGAGGGCCTTGACTCGGGCGGCACGCGAGGGTGCGCACATTTCCTTTCACCAGGAGGGCCAGGGCGGCTTGAAGAGCAGGTCAGCTGGCCTTGATGGCGCGCGGGAGGTCCGCCGCGAGCTCCTCCTGCACCGCGCGCAGGAGCGCGTGACAAGATGAGGGCGTGCCGCTCGCGCTGCTCACCTTGCTGGTCGCGCCGTTGATGGCGACGACGCCAGAGCCGGAGACCGCGGAGGTCGCTCCTCCCTCGGCGCGGGGGTACGAGGAGGCGCTCGTCGCGTGGGGGCTCGCGCAGCACGGGCGCGAGGTGGAGCCCTCACCCGAGGGCAAGCGGCTGGAGGCGGTGCTCGTCGCGGCCGAGGACGTGGTGGCGCGGAGCGATCCGTACCCCAACTTCCTCAACATCTTCCACGCGAGGACGCGCCAGCAGGTCATCCTCCGAGAGGTGCTGCTGGAGCCCGGGGCGCCGTACTCGGCCGAGCTGGCGGAGGAGACGGCGCGCAACCTGCGCCGGCTGGGCATCTTCTCGGCGGTGCGCGCGGTGCCGGTGAAGGGCGAGGCCCCTGGTGGCGTGGCGCTGCTGATCATCACCAAGGATCTGTGGTCGCTGCGGCTCAACCAGGACTGGGAGGTGGTGGGCTCGTTCCTGCGCCAGCTGCGGCTGCAGGGCACCGAGGCGAACTTCCTGGGCCTCAACCACCGGCTGGCGGCGGACTTCCTGCTGCGCCCGGACACGATGAGCTTCGGGCAGACGTACATCAACCGGCGCGTGGGGGGCAGCCGCTGGTACTTCGGGGAGACGGCCTCCCTCATCCTCGGGCGGGAGAGCGGCAAGCCGGAGGGGACGCGGGGGACGGTGACGCTCCAGCGCCCGCTCTACTCGCTGTCCACGCCGTGGAGCTTCTCCACCTCGGCGAGCTGGAACATCGCGACGACGCGGGTGTTCCGCGGCACCGAGGTGTGGCAGCTCCCGTATCCGGAGGGCGCGCCGGTACCCTACATCTATGAGACGCGCGATGTGTCGGGCGGCGCGGGCTACACGCGCTCCCATGGCGAGTACTACAAGGCCAACGTGACGGGAGGCGTGTCGGCGTACCACCGCGGGTACGCGGCGCCCGCGGAGGCTCCGCTGGATGAGGCGCAGCGGGAGTGGCTGAAGGCCAACCACCTGCCGCGCAGCGAGGACGCCATCTACGCCTCGCTCTCCGTGTCCGCGTACGAGGCCCGCTACGAGGTGATGCGGGACGTGGACTCGTACGCGCTCTCGGAGGACTACCAGCTCGGCCACTCGGTGGTGGCGGGTGTCCGGTACGCGCCTCCGGCCTTTGCGTCGGCGGCGCACTACGCGGAGCTGGGCGTGGCGGGGCGCTACCGGTGGCGGTGGGGGGACGCGCTGACCACGGTGGCGGTGGGAGGGGCCATCCGCCGGGCGCTCGGGGAGGGGGCCGGGTGGACGAACCGGCACTGGGCGGCGGAGGTGCACCAGGTGTCGTCGAAGGTGCTGGGCGGGCGCTTCGTGGCGCGCGGGCTGGTGGACGTGAACCTCGATGACCTGTTCGACCGGGTGAGCCTGCTGGGCGGAGCCAACGGGCTGCGGGGGACGCGGCAGGACGCGTACACGGGGAAGCGACTGTTGCTGGTGAACGTGGAGTACCGCACGGCGCCGTTCGTCTTCCACACGCTGCACCTGGGCGGGGTGCTGTTCTACGACGCGGGCTCGGCGTTCGACCGGGGGCCGACGGTGGTGCATACGGTGGGGGTGGGGATCCGCTTCCTCTTCCCTCAGTTCAACGTGTTCCCGTTCCGGGTGGACTTCGGCTACGTGCTCAACGACACGGCGCCGCCGGTGGGGCAGCGCTTCACGTTCAGCGGCGGGCAGATCACCGAGTACCGGCCGAGCATCCTGAGCGAGCCCCTGCGGTGATGAGGCCGCCGGCTCACGGGGGCTCGGCCTGGAGCAGCTCGCGGAACAGCACCTGCGCCACGTCCCGGAACAGCTCGCCCGAGGCCAGCAGCCCACCGCAGTGATGCGGCTCCCGCGCGAGCGTGAGCGCCACGGCCTTCCCCAGCACGGCGTCCCAGAACGGCCCGGAGCCCTCGGGCAGCAGGAACTCGCGGATGACGCTCCGTGGCCACGGCAGCACCGTCGTCGGATCCGCGTCGCTCGGAGTCGTGAAGCAGTCCAGGTCCACGTCCAGCAGCACCCGCTCCGCGCGCTCCAGCACCTCGCGCACCGCGTCACCTGGCGCCGGGGCCCGGAACGCCTCCGCGGCCCGGTCCACCGTGGGCACCACCACCAGCCGGTGCTCCCGTCCCCGCGTGTCCTGATAGACGTCCCCCGTGAACGAGCCCCGGGGCCGGGCCCGCGCGATGAGGAGCGCATCCCCCACCAGCCCCGCCTCCATGGCGGCGAGGAGGTGATCGTAGTTGCGCACGTCCAGCTCCCACCGCGCGTGCTCATCCAGCGCCCGCAGCCCCGCGGTCCGGTCCGGCACGGCCTCGGGCCGGCGAGGGGGCACCACATCCAGGTGCCGGTCCAGGCTCACCAGCAGGGCGGGGGCCCCTGCCTCCCCGAGCGCGCACGCCCAGGAGGGCAGGGCGAGCCGGTGCGGATCGAAGACATAGGCATCCGTGGGCCCCCGGCCTCCCCCGAGCGACAGGCGGATGACGCCGGCGAGGCGCAGGTGGAGCGGCGCTTCTGGGCCCATCGGGGAATAACCTCCCGGGTTCGTGCTTTCCCACCGGATGCGTGAGGCCGGGGAGTGTAGGCTTCGCGCCCCCCAGATGTGAAAGGAGAGGGTGCCTCGTCAGGCCCCCAGCATCGCATGCGCCACCTCGCCGCCGCCGTGCTCCTCCTCGCGAGCCTCCCGGCCTTCGCCCAGACCGCCTCCCCCAAGCCCATGACCGAACGGAAGCAAGACACCTTCCTCCGACAGTTCTCCGAGACCCGCCGCTTCATGAGCGGCCGTCCCGGCAGGTCGCGCATCACCCCGGACGAGAAGACCATCCTCTTCCTGCGCGCCCAGCCCACCTCCGCCACGCAGGTGCTCTTCGCCTTCGAGGTGGCCACGGGCACGGCGAAGGAGCTGCTCACCCCCGAGTCCATCCTCAAGGGCGCCGAGGAGACGCTCACCGTGGAGGAGCAGGCCCGGCGCGAGCGCATGCGCGTGAGCTCGCGGGGCTTCACCACCTTTGATCTCTCCGAGGACGGGGAGCGCATCCTGGTGAGCCTCTCCGGCAGGCTCTATCTCGTCGAGCGCTCCACCGGGAAGGTGACGGAGCTGAAGACGGGCCCCGGCGTCATCGACCCGCACTTCTCCCCGGACGGCAAGCAGATCGCCTACGTGCGGGACCAGGACGTGTACCGGATCAACCTGGCCACCAATAAGGAGCAGCGCGTCACCAAGGGCGGCACGGAGGAGAAGACGCACGGCCTGGCCGAGTTCGTCGCCCAGGAGGAGATGTCGCGCTACTCCGGCTTCTGGTGGAGCCCGGACGCGAAGCACCTCGCCTACACCGAGTCCGACACCTCCGGCGTGGAGAAGCTCACCATCGTCGACGTGATGCACCCCGAGCGCGGCGGCAACACCTTCCCCTATCCGCGGCCGGGCAAGGCCAACGCCGTGGTGCGCCTGGGCATCACCCCCATCACCGGAGGCAAGACGGTGTGGGTGAACTGGGACGCCAAGGCCTACCCGTACCTGGCCACCGTGGCGTGGCAGAAGGGCGGACCGCTGACGGTGCTGGTGCAGAACCGCACGCAGACGGAGCAGCAGCTCCTCGCGGTGGATCCCCGCACCGGCAAGACGCGCCTGCTGCTCACGGAGAAGGATGAGGCGTGGATCAACCTGGATCAGGCCTTCCCGCGGTGGCTCGATGATGGCAGCGGCTTCCTCTGGTACACCGAGCGCAACGGTGGCCCCGAGGTGGAGCTGCGCAACGCGGACGGCAGCCTCGCGCGCTCCTGGGTGAAGCCCGACGCGGGCTTCCGGGGGATGGCGCGCCTGGTGGAGAAGGAGCGCACCCTCTACTTCTACGGCGATCGCAACCCCCCCGAGAGCTACCTCTGGCGGGTGAAGGAGGGCGGCGCGCCCGAGAAGATCTCCACCGGCACGCCGGCTCCCGCCTATGAGGTGCCCGTCTCCGTCTCGAAGCAGGGCGGGCTGATCATCGCCCTCTCGCAGACGGACGCCACCATGCCGCGCTTCCAGGTGCTGCGCTCGGACGGCACCCGCGTGGGCGAGCTGCCCTCCGTGGCCGCCGAGCCGCCCTTCACCCCGAACGTGCAGTTCTTCCAGGTGGGCAAGGAGGGCTTCCACGCCACCGTCATCCGCCCCAGGGACATGAAGCCCGGCGTGAAGCTGCCCGTCGTCGTCAAGGTGTACGGCGGCCCCAGCACCACCGTGGTGAGCCACGGCATGGCGGGCAACCTGCTCAACCAGTGGCTGGCCGACAAGGGCTTCATCGTCGTCAAGTTCGACGGGCGCGGCACCCCGCTGCGCACCGCCGCGTGGGAGCGCGCGGTGAAGTACGACTTCGCCACCCTCACGCTGGATGACCAGATCGCCGCCCTCCAGGCCCTGGCGCAGAAGGTGCCGGAGATGGACATGGGCCGCGTGGGCATCGAGGGCTGGAGCTTCGGCGGCTACATGGCCGCGCTCGCCGTCCTCAAGCGCCCGGACGTCTTCAAGGCCGCGGTGGCCGGCGCGCCCGTGGTGGACTGGTTGGACTACGACACCCACTACACCGAGCGCTACCTCGGGCTGCCCCAGGAGCACCCCGAGGCCTACGAGAAGAGCTCCCTGCTCACCTACGCCCGGGAGCCCAACAAGCCCATCGGCAAGCTGCTGCTCATCCACGGCACCGCGGACGACAACGTCTACTTCTTCCACACCCTCAAGCTCTCCCACGCGCTCTTCCTCGCGGGGAAGCCGCATGATCTGCTGCCGCTCAGCGGGTTGACGCACATGGTGCCGGATCCGCTCGTCACCCAGCGCCAGTACGAGTGGGTGCTCGGCTACTTCCAGAAGAACCTGTAGGCCCGCTGGAAAAAGGAGAGGCCCGGATCCCTTGAGGGGAGCCGGGCCTCGATGACTCGCCAGTCCGTGAGGAGTGGCTCGGGGCTGCTTTCAGACGGCGCGAACGTTCTGGGCCTGCAGACCCTTGGGGCCGCGGGTCACCTCGAACTGGACCTTCTGTCCCTCCTGCAAGGTGCGGAAGCCATCCATGTTGATGGCAGTGTGGTGGCAGAACACGTCCTCGCCACCCCCGTCCTGCGTGATGAAACCGAAGCCCTTCGCATCGTTGAACCACTTCACGGTACCAGTTGCCATATTGCTTCCTTCGTAACGGGGGGCGCCGGAGCCTCCCGGTTCTTCAGCCCCCCGACTACCGGAAGGCCCCTTGGTTGTAGTGGGCCTGTGCACTCCAAGTCCAGCCGTGCCTGCTCATTGGGTGCGCTTTGCCTCACACCTCGAGCAGCAATCGCTCCGGATCCTCGATGCACTCCTTGACACGGACGAGGAATTGCACCGCCTCGCGGCCGTCCACCAGTCGGTGATCGTAGGAGAGCGCCACATACATGATGGGGCGGATGACGATCTGCCCGTCCTTCACCACCGGCCGCTCCACGATGTTGTGCATGCCCAGGATGCCCGACTGCGGCGGGTTGAGGATGGGCGTGGACAGCATGGAGCCGAAGATGCCGCCGTTGGAGATGGTGAAGGTGCCGCCCTGCAGCTCCGCCAGGGTGAGCTTGTCGTTGCGGGCGCGCGCGCCGAAGTCGCCGATCTGCTTCTCCAGCTCCGCCAGGGACAGCGTGTCCGCGTCCCGCACCACGGGCACCACCAGGCCGCGCGAGCCGGACACCGCCACGCCGATGTCGTAGTAGCGCTTGAAGACGACGTCCTCGCCCTCGATCTCCGCGTTGATCTGCGGGAAGGCCTTGAGGGCCTCGATGGAGGCGCGGACGAAGAAGCTCATGAAGCCCAGCTTCACGCCGTGCCTGGCCTGGAACTTCTCGTTGTACTTCTTGCGCAGCGCCATCACCTCGCCCATGTCCACCTCGTTGAAGGTGGTGAGGATGGCGGCGGTGGACTGCGCCTGGACGAGCCGCTCGGCCACGCGCTTGCGCAGCGGCGTCATCCGCACGCGCTCCTCGCGGGCGGCGTTGGGCCGCGGGCCCGAGGGCACCGGCGGGGCCACGGGCGCCGGGGTGGGCGCCTGCGCGCCCCGGCTGAGCTGGCCCTGCACGTCCTCCTTGGTGATGCGGCCGCCCGCGCCAGAGCCCTGGAGCCCCGCGAGGTCCAGCCTGTTGGCCTCCGCGATCTTCCGGGCGGTGGGCGTGATGCGCGCATCCGTCGCGGGGGCGGCGGGCGGCGGGGGCGCGGCGGCGGGAGCCGGGGCCGGGGCGGCGGCGGCGGGCTGAGGCGCGGCCACGGCGCCATTGGCGTCGATCAGCCCGAGCACCTCGCCCACGCGGACCTTGTCGCCCTCCTGGAAGGAGATGCTGGCGAGCGCGCCGGCGGCAGGGGAGGGCACGTCGATGGTGACCTTGTCCGTCTCGAGCACGACGAGCGGCTCATCCGCGGCGACGGTGTCACCCTGCTTCTTGTTCCACTTGCCGACGACGGCCTCGGTGATGGACTCGCCCAGGGGCGGGACTTTCAGTTCAACGGCCATTCTTGGTTCCTCGGAGGATGGCTTCCTCGACGATGAGGTGCTGCTCGTAGTCGTGGGTCTTGGTGAAGCCGGTGGCTGGGCTGGCGGCCTCCGCCCGCCCGATGTAGCCGACCTTCACGGGACCGCTGGCGCGGGAGGATGCCATGTCATGCAGGCGGGGGAACATGAAATACCACCCGCCCGCGTTGCGCGGCTCCTCCTGGACCCAGAAGAGCTCGGTCAGCTTCGGCATGTTGGAGACGAGGCCGGCCAGCGCGTCGAAGGGGAACGGGTAGAGCTGCTCCACCCGGACGATGGAGATGTTCCAGGCCTGCTGCTCGTCCCGGGCCTTGACGAGATCGTAGTACACCTTGCCGGAGCACAGCAGCAGCCGCGTCACGCCGGCGGGCGCCACCTCCTTCCGGTCGGGGATGATCTCCTGGAAGCGGCCCGTGGCCAGCTCGTCCAGCTTGCTGACCGCCTCCGGGCGGCGCAGCAGGCTCTTGGGGGACATGATGACCAGCGGCTTGCGGTAGGGGCGCACCACCTGGCGGCGCAGCAGGTGGAAGATCTGCGCGGGCGTGGTGGGGTAGCACACCTGCATGTTGTCCTCGGCGCACAGGCTGAGGAAGCGCTCCAGGCGGGCGCTGGAGTGCTCCGGGCCCTGGCCCTCGTAGCCGTGGGGCAGCAGCAGGGTGAGCCCCGACAGCCGGCGCCACTTGCTCTCCCCGGCGGCGATGAACTGGTCGATGATGATCTGCGCGCCGTTGGCGAAGTCGCCGAACTGGGCCTCCCAGATCGTCAGCCCGTCCGGCACGTCCAGGCTGTAGCCGTACTCGAAGCCCATCACGCCCATCTCGGACAGCGGGCTGTTGTAGACCTGGAAGGTGGCGCGGCCGGTGCGGAACTGCTCCAGCGGCACGAAGCGCTCGGCCGTCTTCACGTCGTGCAGTACGCAGTGGCGGTGGCTGAAGGTGCCGCGCTCGCAGTCCTGGCCGGACAGGCGCACCGTGTAGCCCTGGCTCAACAGCGTGGCGTAGGCCAGCGACTCGCCCTCGGACCAGAGCAGCTCCTGGCTCTCCAGCATGGCGTGGCGCTTCTTGAGCACCGTGCGCTCCACCACGGGGTGGATGTTGAAGCCCGCGGGGACGTCCGCCAGCTTGCGCAGCGCCTCGCGCAGCAGGCCCTTGTCCACCGCGGTGGGCACCTCCGGCGCGTTCTTCGTGGAGCCGCCCTGGTAGGGCGTCCACAGGCCCTGCAGCGCGCTGGGCTCCTTGAACTGGCGCGCCTGCTTGATGCGGGTGAGCGCCTCGTCGAACTCCTTGAGGCAGGCCTGCTTGATGGCCTCGGACTCCTCGGCGGAGATGCGGCCGCGCTCGGCCAGCGCCTTGGCGTACAGCTGCCGCACCGTGGGCTGCTTGCGGATCAGCTCGTACATGTTCGGCTGGGTGAAGGAGGGATCATCCCCCTCGTTGTGCCCGTAGCGCCGGTAGCAGATGAGATCGATGACGACGTCGCTCTTGAAGATCTGCCGGAACTCCGCGGCCAGGCGCGCCACGTGGACGCAGGCCTCCGCGTCGTCCCCGTTCACGTGGAAGACGGGCACGTCCAGCATCTGCGCCATGGCGGTGGCGTAGATGGAGGAGCGCGAGTCGTGCGGATCCGTGGTGAAGCCCACCTGGTTGTTGATGACGACGTGGAGCGTGCCGCCCGTCTCGTAGCCCTTGAGGCGTGACAGGTTGAGCGTCTCGGCCACCACGCCCTGGCCCATGAAGGCCGCGTCCCCGTGGATGAGCAGCGGCATCACCCGGGTGCGCTCCGTGTCCCCGCTGCGATCCTGCTTGGCGCGCACGCGGCCCTCCACCACCGGATCCACCGCCTCCAGGTGGCTGGGGTTGAAGGCCAGCGACAGGTGGATGCGGGCCCCGCCGCGCGTGGTGTGATCCGACGAGAAGCCCATGTGGTACTTCACGTCCCCGCGGCCCATGTAGGCCTTCGGGTCCGCCGGGCCCTCGAACTCGCTGAAGATCTCGTCCGGGCTCTTGTGGAGGATGTTCGTCAGCACGTTGAGGCGGCCGCGGTGGGCCATGCCGATGACGACCTCCTTGAGCTGCATGCCCCCGCCCACCTCGAGGATGGCGTCCAGCATGGGGATGAGGCTCTCACCGCCGTCCAGGCTGAAGCGCTTCACGCCCACGTACTTGGTGTGGAGGAAGTTCTCGAAGCCCTCCGCGTAGGAGAGCTTGGTGAGGATGTGGCGCTGATCCTCCACGGAGAACGGCGTGCGGTTCTCGCTGTGCTCCATGTGCCGCATGAGCCAGCGCCGCCGCTCGCTGTCGAGCATGTGCATGAACTCGACGCCGATGGAGCCGCTGTAGGAGCGCCGCAGCCGGGTGAGCAGCTCCTCCAGCTTCACCCGCGGCTCGGTGAAGACGGCGCCGCTCTCGACGATCTTGCCGCGCTCCTCGGTGGAGAAGTGCCCCTCGCGCACCATGGGCAGGTCCGCGACGTGCTCCAGCGGAGGGCGGGGGCGGCCGAGCGGATCCAGCGTGGCGCGCAGGTGGCCGCGCAGCCGGAAGGCGGTGATGGTCTGGTCCACCCTGGCCTGCAGGAGCATGTCCTGCGGGGGGACAGGGGCGGGGGCGGCTGCCGCGGCCGCGGCGGCCTTGCCGTTCTTGCCCGGGGCGGCCGGCGCCGGGGC
Source organism: Myxococcaceae bacterium (assembly GCA_016926755.1). Taxonomy (GTDB): domain Bacteria; phylum Myxococcota; class Myxococcia; order Myxococcales; family Myxococcaceae; genus Hyalangium. Next base: position 9,065 of record JAFGNZ010000311.1, on the reverse strand, counting down.
GGGGAGCTCCAGCAGCGTCTTGTTGAAGATGGGGCGCCCGGCGCCATTGTTGCGCTCGAAGATCTCTCGCCAGCTCTGATCCACGCTCGTGGGATCCTGGAGGTAGCGGGCGTAGAGCCCTTCGATGAAGTCGATGTTGGCGCCGGAGAGGTACGAGTCCTGAAAGTTCGCCATGGCGGTGTGTCTTTTACTGGAAGGGGGCCCGGTTGGGGTGTTTTCGCCGCAATTTGTTGGATCTTCCGGGACTTGTAGCGGGGGGGATGGAGGGTGGCCAGCAGGACGAGTCATGCACCCCTTGAGCAGAACTTCACCCCCCCGAGGGCCTCCCACGGGCCTGGCGGCCCGGTTCATTACGCGCTGCGGCGTCCCGTGTTTCACGCCCCACCTGCCGTCAGTAATGCTAAACCGCCCGGCCTCCTCTTCTTCTTCTTCTCGTGAAAGGCTCCCCATGCTGTTGCAGGGCAAGAAGATCCTCATCACGGGCGTGCTGACCCCCCAGTCGCTCGCCTATGGCATCGCCGAGCATGCGCTGGCCCAGGGGGCGGAGATCATCCTCACGGGCTTTGGCAGGGCCCGCTCCCTCACGGAGCGGAGCGCCAAGCGCCTCAAGCCCGGCACGGAGGTGCTGGAGCTGGACGTCTCCAAGCCGGAGCAGTTCTCCGCGATGACCGAGGTGCTGCGCCAGAAGTGGGGCCGGGTGGACGGGGCGGTGCACGCGGTGGCCTTCGCCCCCGAGGACGCCCTGGGCGGCAACTTCCTCAACACCCCCTGGGAGAGCGTCCAGACGGCGTTCCGCATCTCCACCTTCTCCCTCAAGGAGCTGGCCGTGGCGGTGGCCCCGCTGATGACGGGCGGCGGCTCCATCGTCGCGCTGGACTTCGACAACCGCGTCGCCTGGCCCATCTATGACTGGATGGGGGTATGCAAGGCGGCGCTCGAGGCCACCGTGCGCTACCTGGCCCGGGATCTCGGCCCCAAGGGCATCCGCGTCAACTCGCTGGCCGCGGGGCCCCTGGCCACCGTGGCGGCCAAGGGAATTCCTGGATTCAAGGCCCTGGAGCAGGGCTGGGGGCGCCAGGCGCCGCTCGGCTGGAACTCCCGGGAGAGTCATGACAGCGTGGCACGCACCGCTTGTGCCCTGCTGTCGGACTGGCTGCCCTCGACGACGGGGGAGCTCGTCCACGTGGACGGGGGGTACCATGCGATTGGCGCCCCCCCGGTGGATCCACGCGCCGAGCAGACAGAAGGGGAGGCCCGCCCCGCAGGCGAGTAGACTTCGGGGCGGGAAGCCTGTCCGCTCGCCGCTCGACCGCGGAAGAATGGACCGGCCCTGCTTTCTCCATGGGAAGCGGACACGCTAAAGTCTCATCGTTTTGGCGGGAGCCGGTAGTGGCCCCGCGTGAGGAGCCGTGGGTGTGAGCGATAACATCCTGGTGGTGGATGACAGCCCGACCGTTCGCAACATCATCAAGATCTACTTGATGAATCTTCGGCTCAGCATCCTGGAGGCCGAGGATGCGACCCGGGCCTTGCAGCTGCTGAAGCTGGTGCCGGTGAGCGTCGTCATCGCGGACATCAACATGCCGGGGATGGACGGCATCACCTTCGTGAAGGAGCTACGCGCCAGCCCCGTGGCCCAGCTGCGAGGGATCCCCGTCATCCTGCTCACCGCGGAGAAGGGCGGGGATCTGCGGCAGCGGGGCGCGGAGGCGGGAGCCAACGCCTTCATCCAGAAGCCCGTGTCCCATCACGATCTCACCGAGACCGTTCGCCAGTTCCTGCCGCTTGCCGCGCCGTGAGCCTCCCGTCCCTCCTCCTCGTCGATGACAGCGACGCCATCCTCGCGCTCGAGAAGGCGATCCTCTCCGGCCATTACTCGCTGCACACCGCGAGCAATGGCCGCGAGGCGCTCGAGAAGCTGGGGCGGCTGCAGCTGTCCGCCGTGCTGCTGGATCTGTCGATGCCGGAGATGGACGGGGACGAGGTGCTCCAGCGGATGAAGGCGGATCCGGGGATGGCGGAGGTCCCCGTCATCATCATCTCCTCGGAGAAGTCCCGGGCGGAGGCGTGCCTGGGGCTGGGGGCCGAGGCCTTCCTGGCCAAGCCCTTCCGGGCCGAGGATCTGCTGTCCATGGTGGCCAACACCCTGGAGAACGCCCGGCGCCGCGCCAGCGCCGGCTCCATGCTGGTGCTGCGGATGACGGCGGGGGATCAGGAGTTCGCCCTGCCGCTGGACTTCGTGCGCGAGGTGCTGCTCCAGCCGGCGCTCCGGCCGCTGCCCGGCGGCCCGGCCTACCTGAGCGAGTACGTGGAGCTGCGCGGCGCGGCGGTGTGCGTGCTGGACGTGGCGCGCCGGCTGGGCCTGGAGCACCGCGTGGGGCTCCGAGAGCGGATGCTGGTGATCATCCACATCGAGGGCATGCCGCTGGCGCTCTGCGTGGACCGGGTACAGGATCCCGAGGAGTTCCAGGCGGCGGACATCGATCGGAACGTGGGCGGCGCCGAGCATGGGCTCCTCAAGGAAGGGCTCGTCGGCATGCTGCGCGTCCCCAGCGCGCGCGCGCTGCCCCTGCTGGATCCAAGGGTCTTCATCTCACGTGGCCTGCTGAGGGATTTGCCCGAGATGCTGAGGCAGGGGGTGAGACTCGGCGCATGACGGGGGGTGTCGATCCGCTGCTGTACGCCCGGGCGCGGCAGCTGATCTCCGATCGAACGGGCTTTCGCGATGACGCCATCGCTCCAGAGTCCCTGGAGCGGGTGGTGCGCGCGGAGCTTGCGCGGGGCCGCACCCAGCAGGAGCTGCTGACGGAGCTGGATCGCCCGGACAGCGAGTTCGCCCAGGTGGTGGTGCGGGCCTCGCTGGTGGGAGAGACGTACTTCTTCCGTCACCCGGAGCACTTCCGCTTCATTGCCCGGGAGGCGGTCACCCGGGTGGCGCGCGGCGGGGTGATGCGCCTGCGGGGCTGGAGCGCCGGGTGCGCCACGGGAGAGGAGGCCTACTCGCTGGCCGCCTGCCTGCTGGCCTCCGGGCCCCCGGGGCTGCCTGTCGAGGTGCTGGGGACGGACCTCCACGAGGGGAGCCTGGCGACGGCCCGCCGCGCCACCTACGGCACCTGGTCCCGGCGAGAGTCCGGCCCGCACCTCTTCCCGCTCTACCGTCCCATCGAGGAGCGGCAGGTGATCATCCTCGAGAACGTGCGCGCCGTCACCTCCTTCGCCTCGGCCAACCTGATGTCGCCGCTGGATCCAGCGCTCGGCCAGTTCCACTTCATCCTCTGCCGCAACGTCCTCACGTACTTCAGCCTGGCGGCGCGCGAGCTGGCGGTGGCCAACATCATCCGCTCGCTGGCCCCGGGCGGCTACCTCTTCCTGGGCACGGTGGAGGTGGATCGTCCCCCGGCGGGCGTGGTGCGCGTGGGGCCTCCCGAGCTGCAGGCCTTCCACCGCCCCCTGAACCCCGAGGCGGCTGCCCCCCCACCCCCCAAGGCGCCTTCGCGCACCGGGCTGCCGGCCCTCACCCCCGCGCCCCTGCCACACCAGGGGGGCCACCCTCCGGCTCCGAAGCCGCCCTCGCGCACCGGGCTGCCCTCGCTGACGCCCATCCCCCTGCCGGGGGCCTTCCCGTCGGCTCCGAAGGCGCCCTCGCTCACGGGGCTCCCCGCGGTCACCCCGGCCCCCATCCGGCCGCCCCCCGCTCCTCCGAGTCCGCCCACCCGGCGCCACCTGGAGGCCCTGGAGCGGATCGAACAGGGAGAGGTGAGCAAGGCCACCGCCATGCTGGAGGAGCTGGTGCAGCAATACCCGGACTACCTCCCGGGCCTGCTGGAGCTGGCCCTGCTGCGGGAGCGCAACGGGGCGCGCGCGGCGGCCTACCCGCTGATGCGGGCCGTCCATGCCCGGGCCGCCGAGCTGCCGCCGGACCAGATCGTCGAAGGGCCCGAGTCCCTCCCGGCCCGCTTCTACAAGGCGTCCGCGGACGCCTACCTCAACCTGGGAGCCGCTGAATGAAAGTCACCCCCCGGACCCTGGACGAGGCGCAGGAGGATGAGCTGCGCGTGCTGCTGGAGCGGCGCGCGGAGCGGCTGCGCGAGCTGGAGCAGACGGAGGCCAACCGCGAGGAGGCGGTGCACTGGGTGGCGGAGTTCCCGCTGGGCGAGGAGCGCTACGCGCTGCCGCTGGAGACGCTGCGCGCGGCGCTCCCCCTGAGGATGGTGACGCCCGTGCCCCTGTCCGCGCCCCACGTCATCGGCGTGCTGCGCTTCCAGGGGCAGGTGCTCGCGGCCCTCAGCCTCGCGTCGCTGCTGGGCGGCCACGGCTGGCGGCAGGATCCGGCCGTGCTCCTCGTGGTGGAGCGCGGGGATGGAGAGCTGTGCGCGGTGGACTGCGAGGCCATCCCCCGCCCCCTGGGGCTGCCGGTGGGCGCGGTCGAGGCGGCGCGCGCGCGGGACGAGGGGCCCATCCTCGAGGTCTTCTCCGACCAGCAGCTCGTCCACCTCATCGATCCGCCACGCCTCTTCACACGCGCTGGGGCAGGAGCACGCCATGGCCGTTGATCCGCTCCTGCAGGGGCTCGTCGTCGGGTTCGCGGCCGAGGCCCAGGAGGTCTGCCAGAAGGTCACCATGGACCTGCTGGATCTGGAGCGCGGCGGGCTGGACACCGAGGCGCTGAACAAGGCCTACGTGCGCCTGGGCCGGCACCTGCACACGCTCAAGGGCAGCGCGGCGAGCCTGGGGCTGCAGGACCTGAGCGAGATCGCCCACAAGCTGGAGGACGCGCTGGCCCCCCTGCGCGCCAGCGTCCAGCAGATGCCGCGGGCGGTGGTGGACATCCTGCTGCACGGCCTGGACATCTTCATGCTGCGCGTCCACGCGCACGCGGACGGGCGGGGGGACTCGCTGCCGGACTACACCGCCGCGCTCGCCCAGCTCGTCGCGGAGGCGCCACCCCCGGAGCAGGCGACCGCGCCCTCCCCCACGCCCGCCCCCGCGACACCCACCCCTGCTCCCGCCGCCGCGCCCACCCCCGCCACGGGCCTGGGGTTCGGCGCGCACCCGACGATGGAGGCCCCGCGCGACGAGAGCCACGCCGGCGCGGATGCGGACGGGGCGGGCTGGCGCGTCAGCGCGCGGCAGGTGACGACGCTGATGCGCGAGGTGGAGCGCCTGCGAGAGGTCCGCCTGCGCACGGAGGAGCGCTCCCGCGAGCTGGATCGCGTGGTGACGCTGCTGGCCAGGCAGGGGCTGCTGGCCGAGACGGCCGAGGCGCGCACGCTGCTGTCCGGCGTGGGGCGCGCCATGCGCTCCGATGGCGAGGAGACGGCCGACATCGTGGACGCGCTGGAGGAGGGCCTCAAGGCCATCACCACGCGGCCGGTCCGCACCATCCTCGAGCCTCTGCAGCGCATGGTGCGCGACTTGTCCCGCCAGCTCGGCAAGGAGGCCCGGCTCTCCGTGGTGGGCGCGGAGGTGTCGCTGGATCGGCGGCTGCTGGAGAAGCTCAACGGCGCCCTGGTGCACCTGCTGCGCAACGCGGTGGATCACGGCCTGGAGTCCCCCACCGAGCGCGAGCGTGCGGGCAAGCACCACGAGGGCGCGCTCACCCTGCGCATCGAGCAGCAGGGCAACCTGCTGTTCCTCGAGTCCAGTGACGACGGCCGCGGCATCGACGTGGCGCGCGTGCGTCAGGTGGCCGAGTCCCGCAGCCTGGTCCCCACCGAGGAGCTGGCGCGGATGAACGACAACCAGATCCGTGATCTCATCTTCCGCCCCAGCTTCAGCACTCGCGCGGACGTGACGGACACCTCCGGGCGCGGGGTGGGGCTGGACGCGGTGCGCGCCGCGGTGGAGGCGCTCCAGGGCCGCATCGAGGTGGCCAGCACGCTGGGGCAGGGCACGCGCTTCATGCTCACCCTGCCCGTGGAGCTGGGCAGCTCGCCCGTGTTGGTGGTGCGCGTGCTCGATCAGATGATGGGCCTGCCCATGCTGGCGGTGGAGGCCACCCAGCTCACGCGGATGAACTCCCTGCGGATCGCGCGGCGGCGCGCCCAGCTGGAGTACAAGGGGCAGCTGCTCCCGGTGGTGGATCTGGGCTCACGCCTGGGGCTGCGCGCCGCCCACATGCCCAACGAGGGCCAGCCGCTCATGGTCATCAGCGCCGGGGGCAAGCGCGTCGCGCTCGAGGTGGACGCGGTGGTGGGAGACAGGGATCTCGTCATCCGCCCGCTGCCGGCGGAGGTGCGCGACGTGCCCTCCTACCAGGGCGCCGCCACCCTCAGCCGCGGCGAGCTGATGCTCATCCTCCGGCCGAGCTGGCTGGTGTCGGATCCGGCGCCCGCGGCCTCCCTCACCCCGCAGAGCCGCCGGGCGCTCGTGGTGGACGACTCGCTCACCGCGCGGGCCCTGCACCGCGCCATGCTGGAGGCGGGCGGCTTCACCGTCCACCTGGCCTCCACCGGCGCGCGCGCCCTGGAGCGCCTGCTGGCGGACACCTACGACGTCGTCATCTGCGATCTGGAGATGGAGGAGATGGACGGTGACGAGTTCATCCGCAAGGTGCGTGAGCGCCCGGAGACCCGGGAGCTGCCCATCATCCTCGTCTCCACGCATGAGACCGGGCGGGAGCGGGGGCGCGCCGCGGGCGCGGACGCCTTCCTCAGCAAGCGCGAGTGCGCTTCGGGGCGGCTGCTGGCCGTGGTGCTCGACGTCATGAGCCGTGGAGGAGGGCGCGCATGAACCAGAAGCGGCCCATTCGAGTGCTGGTGGTGGATGACTCGCCCACCATGGTCAATACCATGGCGACGCTCTTGACCTTGGACTCCCGCATCGAGGTGGTGGGGCGGGCGGGAGACGGCAACCGGGCCGTGTCGCTGGCGCGGCTGCTGCGGCCGGACGTCATCACCATGGACCTGCTGCTGCCAGGCCTGGACGGGCCGGGGGCCATCGCCGCCATCATGGCGGACGCGCCTGCCCGCATCCTGGTGGTGAGCGCCGTGGCGGACCGGGGCGCGGACCTGGGCTTCCAGGCGATCCGGGCCGGCGCGCTCGAGCTCATCGCCAAGCCCAACGTCGCCTCCGGCGAGGAGCTGCGCAAGTGGGGCAAGGATCTGGTCAACTCCATCTGCCTCATGGCGGACGTGCCCGTCGTCTCCCGCCGGCCGCGGCGCGAGGTCGTCGCGCCGCCGCCCTCCACGGGCGCGCGCGTGGACATCTTCGGGCTGGCGGCCTCCACCGGGGGGCCCCCCGCGCTCGCGGAGATCCTCTCGCGGCTGCCGAAGGATCTGCCCGTGCCCATGGTCGTCGCCCAGCACATCACCGAGGGCTTCACCCCGGGCATGGTGCGGTGGCTCGCCCAGGTGACGCCCCTGGGCGTGGCCATCGTCCGTGATGGGGAGCGGCTGGAGCCGGGCAAGGTGTACTTCCCGCTGGACGGGCATGATCTCACCATCGACCGGGGCGTCGCGCGGCTCAGCCGCACGCGCGGCGGCCCGTGCCCCTCGGGCGATCTGCTGCTGGCCTCCCTGGCGCGCGTGTACGGCGGGCGGGCGGGCGGCGGCGTGCTCACCGGCATGGGGGACGACGGAGCCAGGGGGCTGCTGGAGATCCGCCGGGCGGGAGGCGTCACCTGCGCGCAGGACGAGGTCTCCTCCGTCGTCTTCGGGATGCCCAAGGCCGCGCTGGACATTGGCGCCACCGAGCAGGCCCTGCCGCTGTCGGCCATGCCGGACTTCATCCGCCAGTGCTGCTCCAAGCCCCGCGTGATGGGGGCGACATGAGGCCGCCTTATCGTGGCCGCCCCGGTGCGCCCCCTTGCCCACGGGCTTCAATGGGTGAGACTTTGAACGTGTGACCGCGGTGCTCTCGTGAAACTGCCCTTCCGCTTCCGGCCCTCGCTCGGGCTCTCCGTCAAGTTCATCCTGGTGACGGGAGGCATCAGCGCCGTGCTGGCGCTCATCCTCACGACGGTCGCCACGCGCCGGCTGCACGAGAGCCTGCTCAACGCCCATGCGGGTGAGGGCGCGGCGCTGGCCCTCGGGTTCACCCGCGCCGTGGAGCACTCCGCGGACTCCAAGGATGTGCCCCTCCAGCCGCTCGTCGAGGCCTTCCGCGTGCAGGAGGGTGTCCGCTACATCTACGTGGAGGACCCGTCAGGTCGGGTGCTCGCCCACACCTTCCAGGGTTCTCCGCCCAGCGCGCTGCTCAACAAGGCCCGCGTGGCCCCGGCCGAGCTGGCCATCGAGCCGGACGCGCGGCGGATCCTCCATGTGGACGTGGTGACGGTGCAGGGGCAGACGCGCGCCATCGACGTCGCGGTGCCCCTGGTGGGCGGGCGCGGCGTGGTGCACGTGGGCATCTCGAGGGATCACATCGAGAAGCGGACCTCGCAGATGCCCCGGGAGATGCTGCTGCTGGCGCTGCTGCTGGTGTCGGCCAGCGTGGCGGTGGCGGCGGTGTTCGTCCGCACCATCGTGCGCCCGCTGCGCGAGCTCACGGACGTGGCGGCCCACATCGTCGAGTCCGGAGATCTCACGCGCCCCATCCACGTGACGAGCGGGGACGAGGTGGGGCGGCTGGCCCGCAGCTTCAGCCTGGTGGTGGAGAAGCTGCGCGAGGTGACCATCAACCTGCAGCAGGCGGCCGAGGCCCTCAAGCAGTCCACGGATCACCTCAACTCCTCCTCCACGGAGCAGGCGCAGACGGTGTCCCGGCAGGCCGCGGCGCTGCAGGAGACGCAGGTGACGGCGCAGGAGATCAAGCAGACGTCCCTGCTGGCCTCGCAGAAGGCGGACGCGGTGCTGAGCGTGGCCGAGCGCGCCGACGAGCTGGCCCGCTCGGGCGAGGCCTCCATCGAGCAGACGATGGCGGGCCTGAACGACATCCGCAGCCAGGTGGAGGAGATCCGCCAGAAGATCCTGGAGCTGGGCGAGCGCACGCAGCAGATCGGCGGCATCACCCAGACGGTGAAGGATCTGGCGGACCAGTCCAACATGCTGGCGCTCAACGCCGCCATCGAGGCGGTGCGCAGCGGCGAGCACGGCAAGGGCTTCGGCGTGGTGGCGCGGGAGATC